>JAPPMY010000263.1 GCA_028818855.1 Rhodospirillales bacterium
GAAGGCGCCCGCGAAGGCGTCGATGCCGCCGCAGCCGGCGCGGAAGGAGGGCAGGTTCACGGTGGCGACCTGTTCCGAACGCACCGGCGCCCGGAGATAGAGGTTCCCGAGCGTCCAGTGCCCCGAGGCCTGGCCCCGGAAGGCCGTCGGGCCGGTGGTGTTGACGGCCGCGCCCTGCCAGAAGCGGTCCATCTCGGTGCGCACGTCGCCCTTTGCAGGCGGCGCGGGCGCGGCAAGCACGAGGAACATTACCGCGCACGCGGCGGCAGCGCGAAGGCGGTCAGTAATCATGTCCGGGCTCCAGCTGGGTGAGGGCGAAGATCCGCTCGGCCATCTCGTCCTCGGCCATGACGCCGAAGCCGACCGGGACGGCCCGCTTCGTCTCTGCGTCGAACAGCACCAAGGCCGGTACGGGCGCACCCGCGAGGCCGAGCCGGGCGGCGCGCCCGTTGTCGGAAACAGCCTCGGGCCAGCCCTCGAGCGGCTCCCCGGTGAGCGAGACGGCGAGCACGTCGATTCCGTGGCGGAGCGCGAAGGCGCGAAGGAGCGGCCCGAAGACCCGGCAGGACGCGCAGCCGGCGTGGCCGAGATAGATGAGCCCGTAGCGCTCGCCGAGGCGCGCGAGCGCGGCGTCACGCGCCTCGCGCCGCCCGTCCGACCAGACCTGCTTGGCGAGCGCGCCCACCGGGCGGCGGAGCGTGTAGTCGAGCGAAGGCGTCGCCCAGACCGTGCGGCGGAAGGCGTCGGAGAAGGCCGCCGCCCTCTGCAGGGTCTCCTGCTGGAGGTGCAGGTAGGCGGCGACGTTTTCGGCCGTGGGGTCGAGGATCGCCTCGGCCCGCGCCTCCTCGAGCGTCCGGCGCATCGCCAGGATGCGATCCATGGCGGAATTCCCGGGTTCGGCGGCCGGGGGCGGTTCGGGTTGCGGGGCAGCGGCATCGTCGTTTCCGTCCTGCCGGTCGCAGTAGAAATGCCAGCCGAGGGACGCGCCGGACCCGGGGTCCCCGGACCCGGGGGCGCCGCACCACGACCGCCATTCCCCCGCCGCCTCCGCCGCTTTCGCGGTCCAGGGCCCGGAGATGGCCATCGCGAGAGACAGCGCCACGGCGGCGATGGCCGCCCTTACGGGCGTGGCGGCGCGGGCCAGGGCGCGGACCGGGGCGGCCGGCAGCGTGAACGCGAGAATCCTCATGACCCGCCCCGATCGTAGAAGTCCCGGATGCGCGCCCGCATGGCGTCACCCGTGGCCCCGGCGCCGGGGAGCGAAACCGACGGTTCCTTCGACCCGTCCATCAGGTCGGCGGTGAACTCCGAGAGGTCGAGGCGCGCGAAGTCGAGCCCCTCGATCTCCGCGACGGTGAAGCCCCGGCAAGTGGACCAGCCGATCCCGAGCTGGCGGCGACCCTGCTCCTGGAGGATGCGCCCGAGCTTCGAGCCGAAGACGCACCAGGCCCGCGAGTGGCGGATGCAGATCCCGAAGAGCGTCCGCCGGGAGCAATAACGTCCGAGGTAGTGCGTGTTGCCGGCGTTCCTCTCCACGGCCAGTTCCCGCTCCTCTGCCGAGCAGTCGGCGAGACCGGCGAGAAGGCCCGAGTTCCTGCAGCAGTCGGCAAGTCCGCCGAGATGGATGTGGCAGGCCTTGCGCTCGCCCGCGAAGAAGCGGAGGTTCTGCCGGTCGAACTCGTCGCCCCCGAGTTCCAGCGCCATGTTGAGCCGCGTCGCCGCGTCCAGGAAGCCGGTGTTCGCTTCCGGCCTGACCGTCTCGCAGCCCGTCCCGACGCAGGACGTGACCGAGCCGCAGGGTCCGCCCGCTCCGGCGTCACGGAGTCCCGCCCCGCAGTCCGAGACGCTGCCCGAGGCGAGGCCGTCCGCGCCGTGAACGGGCGACTGCGGCGTGGCCGCGACGGTCTCCGCGCGCCGCACCAGCGGATCGCCCGCCGGGACACTCGAAACCGGGCGCGACGTCATTCCGCGAATCACCGTCTGGCCCGCCACGCCCCCCGGATCGTCCGGATCGGCGAGGCGCCTGCGCGCCGCGTCCTCGAGTGCGTCGGCGCGAATCGCCCGCTCGGGGAGATCCGTTCCCGCGTAGCCCGGCACGGTTGCCGCATTGGAAGAATCCCGCGCGATCGTCCCCGCCGCCGCATTGCCGATCGAGCCAATGGCCCGCGCTGCCGCTTTCGAGTCTTCGGCCGGAAGGTCTTCGGCATGCGCGGCGGCGACGACCCAGAGAAGACAACCGCAGACGGCCGCCGTCAGCGTCAGCATTCTCCAATGTGCCTGTCGCGCGCTCATCGCCAGTCTCCTTCCAACCGTTCGAGAACCGCCTTCGCGGCCTCGCGCCCGGCATCGCCCTCGCCGGCGATGGCTTCGAGCGCGGCCACGAGGCTGATGTTTCCGGTGACGCGGTCGTGGGGCGGCGCGGGATCCTCGGCGCAGCCCCGGCTCCGGCACGGCGGCACACCGCCCGGCGCAACCACCACGGCGGGGACGCGCGTCACGCCGAACAGTCTGAAGAGGCGCGGGTCGATGGCGACCCCGGCCTCCGCGCCGCCGAGGCGCTCGCCGATCCGCTTCGCGGTTCCGGGGAGGCCGCCGTCGCCGACGCCGCGGAGTAGCAGGGGTACGCCCGCGGCCGCGGAATCCCGCGCCCATTGCCGCCAGCTCGCGGCGGGGACCGAAAGGCTCATGAAGATGAGGATGTCCGACGTGCCGCGCATCCCCGAAAGGGGTGAATCCGGCAATTCGCCGGCATGGCGTTCGGCCGGGAGCGCCGACCCCGAATGGGGCCCCGAAAGGGATTCCCCCGAAAGGGGGGCGCGTTCGAGGGCGCGTTCGACGATCGAACGGGTCCAGGCGCCGAACGCCTCCCTGTCGCCGTCCTCGGCCCGGCCCAGGACGTCCTCGACCAGCCTCGCGGCCTCCGCTTCGGGACCGGGATCCGCCGTACGCGTTTCGCCGGCGGCGACGGGATCGGGACGGCCGGCTGCAGCCAACAGCAAGGCGGTCAGGACCATCGAAAGGAAACCGTTCCGCAACCCGGTCATTCGGAACCCTTTTTCAGTGGGCCCCATTTCAAGGGAGTTGTTCACGATCCTTGCCTTCATGTTTCAGCGCCTTCACAGGAGGCAGCAGTTGCGCTTCCGCCAGACGAGGTAGCCGAAGCTCTCGCCCGCCACCGGCAGTTCGCGGAGGGATTCCCAGAAGACCGAGGACCGCCCGGTCGGGTTGCAGCCGGTCATGGGCGACGTCGCGGGCACCGGTTCGGTCATCTGCCAGCGGTACTGGGACTTCTTCATCACCGGCATCGGGACGCGCCCGCAGAGTGCGGCGGAGCCCGAAGTCCCCCAGGCGAGCCCGGCCCGGTGGAGGCGGTAGAGAAGGCGCTGGGACGCCAGCAGCGACGCCTGGACCCCCCCGACATGGGCCGCGACGTTGCCGGTGAGCGGATACATGGAGCCCTGGCAGCCCGCGCACCAGAAGAGCGGATCCATGGGAAGCCCCGCCGAGGCCGCGGCGCAGTCGGCCGCGCAGGCGGCCTGGGCCGGCAGGTTCGCGAAGAGCGCCGCCTCGGGGTTCAGGAGGAAGCTCAGCTCGTCGTCGAGCCAGGCGGGGTCGAGTTCCGACGTCCAGGCGATGTCGAGACCGCCGCCCTCGAGGCAGCCGAGATCGAGGAGGACGCCGATCCAGGAGAGAAGCGGATACATGTAATAGTGCGCGTGCCAGACCGAGCCCTTGGCGCCGTCGCCGCCCGCCGATCCGGTGCGCCCGCGTCCGGCCGGCAGGCCCGGATCGATCGTCAGCCCGCCGAGGTTCGGATAGCACCAGGGCGCCCGCGTGGCGTCCACGAGGCGCGCCGGCTCCCAGACCCCGAGCGAGAGGCCGATCCTCGGGATCGGCGAACCGCAGAAGCAGATGGGCGATCCCGGGTTCGGCGTGTCCCGGACGCCCGGAGCGCTGCCGACGGTGACCGGCCCGATGGAGACCGGAAAGAGGCACTCCCAGCAGACGTCCGTGACGGGGTTGACGAACCGCCCGGTGCAGGACTGCGCCGAGGCCGGAGAGGACAGGAGGAGGGCCGCCGCGAGGGCCGCGGCCGGAACGAAGAGGCGCCGGATCATTCCGCGAACCCCGATCCTGGGTCCCCGCGCCGCGCCGCGAGCACGTTGACCGTTCCCTGGCGGCCGGCGACCACGATCTCGGTGACCGTGCGTTCGGTCCCTTCCCTGTCCTGGTAGCCGCGCGTTGCGATCCTTCCCTCCACCAGCACCGCGCCGCCCTTCCTCAGCATGGTCTCCACCGCCGCGACGGTCGCGCCGTAGACCACCACCCGGTGCCACTCGGTGGCCTCGGCCGGCTGGCCCTCCCGGTCCCGCCACCGCTCTGTGGTCGCCATCGAGAAGACCGCGGCCCTCTCGCCGCTGGCGAGGTCGCGGATTTCGGGGTCGCGCCCCACGTGGCCGATGAGCGTGACGCGGTTCATGTTCAGCATGGTTTCAGTCCTCCGGTTGGAATGTTGGTTCTGTCCCGGCCTTCGGGCCCGGGTCCTTCCGGTCCTCGACCGGGATTTCGACGATGCGGAGCCGCGCTCCCGCCTGCTGGACGAGGCTCGGCGTGAAGCGGAGCCCGAAGCGTTCCGCGAGGCGCCCGCCCTGGTCGAAGAAGACCGGCCGGCGGTGGCGCCGCATGAGTTCGAGCGGCCGCCCGGCGAGGAGCACGATCGTTGCGGGACGCCCGTTTTCGACGTCCCGGGCGAAAGCTCCCCGGGCGAGCGCCCAGTCGATCTCCGCCTCGCGCCGCCCGTCGATGAACAGGAGGTCCCGGCCGAGCGTCACGCGCTCGAGCGGGTTCACCCGCGTGCCGGCGGCGGCGATGAGCGTCCCATCGGCCCCCCTTATGTCGCGGGCGACCGTGACGGAGACGTCCCGGAGGCGGCTCAGCCGCGTCCGCGCCGGCGCGATGCCGGGAACCGGGTCCGGTTCCTCGAGCCTCTGCCGGGCGCGCTCCATGGCGTCCGCCTCGAGCCGCGCCAGTTCCCCGGAGTTCTGCATCTCCAGAAGCCGCGCCTCGATCTGCCCGAGCAGGTCCGGCTCGGCCACCGGCCATGTCGCGCCGCGGACGCCCAGGTCCTTCGCGGATCCCGCAAGCGGGAGCCCCGTGGCCGCGACACCGCCAAGGACCGTGGCGAGCAGCAGGACGGCAGCGCGCGTCATCGCCTTGCCTCCCGTGTACTATCGTCGCCGATGGCCTCCGGCCCGGCGAGCGGACCGTCGAGGCCGAGCCAGGGGATGTCCGGCAGCGCGACGGCGCGTCCGAGGATGCGTTCCCTCGGTACGAGGCCGATCTCCGCGTAGCGGCTGTCGTGGCTGTCCACGTGATCGGCGTGCAGGTAGAATTGCCCGGCCGGTATGGTCCCCGCCGCGATGCCGGCGAGCGGCCGCCCGTCGAGCGCAGTTGTCTTGGCGATGGCAACGGGCGAGCCGTCCAGGAATACCGTTCCGTCCGTCCCGACGTCGATCCGCATGCCCGGCACGCCGCGCACCGTCTTCAGCCAGGGCACCCGGGACCCCGTGGACTCTGGTGGCTCGAACAGCACGCGATCCCCCTCCGCCGGGTCCCGGCCGAAGAGCGGAAGGACGGCGTAGCCCCAGGCCCCGTCCGACCAGCTGGCGTTGACGCGGACCTGCGAGGCCGCAGCGAGCCAGAGCGCCGCCAGCAGGACCATGACGGCCAGCCCGGTGCGAAGCTTTCGCCCGGAATCCAGCCCGTTCGCATTCACCGCTCCGCTCCCCAAGCCGGATTTCCGGCCGAAAGGCACGCTCATCGCTCCTCACTCCGGCCGGATTTTCCGGCCGAAAGGCCCGCCCCCCTGGCCGAAAGGTCGGCCGAACCCTGGTGCGAACCCCGGTGCGAAAGCACCTCCGAAAGGACGAATTCGACCCGGGCCGTCGCGTCGGGCGCTCCGGCGGCGATGGCGCGGGCCGGCAGCAGCACGAGGCGGTCGCGTTCGGCCACGAGGCCGAGCGCCGCTTCGAGGGCCTCGCCCCAGGCCCGCACCCCGGCCGAAAGGTCCTCCGTCGTCCTGCCTTCGGCGGCGGCCTGCGTCGCGTAGGCGGCCGTGATCTCGGCGAGGCGCACGGTCGCGATCCGCGGGGGTTCCGGTGCGGCGAGGCGCACCGTCGCCACCGCGACCACCGCCGCCAAGGCGCCCGAGAGGACGACGGCCGAGACCATAACCGGCCAGGCGCCGGCGGTGCCGGCCCCGGACGTCAAGCCGGAATCACCATGCTCAGTGCGTCGCATGGGACGAAAGTTCCTTGGACGAAAGTTCCCTGGACGAAAGTTCATCCGTTGTCTCCTGTTTCGCGCCGCCGCCCGTCCCTGCCTCGGCCCGGTCCCCGGCGAGCGCCCGGAAGCGGGCAAGCCAGGCCCGGGCGGCCTTCTCCGGCGGCATCGGGCGGATGCGCCGCTTCAGGGGTGGAAAAACGGCGACAGACTGTGAAGCGGCATCGCCATCCAGCAGGTCGCGGCGCTCGGCAGCGGCCGCCATGCGCGTGACGAAGCGGAGGAGCTCCGCCGGTTCGCCTTCCAGGTCCGAATCGAGCCCCGCCGCCTCGCGCACCGCCGCCCCGATCCGGGCGGCGAGTCTTCCGGCGCGCTCCGCCGCGCGCTGCGAGTCCGGCGTCTGCCCCCGGAGCCAGGCCGACGGCGCCTCGGCGAGAAGCGCGTGGAGCGCCAGACGCCGGCGGTCGTCCTCGGCAAGCCCGTCGAGCGCCTCGATCTCCTCGCTGACGATCACCGCGTGCGCCGCGACCGAGTGGTAGCGCCGGCAGCGGCCGCCCCGGCGGCAGGTGTTGGCAAGCACATGGGCGAGCGCCTCGAAGTCGATCATGGCGCCCGACCCGTGTCGGGCGCCGGACGCGGGTCCGGCCGTCACGGTCTCCGGATCGCCCGGCCAGGCGAGCGGGCGGTCCGCTCCGCCCGGTCCGGTCCCGGCGCGCCGCCGCGCAACCTTTCGCTTTGCCGTCATGCATTGCCTCCCGTGATTCGGTTTTCGGAATGTCTGGAGTCGGCTGAGCTCGCGCCGCTTCCGGGCGCGGCGTCGGCAATCCGGTCGATGGCCTCGACGGTCGTGAGACCCTCGGCCTTCAGCGTCTCGACCGCCGCGAAGGCGGGACCGCGCGAGGAAAAGAGCGCCACCGACCATGGGTCGAGCACGAGGCGCGCGACGCGCCAGCCGTCGGGGCCGTGCAGCACCAGTTCGGCATAGCGACCGTCGGCTGTCGTCAGGCTCTTGAGCGCCCGCTCCATGCCGGGATCGCAGTGGATGCGCTTCTCGGACTTGAGGAGCTCGACCGATTCGTCCTTCTGGGCAAGGAAGATCACCCAGTCCGAGTTCTCCCAGGCCGCCCTTGCCGCCGGGTTGGCGTAGTAGTCGTTGACCGACTGGGTGCCGGTCACGAGCGCGCCCCGGTATTTCCTTGCGCGCCTTGCGGCCCCTTCGAGGAAGGCCCGGCTGTCCTCGCCGGAGAGCAGGTCCCAGGCCTCGTCGATGACGATCGCCTTCGCCCGGGTGCGGGGCCCGTGATACATGCGCTGGGTCGCGAGGAAGACCACCAGCATCAGGACGACCGCCTGCACGTCGCCCCGTCCCTTGAGCTCGGCGAGTTCGAAGACGGTGAGCGCGTTCCCGAGGTCGGGAACGCTGGAGCCCGCGAAGAGCCGCCCCATGGCGCCCCCCGGGCACCAGGGACCCAATGCCGTCGCCATGTCCCTGGCGCGCCGGTCGGAGCGGGCGTCGAGATTCCCGCGCACGGTGCCAAGGTCGGCATCGTTGCCGGCCGCGTCCCAGGCGGCGGCGATGGCCTCGGCAATGAGCGCCGCCTCGATGTCGTCGATGCCGCCCCTTCGCCTTGCCATGCGGCCGATGACGCCCGCGAGCATGGCGAAGCACTCCTCGCGGTAGTCGCCGTCGCGCTCCGCGGTCTCCGCGTCGATCATGGCGAAGGGGTTGAGGCAGGCCGGGTCCTTGCCG
>JAPPMY010000115.1 GCA_028818855.1 Rhodospirillales bacterium
AAGCAGATCAGGCTCGGCACCGGCGTGAGCTGCATCCCGAACCACGATCCCTTCGTCCTCGCCCACCGCATCGCGCAGCTCGATCACATGGCGGAAGGCCGCTTCAACTGGGGCGTCGGCATCGGCAGCTTCCCCGGCGACATGATGGTCTTCGGCTACTGGGGCGAGGACGCGACCATCAACAATGCGAGCTACACGCGGGCCGCGCTCGACACGATCCTGAAGCTCTGGACCGATCCCGAGCCCGGCGTCTACGAGAGCGAGGGCTTTCGCTTCACCGTGCCCGAGACGGTGACCGACTATGGGCTCAGGCTGCACGTCCGCCCCTACCAGAAGCCGCACCCGCCGATCGGGGTCGCCGGCGTCTCCCCGCGCTCGGGCACGCTGAAGATGGGTGCGGCGAAGGGTTGGATGCCCATGTCCATCAACCTCGTGCCGCCGGTGCTGCTCAAGACCCACTGGGAGGCGATCGCCGACGGCGCAGAGAGCGCGGGCCGCGAGCCCGACGCCAGCCAGTGGCGCGTCGCCCGCGAGGTCGTGGTGGCTGAGACGGGAGCCGAGGCCCGCAAGCTCGCGCTGGAAGGGAACCTCGCGCGCGACTTTCGCGACTACTTCTTCCGGCTCCTGCCCAAGGTCGGCATGCTCGGGCTGTTGAAGAACGATCCGGACATGGCCGACAGCGACGTGACCATGGAGTACCTGGTGGACAACGTCTTCATCGTGGGCTCCGTCGACGAGGTCGCGCAGAAGCTGAACGATCTGCGGGGCGAGATCGGCCCCTTCGGGACCCTGCTCGCCATGGGCCACGACTGGGAGCCCTACGAGGCCTGGTACGACTCCATGGCGCTGCTCAAGAACGAGGTGCTGCCCAGGGTCTCGTAGCGGTCTGAGGGTTCGGGCCCTGCGTGCCGGCCCCGAGCCACGGGGGCCGGGAGCATCTCTGGCCAGGCGGTCCGACATTGAAGGCGGGGCCAGCCGGACCGCCACGATGAGGGCGGGTCACGTCTCTGGTTTCCGCCGGCACCGGATTCCAGTAGGGTTCCGGGCAAACCGGTAGGGTTCCAATCAAACAGGCACGAACCGACCGCAAAGCGCACCTGTCACCTGTCTCACGCACCGGCAGGGGGATTCGCGCTTCGGAAACAGCAATGTGAGGAGGTCGTAGCTCATGTACAAGTTCGCTCTCGCACTACTCGCCGGCGCCGTGGCCCTGGCAGGGTCCGCCAGCGCCCAGGAAGACATGCCGTTCGCCCTCGACTGGAAGTTCGAAGGGCCCTCGGCGCCGTACTTCGCGGCCATCGACAATGGCCACTTCGAGGCCGCCGGCCTCAACGTCGAGATCTCCGCCGGCCAGGGCTCTCTGGATGCCATCCCGAAGGTGGCCACCGGCGCCTTCCCGGTCGGCTTCGCGGACATCAACTCCCTGGTCAAGTTCCTGGACCAGAATCCGGGCGCACCGGTCACCGCGGTCATGATGGTCTATGACAAGCCGCCGTTCGCCGTCGTCGGCCGCAAGAGCCTCGGCGTCTCGGTGCCGAAGGATCTGGAGGGGCGGGTGCTCGGCGCGCCGCCGCCGGATGGCGCCTGGGCCCAGTTCCCGGCCTTTGCCACGGCCAACGACCTCGATGTCGACAAGATCACCGTGGAGCCCGTCGGCTTCCCGACCCGCGAGCCGATGCTGGCGGAAGGCAACGTGGCCGCCGTTACGGGCTACTCCTTCTCGTCCTTCCTGAATCTCGTCCGCCTCGGCGTGCCGGAGGACGACATTTCGACCATCCTGATGGCGGATTACGGCCTCGCGCTCTACGGCAACGCGATCATCGTGAACACCGACTATGCGGCCGACAATGCCGACAAGGTCACGGGGTTCATCACCGCCGTCGCGAAGGGGTGGAAGGATGCCATCGCCGATCCGGCGAAGGCCGTCGAATCGCTGGTGAAGCGGAATCCCGCCGCCGACGCGGCGCTCGAGACTCGCCGGCTCCAGCTCTCCATCGACGCCAACGTGCTCACGGACTACACGTCCGCCAACGGAATCGGCGGAATCGATTCCGCGCGCATGGAGAAGGCGCTGATGCAGATCGCGGAGACCTACGAGTTCCAGAACGCGCCGGATGCGTCGCTCTATTTCACGGACGCGTACCTGCCTGCCGCCGAAATGAGGATGCTTCAATAGCCTGACCGCGGCAGAGCTTGCTGCATGCGCCGGCCGGAGAGGCGGATTCGGTGGGAGTAACCTCTCCGGCCGGTGGCCGGACGCTGGGGCCAGAGGAGGATCGGCCTGCGGGCGGGTCGCCTCCCGGCGAAGCGCTCATCGACATAAGGGGCGTCAAGCTCACCTACGAGACGAAGGGCGGGCGCTTGCCCGTCCTCGATGGCGTCGAGATGCAGGTTCCCGAGGGCGGCTTTGCGGCCGTGGTCGGCCCGTCCGGCTGCGGCAAGTCGACCCTCACGCGCCTGATCGCCGGCCTGCTGGAGCCGGACGCAGGCGAGGTCTGGCTGCACGGGCAGCGGGTCACGGGGCCCAAGTCCTCGGTCGGCATGGCGTTTCAGAACCCGGTCCTGCTCGAATGGCGGTCCGTGCTGCGGAACGTGACTCTGCCGCTCGAGCTGGTGGCCCCGCGGATGCCCCGGCGCCAGAAGGAGGAGCGCGCACGGGAGCTTCTGGCCCTCGTCGGCCTCGAGGGCTTCGAGGACAAGCGGCCGAGCGAGCTTTCGGGCGGCATGCGCCAGCGTGCGTCGCTTTGCCGCTCGCTCGTCCACAAGCCGGAAGTGCTGATCCTCGATGAGCCTTTCGGGGCGCTGGATGCCTTCACGCGCGAAGACCTCTGGCAGACGATGCAAAACGTGAAGTCGGAGGAGCCGTTCACCGGCGTCATGATCACGCACGATCTCCGGGAATCGATCTTCCTGGCAGACGAGGTGATCGTGCTCTCCGGCCGCCCGGCGTTCACGCAGTACACGATGACGATCCCGTGGAAGGGAGAACGGGATCTCGACCTCCTCTACACGGCGGAGGGGGCGGAGATGCTGGGGGAACTCCGGCACCAGATTCAGATCGCGCAGGGCAGGTCCCCACGAGAGACGGACGCATGAACTGGCGCATCTTTGCGCCGCTTATCGCGCTCGTCGTGTTCTGCCTGTTGTGGGAGGCCCTGGTATGGGTGAACGACTGGCCGAACTACAAGATGGCCTCGCCCTCGGACCTCGGGCCTGCCTTCTGGAAGTTCCGATGGCTGTTCCTCGAGTACGGGTGGGACACGCTCTGGCGCACCGTGGCGGGGCTCGTGCTCTCCGTGTTCGTCGGCGTGCTGATCGGCATGATCATGGGGCTGAACCGGACCATGCGGGATGCGCTTTACCCGCTGCTCGTCGGCTTCAACGCCATACCCAAGGCGACGGTCGTCCCCATCATCGCGCTGCTGTTCGTCGGCGCGCACGACATGAACACGATCCTGATCGCGTTCCTCATTTCCTTCTTCCCGATCGCCGTCTCCGTCGCGATCGGACTCTCCACGCTCGAGCCCGAATACCGGGACATCCTCGCCTCGCTCGGCGCGTCCCGTTTCACGATATTCTGGAAGATCGCGCTTCCGAAGACGCTGCCGGAGTTCTTCGGCGCCCTCAAGGTCGCGGTCACCCTCGCCTTCATCGGCACCAACTTGATGGAGATCGTGGAGCCGCACGGACGCGGTCTGGGCCATCTGTTCGACAGCGGGAAGATAAGCGCGGACTATCCTCTGATGTTTGCCGTGCTGATAGCGCTCGCAGCTCTTGGGATCTTGCTCTACTACGTCGTCGTGGTGCTGGAGCGCATCTTCGCAGGCTGGGCCGAGCGCTCGCCGACTTGACGCCCTTCGAGAAGCGCGTGCCCAGCGGCCGTCTCAGCCGCCACCGGCGCGGTCCTAACCCGGCGGCAGCCCGGCGGTGAGCCCGCCGTCGATCACGAGGGCCGTGCCGGTGACCCAGCGGGCCTCGTCGGACGCGAGGTAGAGGAACGCGCCCGCGATTTCGGCAGGCTGGCCCATGCGGCCCAGGGGGTGCGCGGCCTCGACCGCGGTGCGGCTCGCCTCCGGGTCCTCCTGCGCCTCGAAATAGGTCAGGACCATCGGCGTCTCCACGAACCCGGGGCAGACGCAGTTCGCCCGAATGCCGTGGGCGGCGCCGTCGAGCGCCATGCACCTGGTCAGTATCACCACGCCCGCCTTGGCGGCGGAGTAGCCGTGCTGGCCGGCCATGCCGACGATGCCGGCGACCGACGCCGTGCTCAGAATGGTCCCGCCACCCGCCTCGACGAAGCGCGGCCATATCGCGTGGCTGCACCGGTAGATGCTCGAGAGGTCGAGGTCGAGCACGCGGTCCCACTGATCGCCGGCCAGGGTCTCGACCGTGCCGATGGTGGGAATCGCGGCGTTGTTCACCAGGATGTCGACGCCGTCGAGCGCCTCCCAGGCGCGGTCGATCATGGTTGCGACCGAGGCATCGTCTCCGACGTCGGCGGCAATGCCGACCGCCGTTCCTCCCCGGGCGCGGATCGATGCGGCCTGCTCGTCCGCGCCGGGGCCGTTCAGATCGGCGATGGCGACGGCAGCGCCTTCGGCCGCGAAGCGCTCGGCCGTGGCAGCGCCGATGCCGGACGCGCCGCCTGTCACCAGCGCGCGCTTGCCTGCGAGGCGCATCACCGTCTACTCGGTCGGGAGCTGGTCAAGGGCATGGGCCTGCGACGATAGCCATTCGAGGGACGACGAGGCTACAGGAGCCGCGCCCGAGACGGCAAGGACGGTCGGGGTCAGAGCGTATCCGTCTTGGACGAATACGCTCTAGCCTTTTGTCGCTCACGGCCTGCGGCCGGCGCCTGCGCGGGCGCGCCGCGTTCGCTGCGAGCGCGGGAACGGCGGCGAACGCAAGGAGCGCGAGGGCAGCCACAGCAAAGAGGCAGCTCGCCCTCGCTATCACGGCAGCCTCACCCTCGATGCGCTTGTGCGGCTACTCCGCCGGGACGGAGACGTGCTCCTCTTCCCGCGCCAACGGGTCGGCCATCGCGTCTCCTACGGCGTCGCCCAGCCCGTCGCCGGCGTCCTCGATGGCGGCGGCTTCGTCCTCTTCGGCCTGCCTCAGCAGCTCGCGCTCGACCGCCTGCTTCTGGATGCGATTGACCACGCTGCCGGTGCCGGCCGGGATCAGGCGGCCCACGATCACGTTCTCCTTGAGGCCGAGCAGGTTGTCGGACTTGCCGGAAACCGCGGCTTCGGTGAGGACCCGCGTGGTTTCCTGGAACGATGCGGCGGAGATGAAGGAGCGGGTCTGCAGAGACGCCTTGGTGATGCCCTGGAGCACCGGAATGCTGCTGGCCTCATCGCCCTCCACGCGCTCGTTGACCTCGTCGTACTCGACACGGTCGACCTGCTCGCCCACCAGGAAGGTCGTCTCGCCGGGCTCCACGATCTCGACCTTCTGCATCATCTGGCGGCAGACCACCTCGATGTGCTTGTCGTTGATCTTCACGCCCTGCAGCCGGTAGACCTCCTGGATCTCGTCGATCAGGTAGGTGGCGAGCGCCTCGACGCCGAGCACGCGCAGGATGTCGTGCGGGGCGCGGTTCCCGTCCATCAGGGGATCGCCCTTGCGCACGATGTCCCCTTCCTGGACGCTGATGTGCTTGCCCTTGGGAATGAAGTACTCGACCGGCTTGCCGTCGCCATCGTCCGGCACGACGACGATCCGCCGCTTGGCCTTGTAGTCCTTGCCGAATTCGACCCGGCCGGTGACGTCGGTGATGACAGCGTGGTCCTTGGGCTTGCGCGCCTCGAACAGCTCGGCCACGCGGGGCAGGCCGCCGGTGATGTCGCGGGTCTTGGTCGATTCCCGCGGGATGCGGGCGAGCACGTCGCCGGCGTGCACGGACTCGCCGTCCTCCACGTTGAGGATCGCATCGACCGAGAGGAAGTACTGTGCCTCGCGGCCGTTGGGGAGCGTGATGATCTCGCCGCTATCGTCGGTAAGACCCACCCGCGGCTTGAGATCGCTGCCGCGCGGCTGCTGGCGCCAGTCGACCACCACCTTGTTGGAGACGCCCGTCCGCTCGTCTACCACCTCGCGGAAGGAGAGGCCCTCCACCATGTCGGAGAAGCGCACGACGCCTGCGCGCTCCGAGATGAGCGGCAGCGTGAACGGATCCCATGAGGCGACGGTGTGGCCGCGCTGGATGGCCTGGTCCTGGGAGACATAGAGCTTGGCGCCGTAGGGAATGCGGTGGCGCCCGCGCTCCCGGCCCTGATCGTCGCGCAGGACGACCTCGAGGTTGCGGCCCATCACCACCGGCGTGCCGGTGCTGTCGCTCACCACGTTCTCGTTCTCGATCTCCACCGCGGCATCGATCGGCGCCTCGACGCTCGACTGCTCCGCGCCGCGCTGGGCTGCACCGCCGATGTGGAAGGTGCGCATGGTGAGCTGCGTGCCGGGCTCGCCGATCGATTGCGCCGCGATGACGCCGACCGCCTCGCCGATGTTGGCAAGCGTGCCGCGCGCGAGGTCGCGCCCGTAGCAGAGACTGCAGACGCCGTCCTCGCTGTCGCAGGTCAGCACCGAGCGGATCTTGACCGCCTCGATGTTGGCCCGCTCGATCGCGTCGACGCCGCGCTCGTCGATCATCTCGCCGGCGTCCACGATGGTCTCGCCCGACAGAGGATCGAGAACAGGCTCGGCCGCGACCCGGCCAAGAGCACGCTCGCCGAGCGAGGCGATGGTCTCGCCGCCTTCGATCACCTCCTTGACCGTGAGGCCGTTGGTGGTGCCGCAGTCTTCCTCGACGATGATGCAATCCTGCGCGACATCGACGAGGCGGCGGGTGAGGTAGCCGGAGTTGGCGGTCTTGAGCGCGGTGTCGGCGAGGCCCTTGCGTGCGCCGTGAGTCGAGTTGAAGTACTCGAGCACCGTCAGCCCTTCCTTGAAGTTGGACTTGATCGGCGTCTCGATGATCTCGCCCGAGGGCTTGGCCATGAGGCCGCGCATGCCGGCGAGCTGCTTCATCTGCGCTTCCGAGCCGCGCGCGCCGGAATCAGCCATGATGTAGATCGAGTTGAGCGCAGGCCCACCCCGCCGGTCCTCACCCACGGTGAGGTCCGACATGCCTTTCATCATCGCCGACGCCACCTTGTCCGTGCACTGCGACCAGGCGTCGATGACCTTGTTGTACTTCTCGCCCTGGGTGATGAGGCCGTCGGAGTACTGGCGCTCGTAGCGGCTCACCTCGCGGTCGGTGAATTCCACCAGCTTGGCCTTGTCGCGCGGCACCACCATGTCGTCCTTGCCGAAGGAGATGCCGGCCCGCGTGGCGTAGCGGAATCCGAGATTCATCACCTGGTCGGCGAAGATCACCGTCTCCTTCTGCCCGCAATGGCGGTAGACGGAATCGAACACGGCGCTGAGCTCGCGCTTGGTGAGCAGCTGATTGATCGCCTCGAAGCGGACGTTGGCGTTGTTCGGCAGGACCTCGGAGAGGATCAGGCGGCCCGGCGTGGTTTCGACCCGGACGGGGCCAGCGCCGTTCTCGCCTTCTTTCCGGCAGGTGATGGCGGCGTGCAGCGACACCGCGCCCGCATCGAGCGCCTTCAGCACCTCGCCGATGTTGGAGAAGGCCATGCCCTCGCCGCGCTCGCCTTCCCGGCTGTAGGTCAGGTAGTAGATGCCGAGCACGATGTCCTGGCTCGGCACGATGATCGGCTTGCCGTTGGCCGGGCTCAGGATGTTGTTGGTGGACATCATCAGCACCCGCGCCTCGAGCTGGGCCTCGGGCGAAAGCGGCACGTGCACCGCCATCTGGTCGCCGTCGAAGTCCGCGTTGAAGGCGGCGCACACCAGCGGATGAAGCTGGATCGCCTTGCCCTCGATCAGCACCGGCTCGAAGGCCTGAATGCCGAGGCGGTGCAGCGTCGGCGCCCGGTTGAGCAGGACCGGATGCTCGCGGATCACCTCCTCCAGGATGTCCCAGACCTCGGGCCGCTCCTTCTCGACCATGCGCTTGGCGGCC
>JAPPMY010000194.1:0-1202 GCA_028818855.1 Rhodospirillales bacterium
CGAGGACACCGAGTACGAGGAGTGGGGCTTCAGCGGATCGGTGGCCTACACGCCCCGCCCGGACGGGCGCGGCCTGAACCTCGAACTCGGCTCGTCCTGGGGCGACACGCAAAGCGGCGTGAAGGCGCTGTGGTCGCGCGACACGGCCCGCGGACTGGCCCGGGGTGCCCCGATGAACGCGGGGCAGCGGTTCCATGCCGACATCGGCTACGGCCTCGAGGGACGCAGGGGCCGCTCGCTGTGGACACCGTACGTCGGCGCGCAGGCCGCCGACGCGGGCGGGCAGGCGCTGCGCCTCGGGGTGAAGCTCACCTCCGGGGCTCACGCCCAGGCTGAGCTCGAGATCGGGCAACGGGCCGACGCCCGCGGCCGGACCGAACACGCCCTGAGCCTCGGCGGCTCGGTGCGGTTCTGACGGCCGCCGCGGTGCGCGGAGCCGTCCGTGAAGCTCGAATCGGCCCGGCGCGTCGTCAGCGGGGCGGCGCGCCCGCCGCAAGCGCCGCCCTTCCGGCGGCGCTACAAGCGCCCGTTCGACCTGGCGGTGCTGGGGCTGCTGTTCCTCGCGCTGTGGCCGCTGTGGCTGATCCTTGTCGCCGCCATCGTGGCCGCCGTGCGCCTGCAGGACGGCGGTCCGGCGCTGTACCGCCAGCGCCGCCTCGGGCTCGGCGGACAGGCGTTCGACATGCTGAAGTTCCGCACCATGCCCGTGGGCGCGGAGCGGCGCACGGGTCCGGTGTGGGCGGGCCGGCGCGACCGGCGCGCCACGCCCGTGGGACGCGTGCTCAGGCGCCTGCATCTGGATGAACTCCCCCAGGCGGTCAACGTCGCGCGCGGCGAGATGAGCCTGGTCGGGCCGCGTCCCGAGCGCCCGGCGATCGCCGCGCGCATCGAGCGCCGGTACCCCGGCTTCGCCGCCCGGCTGTCGGTGCCCCCCGGCATCGCGGGCCTCGCCCAGGCCCGCGGCCGCTTTCCCGCCCCGCCCCGCGAAAAACTGCGCTACGACCGGGTGTACATCGGTGCGATGGGGCCCTGGCTGGACCTGAAGCTGCTGGCTGCGTGCGTGTGGCGCACGCTGCGCGGGCGCCCCGCGCGTGCGGCCGCCCGCCAATCCGTCCGCCCCCGATCCGCCCGCCGCAAGGCGCCGCCCGGGCCCGGCCCCCCCCCCCCGCAGCCGGCGCGGCCCCGGTAACCACGGGCGGCCC
>JAPPMY010000194.1:1212-7944 GCA_028818855.1 Rhodospirillales bacterium
CCCCGGGGGGGCGGCCCCCCGGGGGGGGCGCCCCCCCCCAACCCCCCCCCCCCCCCCCCCCCCCCCCCCCCGCCCCCGCCCGGCCGTCGCGCCCACGCACGTTCGCCGGCGCTGCCCCGTTACGCAGGGGCGGACCGGTGAACGTGCTGGTCACCGGCGGGCGCGGCTACATCGGTTCGGCCCTTATCCGCCGCCTCCTTGACGGCGGCCACCGGGTTACCGTGCTGGACGACGGTTCCTCGGCCCTGCCGACGGCGACCCCGACGGTGGACCGCCCGCGGCCGCCGCGCCCGGGCCCGTCAGATGGCGGACCCTTCCGCCTGCGCCCCGCCGCGGCGCTGACATGGATCGAAGCCGACGTCACCGACCCCGGCATCGGGCAGCTTTTTGCCGACGCGCGCCCGCGGGCCGTGATTCACCTTGCCGCGCAGGCGAGCGTGGAGGCGTCCGTGCGCGAACCCGTCCGCGGCGCGGCCGTGAACGTGTGCGGGACGGCGAACGTGCTCGATCACAGCCGCGCCTGCGGCGTGCGCCGCTTCGTCTTCGCGTCCACGGGCGGGGCGCTTTACGGGGACGTGCGCGGGCGTTACGCGACAGAGTCCGCCCCGTGCGCGCCGGCCTCGCCCTACGGCGCCTCCAAGGCCGCCGCCGAGGCGTACGTGGGCGCCATGGCCCCCCTTGGCGGGATGCGGTTCACGGTGCTGCGCCTAGCCAACGTGTACGGCGCCCTGCCGGACGGCGCGGCCGGAGCCGGCGTCGTTCACGAGTTCGCGCGCGCGATGCTCCGCGGAGAGCGCCCGGTCATCTACGGCGACGGGCTGGCGGAGCGCGATTACGTGCACCTCGACGACGCGGTCGAAGCGCACGTGCGGGCGCTCGCCATGACGGGCGACGGCACGTTCAACATCGCCTCGGGCGCCGCCCGCTCGGTGCGGGCCGTGTTCGACGCGGTGGCCGCCGCGGCCGGCTATCCCGGGGAGCCGGAATTCGCCCCCGCCCGGCCCGGCGAGCTGCGCCTGAGCCGGCTGGATCCGACCCGGGCGCGGCGCAAGCTGGGCTGGCGGGCCGGCGTGGCGTTTCCCCAGGGCGTGGCGCGGACCGTCGAGGCGATGCGCGCGCGCGAACGGGCCCCGGCGGCACGCGAGTCCCGCCCGTGACCGCGCATCCGCGGCGGCGCCTGCACGGGTTGCGCCCATGAACGGGGTGACCCTGCGCGCGCTGTCCGGGTTCAAGTGGCAGGCGATCGCCACCGGCGGTTCCGCGCTCGTGTCCCTCGTCACCGTCATGATCCTCGCCCGACTGCTCGCTCCGCAGGACTTCGGCCAACTCGCCGTGGCGCAGGCCTTCATCGCCCTGGCCGACGTCTTCGGCCGCCGCGGCCTCGGCCCGGCGATCGTGCAGCGCTTCGAGCTCACCCGGCGCCACGTCGCCACCGGGTTCACGCTGGCGCTCGCCTCCGGCGCGCTGCTGGCCGCCGCGGTCTGGGCCCTGGCCCCCTGGCTCGTGCGCCTGGTCGGCGCGCCCGACGCCGAGCCCGTGGTGCGCGCGCTCGCGCCGCTCGTCCTGCTCACCGGCACCGGCCTGGTGTCCGATCACCGCCTGCGCCGGCAGCTTCGGTTCCGTCCGCTCATGGCCGCCACCGTCCTGTCCAGGCTCCTCGGCAGCGGGTTGGTGGCCGTCGGGCTGGCGCTCATGGGTTTCGGCGTCTGGGCTCTCGTCGCGGGCGCCCTGGCGCAACAGGCGTGCTACTGCATTGCCGTGATCGCCTTCGCCCCACCGACAGCGCTCGGCGCCGGCCGCCGGGAGGCGGTGGAGCTCGTGCGCACGGGCGCCGGGTTTTCCGCACTCGCCGTGACGCGTGTCGCGACGAGCCAGGCGCGCCGGCTGCTGATCGCGGCCACCCTCGGCGCCGCGTCCCTCGGGCTGTTCACCCGTGCGCGCGCCCTGTCCGTCGCGACTTCGCGCTTCGCTCCCCTGCTCAACCGCGTGCTGATGCCCGCCATGGCCCGGCGCCAGCGCCGCATCGACCGGTTGCGCCCCGTCTTCCTCAACGGGGTGGAGTGTCTGGCGCTCGCCGCGCTGCCGGTGAGCCTGCTGATCGCGGTGAGCGCGCCGGAAATCGTCCGGATCGTCCTCGGATCCCAGTGGGACGCCGCCGTGCCCGTGCTGAGCATCCTCTCCCTCACCGCCGCGCTGCAGGCGATCAACTCGATTCACGCCCCGCTCATCCGCGCGCTCGGCGCCGTCCACCGCGAGGCCTGGCGCCGGTCGCTGTTCCTCGTACTGCTCCTGGGCGCGGTGTGGACGGGGAGCCGCTGGGGGCTTCCCGGCGTCGCCGCCGCGATTGCCGCCGCGCAGCTCGTCCTGCATGCGCTGCTCGTTCACCTGGCCCTCGGCCTGCTCGGCATCGGTGCCGGGACATTGCTACGCCGCTACGTGCCGGCCCTCTGGACCGGTTCCTGGGCCACCGCCGCGCTGTGGTTCGCCGCGAGCGCGGTGCGGGCCGCCGAGTGGCCGGCACTCGCCGCGCTCGCGTTCGAGCTCGCCGTATGGGGCGTCGCGGCAGCCGCGGCGGCGTATCTGGCGCCCCCGTTCGCACGCCCGGTCTTCCAGCACTGGGGACTGGCGCAACTGCCCTTCGATGCCATGGGGCGGCCCGGGCACTGGGCCCGCATGGCGCTGCTCCACCTGGCGCGGCGCTGGCCGGCGCCCCTGGCCGCCTGAGGGGTCCCGGAGCGCAAGCCGCACGCCATGAGCGCCAGCCGGACAATTCACGGCCTGCACGCGCCCCGCCGGAGGCCGCGATGAGCCGCCGCGCCGCCCGCCGCAAGCGCCGCGCGCGCAAGGCCCTCCGACAGCCCGCGCCGGTCCCCCCCGCCGCGCGGCCGCTGGACGACCTCTCGCGCGCGCTGCGCACGGCACTGTTCGTATCCTTGGGCCTGCTGCTGCTGACGCCGTTCGTCGTCACCGCCGGGACCGTCTTCCCGTTCGTGGTGGGCAAGGCGCTGTGGTCGCGCGCGCTGATCGAGATCGCGTTCGCGCTCTGGGCGCTGCTCGCGCTGAGGGATCCGGCGTACCGCCCGCCGCACGCGTGGCTGCTGGCGCTGGCCGCGGCGGGCCTGGGCGTATCCGCGCTTTCCGCGGCGCTCGGCGCGAGCGCGCAATACAGCCTCTGGACGAGCTACGAACGCATGCAGGGCGTGGTCGACCAGGCGCACTGGGTCGCGCTTGCGTTCGTGCTGGCCTCGGCCGTCCGGGGCGCCGGCGCCTGGCGCGTGCTGCTCGGCGCCCATGCAGCCGCGGGAACGGCGGTCGCCTTCATCGTCATTGCCGGGGCCGTGGGCATCGAGGTGCCGTTCTACGGGGGGCTGCCCGGGCAGGACGGCGCGCGCGCAGGCGGACCCTTCGGCAATCCGACCTGGCTGAGCGTCTTCATGCTGGCCAACCTGGGCCTCTGCGCCGCGTTCTGCGCCCGCGCGCGCGCGCTGGCCAGCGGTCCCGCCACGGTCGGCTGGGCGAGCCTGGCGTTGCTGCACCTGTCCGGACTGGTCCTGGCCGGCTCCGTGGGCGGGTTCGCGGGCCTGCTCGGCGCGGCGGCGTTCGCCGCCTTCGCGTTCGCCTGGCTGGCCAGGGGCCGCCGGCGCCGGGTGGCCGTCGCCCTGCTTGTCCTGCTGGCCGCCGGCACCGCGACGCTGGGCGCGCGGTTCGTCGACGGCGAGGCCAGGGGCATCCTCCCGATCGACGGCCCCGCCGCGCAGTGGCCCGGCGCGGCGGCGCTGCGCTACGTGGGCCGGGTCGACCTGCAACGCCCCAGCGTGCAGAGCCGCCTCGCCGCCTGGGAAGCGGGCCTTGAGGGCTTTGCCGACCGCCCGCTGCTCGGCTGGGGGCCCGGAAACTTCCAGGCCGTGTTCGGCTTGTTCGGCTCCGGCTACGCGGCCGCCTCCACGCCCCACGACCAGGCGCACGGCAAGCTCGTCGAGGTCGCCGCGACCACGGGCCTCGCGGGCATTGCCGTGTGGCTCTTGACGTGGGGGCTCGCGCTGGCGGTGCCCGTGCTCGCGGCGCGCACCCTGTCGGGGCCCGACCGCGCGTTCGCGGTGTTCGCCGCCGCGGCGCTGGCTGGCAACCTCGTGCAGTTGCAGTTCCTGTTCGACACCCCGGCAGGCAATCTCTTCGCGACGTTTCTGCTCGCGTTCGCGGCGCGGCTGGAGTCACGGGCGCTGCCGCCGGCCTGGCGGGCGTGCCTGCCGGCCCGCGCCAAGGCCCCGATTTCGCGCGCCCTGCGCGTGTTGCGCCGCCGCGGCGCCGCCGCGGCGCTGGCCGCCGCCGCGGTGACGCTGGCGCTTTGGGGGCTGGCCGTGAACCGCGCCATCCTCGCCGCGGCCGACAGCCGCCACGTCGGCTCGGTCGCGGTGCCGACGTTCGCCACCGCCGAGGGCATCGAGGCGTTTCCCCCGCTGGCCGGCACGTACCGCATGTTCCTGTTTCTGGAACTGACCCGCAACTGGGCGGCGGTGCGGGCCGCCGATCCCGCCGCCGCGAGCCGCCTGCTCGCCTGGGCGGACCGCGAAGCGGACGCCGCCGTCGCGAGCGAACCCTGGAACTGGCGCATCGAGCAGACGCTCGCGCACCTGTACCGTGCCGTGGCCGACACGGAGCCTGCCTACGAGGCACGGGCGCGGCGCCACCTCGAGCGCACGCGGCTGCTGGCCCCCGCGCGCGAACCGTTTCCGGCACCGCTTCAGCCACCGGGCGATCTCCTTGCCATGCCGGCGACGGCCGGCCCCGGCAATGCCGCCGCCGGCGCCATCGAACTGCGCTGGAGTCCTTCCCCGGGCGCCGGTTACCACCAGCTCGCCCGCTCGACCGAACCCGGGCGCTGGACGACCCTGCTGTACACCTACGATGCGGAGCGGCAACGTTTCTTCGCGTCCGACTGCGACGGCTGCCGACACCGCATTCGGGCCTGTCGCACGCGCCTTGACTGCAGCGACTGGGCGCTGTGGCCGTGATCCCGCGCCCGCTGCGCCGCGGCCCCGGCGCGCTGCGCCAGTTCGCCGCGATCGGCGTCGAACACGCCCGGCGCCGTTCCAGGGGCCTCGCCGCGCGCGCCGCGGACGCGGCGCTGGAGCGTCGGCGCGGCACGGCGCTCGTGCGCACCCTCGGGCCCTGCCTGCGCTCGGGGTTCCTGGCGCCTTATGCCCGCAGGCTGTGCGCCTCCGCCGAGCCCGCGCACCGCGAACTCGGCGCGCTGCTCGCCGCGGCGATGGCCGACCGCGACGACGCCAAGGCGCTCAAACTGGCCGCCACCGCCCTGCGGGGCTCGGACCGGCGCGCGGAGAAGATCCTCTCGCACCGCTACCGCTTCCTGTGGATCTGCAACCCCAAGGCGGCCTCGCGAAGCCTCATCGCGGCGCTGCGCGCCGCCGACCCCGACGCGCTTTACATCCGTCAGCTCACGCTCGAGCAGGTCCACGCCCGCCATCCGGAAGCCCGCTCGTATTTCAGTTTCGCGTTCCTGCGCCATCCCCTCCAGCGGCTGCGCTCCTTCTACGCCGACAAGCACGCGCGCGCCCGCCACGACCGCACGTTCTACCGGCACTTCATCCGGCCCTACCACGGCGTGCGCCTCGACATGACGTTCGGGGAACTGTGCCGCTGGCTCGACACGCCCTGCGGCGCCGATGCCTTTGCCGACCGCCACTGGCTCTCCCAGTGGCGGCAGCTCGCCGATCCGCAGGGACGCTTGCCGAGCTTTCTGGGACGCTACGAACGCCTCGAGGAGGATTGGCGCACGCTTTGCGGGCGCCTTGGACTGCCGCCCACGGCGCTTCCGCGGCTCAACCCGGGCCATCCCGCCTTCCTGCGCGACGCCGTCGCCGACCCCGGCATCGACGCGCTCGTGCGCCGGCGTTACGCCAGGGATTACGAGATCGGCGGATACGGAGCCGCGCCGTGACGCGACCCGCCGCGACCCGCCGCGGCGCCCGGCGCCCGCCGGTGTCCGTCATCGTGCCCGCGCGCGACGCCGAGGCCGCCCTGCCCGCGGCGCTCGAGTCCATCCTGGCGCAGGACTACGCGGGCGAAGTGGAGGTGATCGTCGCGGACGGTTCGGCGTCGGCGGCGACCCGGGATCTCCTGGCCTCGCGGTTTCCCCAGGTGCGCCGGATTGCCAACCCCGAGCGCGGCATTTCCGCCGGACTCAACCGGGCGCTCGGCGCCGCGCGTCACCCTGTCGTCGCACGCTGCGACGCCCGTTCGGTGCTCCCGCCGGGCTACCTCGTCCGCGCCCTGGACACGCTTGAGCGCACCGGCGCGGCCAACGTCGGCGGGCGCCAGCGCGCCGCGGGCGCCACCGCGTTCCAGCGCGCGGTGGCCCTCGCGACCCGCCACGCGCTCGGCACCGGTGCCGCCCGCTACCGCGTCGGCGGCGACCCGGGTCCGGTGGACACGGTGTATCTGGGCGTGTTCCGCCGCGAAACGCTCCTCGATGCCGGCGGCTGGGACGAGACCCTCGAGCGCAACGAGGACTACGAGCTCAACTGGCGGCTGCGCGAGCGCGGCGGCACCGTGTGGTTCGATCCGGAACTGGCGGCCGCGTACCGCCCGCGAAGCTCGTTCCGGGCGCTCGCGCGCCAGTACTTCGACTACGGGCGCTGGAAGGCCGTCGTGCTGGGGCGTGTTGTTTCTCACATTGTTAGGTCAGCCCGACCCGGTTTTTTCTCACATTCT
>JAPPMY010000154.1 GCA_028818855.1 Rhodospirillales bacterium
CATTGGCGGCCTCGTTCAAGCTGGTCCGGTCGGCTGTTTCATTCGGTCGCCGGTCTTTCCATGAGCGTTCACTCCGGCTGCGTGGGCGACGCCTGCTGCCACCCGCTCGCCGGTCGGTGCGAGGCGCCTGTGCGGCGGCTCAACTGACCGCTGGATATCGTCATTCGGGATGGCGGATGCGGGGGGCACTCGACTGCCTGAGGTGCTTGACCGCGCCGACGCCCGGTGCGGTCGGGACTCGCGCTCACCATGCTTGCTCACCTGCGCGAGACCAGGACCATTCAAAGCGATAGCGACCATAGGATCTGCAAATTGCTTCGTGCGTTGCCAAAGCACTTCAATTAATATCCGGCGGCCCGATGCGGGTCAAGCGAGTATTCCAGATTTGGTTGCGATATCTGGAAATTGCAGTAGGATAGATACATCTTGACGGGACTTCTATAGTTGCGAAAATAGAAACTGTTTTCTGGCTGGTAAGGGAACCATGAGCAGCCTCCCCTGCCTCGTCGCCCTGCACGCCTTCGACGCCGCCTCACGCTCGAACTCCGTGCCTGTCGCAGCCTTCGAACGCGCCGTTACGCCCAGTGCCGTCAGCCGCCGCATCGGCAACCTCAAGGGGGAGTCGGGCGTATCCCTCCCGACCTGTGACGGCGGTTTCCTTCGCCCCGTCGACGAGAGCCTGGCGACAGGCCATGGCGACCGCCTGCTGAAGCCGCGGGGCGCGCGCCAAAGGTGGGACACCGCGGGCTTCCGCAGCTGGCTGCTGCGGGAGATGGCCGCGAGCCTCGGCCGGGGCGGTGGCCGGCGACGATGGTGAACGGCCACGAAACGGCTGGTACGCCGGGCGAGCGGAACCAGCGCGCCGTCCTCCGGCAAATCCTGTTGTCGGGGCCGATAGCCCGGATCGAGATCGCTGCACGGGTCGGCCTGACCGCCAGTGCGGTCACGCGCATTGCGCAAGCCCTGAACGAAGCGGGCCTGGTCAGGGAGATGACGGAGCGAAGGGACGACGCTCCGGTGAAGCCTGGCCGTCGCACCTCGCCCCTGGAAATCGATCCGCAGGGAGGCCAGGTCCTGGGGATCGGTATCGGGCCGTCGTATCAGACTGTCACGCTTGCCGACATCGGGAACAACGTCATCGCGGCCACCGAGCTCGAGTTGGGCACGATCGAGGATCCGGACCTGGTGACGAGGAGCGTGGCGCGGGAGAGCCGGCGCCTGATCGGCCGTCATCTGAAGGACCGCAGCCGCCTGCTGGGCGGGCTGCTCATGATCTCCGCTTCGGTCGATCCGGAGCGCGGCAGCGTGGCAGAGGCGCCCTATCTGGGATGGGGCACCTTTCCGCTGCGGGCGCGGCTTTCCGAACTTCTCGATCTGCCGGTCAGTGTCCAGTCGATGACGGCCGCCGTCGCCACGGCGGAGCTGCTCTTCGGCGCGGCTCGCGATCGCAGCCATGTGCTGGCCCTTCTCTGCGAGCTTGGCGTGGGCGCGGCCATCATCATGGACGGCCGCCTGATCGGAGGGGGCAGGCCGGCGGCCGGCGGCCTGGGCGCGATGAAGGTGACCGCAGAGGACGGCGCGGTCACGACGCTGGACCATGCCGCGTCCGGGCTCGCCGTTGTCCGCCGTCTGCAAGACGGGGGCACGGCATCCGGACCCGCAACGATTGCCGCGATGGCGCTTGCACTCCGCGACGCGGTGGAGCGAGACCGTGCGGGAGATTACGCTGTGGCGCCGCTCATGGTCGCTGCCGGCCGAGAGATGGGGCGCGTCATCGTGCCGTTCTTCCGCTTCGCCATGCCCGAGGCGGTGCTGGTTGCGGGCCCCCTTGCGATGTCGCCGAGCTACATGGGCGGGATCGCGGAAGTCGTCGACGGCGACACGCAATCGGGCCCGGTCGAGGTCATGGCGAGCATCGTGTCGGCTCCGGTCACCGACTGGTCCGCGAGCTGCGCCATGGCCGTCTGGGAGTATCTGATTGAAACGCCCCTGGCGCGCACGAGGCTGTCCGTCGGGCGGGCATGAAGAGGCCGGTTCTCCGGCGCGTCGTGAGGGAGCAAACGGGGACCGTTCGCACAGCCGGCCCCATACCAGGTTTTGGGGCTCAGGCTTCCCGGAGCATCTTGACGGGCATGGCGAACATCCCGGATGCCGCCCGCTGGATGAGATCGCCGTCGTGGAGAAGGATGCCGCAGACACGTCGATCGCCGACGGCATCCCTCAGCTGCACCGATCCCCTGAATCGATCGGGACGCGCCGTGGCACCGGCATCGACCTTGATGCCGACGATCGCGCCACTCGCGCGCTTCAGGCCCGCGGCGACCTCGATCTTGTCCTTATCGCGATAGCAGGCGAGTGCCGTCGGTCCCCCTGGACTGCGCGGCGGGACGAGGGAAACCCGATCTCGTGCATGTCGCTCGCCCATGACGATATCGCGTCGGGCCACGGCTGGTGGTGTCCCGGAGGCAGTTAGCGATCCAGTTCGGGTCGGCTCTGCTGATTCAGTGACCGTCCCTTCCCCGGTTCCGGCCAATGATGGCCCAGCAGGCAAGAGCATTTGTGTATTCGGCACTGGATGGGAGTACGAGCTCCAGGATCGGCGACGCTTCATCCGCTCAGACCTTCCTGATGGTCCAGAGCACCTTGCCGACGATGTGGGCCTCGTCCACGAGGCAGGTGTAGGGCTCGTAGGCGGGATTGGCGGAGTGCAGGCGGAGCGACGGTGGCTCCGAGCGCAGCAGCGTTTCGATCCGCTTGACCACGAGCCCGCCGCCGTCCCATAGCACGGCCATCTCGCCGGTGACGGGCGCGCGGCGGGAGACATCGACCACGATCCTGTCGCCCTCGCCGATGAGGGGCTCCATGGAATCGCCGCGCGCGCCGAGGATGCGGAGGTTCTCGGGCGCGGCGCGTCCCTCGTGGCGGATCATGGCGTCGGGCATGTACCAGCGCGCGGCTTCGGCGGCGTTGTCCTCGTTGAGGGCGCCGGGACCGGCGGAGGCGTCCACGGCCATCTCGCGGACGGCGGACACCGGCGCGCTGGGGAGCTGCGGCGGTTTGAACTTCGGGTGGCGGGGCTTGGCGGGTCTGCGCCTCGGCACATGGTCGTGGCGCAACTCTTCCGGATCGCAGCCCAGCCATTCGGCGAGGGTCGTGCGGTCGCGGGACCTGAGGGCCTTGGGAACGCCGCGCTCGAGGAACTGGTGCATGTACGCGGTACCCCGTCCGATGGCGAGGGAAGCCTCGCGCATTGTGGCGTCGCGCTCGCGGAGGAGTTGGCGGATTCTTTTCCTTACAGGGTCGTTCTGCAGGCGGAGCCGCGCGGGGTCGGTGTCCGGGGGAGCCTGTGGTTTATCATGCATGACTTGTCCTCAAGGGGCAGGAGCACATGTGTATGCAATAAGGTATTCTAGCGCATTGTCAAGCACAAGTTGCATATATGTTCTCCAGGCCGGCACGATCATCGCTCCCACAGGCAGCGAGTATCGGTGAGACGCTGACTGCGGTCCCGTTCTGGCTCCCGCAGGATCTGCAATAGCGAATGTGCTCCCGGTAGCCGCGTCCTGTCGTGCCAGACGGCAGAACTGGCATCCGGCGAGGTGCTGAGCAAGGCACCGGGAGGGCGCAGGGCGTGTGGGAAACGGGCGATTTCCCGCGATTCTGCGTGCAATTCCGCATGGTTGACGAGGATGTATTCTTTTAGCAACCGAAAGATATTGAATCGCCCGTTCGTTCCCTCTATGTTCCCTTCCATGACTGATAGTGCTCAAGACCTCCGGAACGCCGTCAAGGCCTTCATCGAACGCCGCAAGCTCAGTCCCACGCGCGTGGGACGCCTGCTCTTCGGCAACCCCTCGTTCATCCGCGTCCTGCTCGGCGGGCGCTCGCCCCGCGTCGATACCGCAGACCGGCTGCTCGACTTCATCGGCCTGGAGCCCATCGGCCCGCGCTTCAGGCGCGAGGTGGACGCTTACCTGGCGGTGACCCGGGCCAAGGCCACGGCGGTGAGCCAGGCAGCGGTCAAGAACCGCTCCTTCATAGGGCGCCTGCAGAAGGGCTCCTCGCCGCGCCTGAAGACGGTGGACCGGATGCGGGCCTGGATGAAGCGGAACGCGAGCACCGAGCAGTGGCGCATGATCGAGGTCGCCGCCAGGGAGGAGCCCCGCGCCGAACAGGCCGGGAGCGAGGACGCGGCATCGGCCGCATCGGAAGAGAAGCCGGTGCAAGCGGCGGAAGCGAAGCCCCTCTTCTGGACCGTGAAGGAGCTCGCGAAGGTTCTCCGCATGAGCCGGTGCACCCTTGACAGATACCGGACGGACGGCGGGGGCCCGAAATATCGCAAGACCAGGGGGAAGGTGCTCTACGCGCGCGCCGATGTCGACGAGTGGCTCAAGAGGCGGGGCCGCTCGTCCACATCGGACCCCGGCGACGATCCCCACAGCGACCGGAAGGGCTCTTCCGCCGAAAAGGAAGACCCCGAGAGCGATCCGCGCGAGGAGCCCTCCGGCGACTCCCCGGCCTCTCCGGAGGAGGACGAGTGATGGGCGCGGGGCGGCATCTGCCGAACGCCGGGCGACGTCTCTCGCTCTCGGCGTTGGCTCTTCTGACGCTGGCCGGCTGCGGCCTGACCGCCATTGAAGATGCGCGGGAAGAAGCGCACGCGGTGGCGCGCGATGCCGCTGCGGCGGCGCGCGTGGGCGCTACGTCCGAGCCCGGCTACGTGACCGTGCGCCGTGTGGACCGGCCTTACGTGGGCCTGGAGCCGGTGAAGGAGGATCGGCGGGGCACGCTGCCGGAGCGCCTTCTGACGGAGGACGCGGTGACGCTGCCGCTGGCTGGCGCTCATGACGAAGCCGTGCTGGCGGCGCGCATCGAGGCGGCGACGGGGCTGGCGGTGCGCTTCGTCGGCGCCCCGCGCGAGGGCGCGGCAACGGCATTCGCCGCCCCCGACGGGCTCTCGCCCTCAGGCGCCGTGTGGACCGGCCCGCTCGACCGGCTGCTCGACGCGTGGACAGGGGCCGCCGGCCACGAGTGGCGCCATGACGCCGATGCGGACCGGATCGAGATCGTGCGCTCGCTCACGGCCGTGTTCCGGGTCAACGCGCTTGCCGGCACGGAGCGCCACGGCGCCTCGTCGTCGACGCAAGACCAGGCCGGCGAGGACGGCTCCGCCAGCCTTTCCGCCCAGTCCATCGAGAGCGAGACCGTCTACGACCCCTGGCCGGAGATCGAAGCGCAGCTCGCAGGGCTCGTCGGCGAGGAGACCGTCGTCACGGTGTCGCCCGCCAGCGCCTCAGTGACGGTGAGCGGCGTACCCGCCGACGTGCGCAAGGTGCGCGGCTATCTCGGCTGGCTCAACCGCGAGGTGCTGCGCCCGGTGACGCTGAGGGTGCACCTCTATGCGGTGCGCTTCGAGCGCGAGAGCGATCACGGCGTGGACCTTTCCGTATCCGAGATGCTGGGCTCATCAGCCGGACTCGCGGTGGCCGGCGACACGGTATCGCTGATCCGGCCCACCGGGGCCGAGGACACGCTGGCGGCGGCGGTCCGCGCGCTGAGCCGGGCGGGGACCGTGTCCCGAGTGCTGAGCGCCGACATCCCCAGCCTGAACGGCAAGCCTGCGCAGTTCCTGGAGCTCACCAACGAGGCCTATCTCAAGGAACTCAGGACCACGGCGGGCGAGGGGGTTGCGCAGACCGAGCTGGTGCCGGGCACGGTGTCGTCCGGGTTCGCGCTCTCCTACCTCGCGCGCATCACCGGCCCCGACGAGGTTCTGGTTCGTCTGAACGCCAGCCTCAGGGACCGTCCGCGCTTCACCACCTTCACCACCGACGGGCACACCATCCAGCTCCCGGCCTACGGCGGGCGCGCGGTGCAGGTGACCCGGAAGATCGGCCGGGGCGAGACCCTGATGGTGACGGGGTTCAGCGACCGGGGCGCGGTGTCGAGTCGGGAGGGCAGCGTCGACGCGGACCTGCCCCTTCCGCTCGGCGGCCGCAGCGCGCGCCTGGTGCGGGAGGAGCGCGTGCTCCTCATCGCAGCCGACATCGGCGCGCCCCTCGGCATCACGCACGTGCAGGGCGTCGAGCTGGACCGGGGAGACTATCCGTGAGCGTGCTCAGTGCAGGCGAGCGGCGCTTTGCGGCCGGACTCTACTGGATGGAGCGCGGCGGCGCGGCCACGGTGGCGCGGAACGCGCGGGCCTTCGGACGCCCCTGGTATGTCCATTGGAGCGGGCAGACCGGGTACGCGGCGGACGAGGAGAGCCCGAAGGACTGCCCGAGCCTCGCTGCCTCGCTGCAGGCGCATATCGCTTTGCCGTCGTGGATGGCGCTGGTGGAGGCGGACGACGGGCGCCTTGCGCTGGTGAAGGCGCGGGACGGGTCGATCCTGGCTGACGGCGACGAGGTGTTCCCGGACCGGGCTTCGGCCCTGGAGGCGTTCGAGCGTGCCCGCGGTGTACCGGGGAGTTCCTCCGTCGGCTGGTCGCTTCATGCAACGCCGGGGCTGGTGGAAGGCGAGGTCACGGAGATCGACCCTGCGTCGCTCACGGACGATCCCGCCATGCGCCTGGTCGCGGCACCGCTCTCAATGCTCGGCCTGCCGAAGGCGGGCCGCTTCCTGGCACTGGCCGTCATGGTAGCAGGCGCGGGCTTCGTCTGGACGCAGCGCGAGACGCTTTGGACCCTCATCGCCGGCCCCGATCGAGTGGACGAGACGGAGCAGGAGTCCGTGGAGCCGCCGGTGACGGCGGCGCTGGATGCGGGCACGCTGATCGCGGGCTGCCGGCAGGCGCTCATGGTGCACCCGCCCTACATGCCGGCATGGCGCACGGAGCGGGTGTCCTGCGAGGGGCGGTTCGCCGATTTCCCGCTCATCGCCGTGCGGCCGGAGCTCGAAGACCGGGCGGTGCTTACAGTCCGCTGGCGCCTGGAATCAGGCCGACCGGAGCCTCTGCACCGGCGCATCGCCGAGACGCACCTCTCCCGGTGGTACACGGCCTCGGTCACAGGAGACCGGGCCTGGGCGGCGATGCCGCTCCCGCCGGTGCTGCGGCTTTCCGACGATAGTTCTCCGTCCCTGCTGGAGTTCCGCAAGGCGGTGGACCGCCGCTTCGGCATGGCCGGGACCAGGATCGAATACCCCGTCCAGGATGCGGACGGCATCGAGGTCCGCATCGCGACCGGGCGGGTGCCCTTCGGGCTCGCAAACGCCGTCGCGGCCGTGCCCGGCCTAGAGCTCGTGCGACTCACGCGGGACGGCGCCGGCAGGTGGCTGCTCGAAGGGCGGCGGGTGTCGCCAGTCTCCATGCCCCGCGAGCGCTTCGAACAACTAGCGAAGCTAGAAGGCTCGCCACTGACTCAGTCAGTGACTCAACCGCCGACCGCATCGACGGCGAAGCCGGAAGGCTCGTCCACTGACTCAGTCAGCGACTCAGTCAGCGACCCGATCGGCGGCGCAGTCGCCAACGGAACCGATACCGCTGCCACCGGTCCGATCGACGGCGCGCCCGCCGGCACGACCGGTGGCCCTGCCGGCGCGGCGCTCGGCCGCACAGCCAACCACGAGGACCCAGGATCATGAGCAGGAAAGCACGAGGCGCCCAGCGACGCCTGCGGACGGGGGAACTCCCCGGTGCACGCATCATGGCGGGCGCCAGCGCGCTCGCGATCGGGGTCGCGACCCACGGGATCGCGATCCAGGTCGCGGGACCGGCAGCGCTGACGCCGATGCTCGTCGCACCGGCGGCAGCACAGGACGGCGAGGAGCTGTACCGCCAGGAGGCGCTGGCCCACGCCCGAGCCATCTCCGAAGCCTGGCGGCGTCTGGAGGACCATATCCTGCGCCGCTCCGGGGCGGCGGTGAGCTGGACCGGATCGATCCCCCCGGCCGCGACGGGATGGCTCG
>JAPPMY010000290.1 GCA_028818855.1 Rhodospirillales bacterium
CAGCCTGATCTGCTGCTCGTTGGCGTGGCCCGCCATGGTGTGGAAGTAGGGGAAGGTCCGGGCCTGCTCGGCGATCGCCTCGCCGATCTCCTTCCGCCCGTAGCCCGCGTTGACGCAGAAGAGCGAGGCCATCGAGTCGATGTAGGTGTCGCCCTTGTTGTCGGTCACGTAGATGCCGTCGCCGCTGGTGATGATGTGCGGGCCGGACTTCTCGTGCTCGTGAATCGGGGTGAAGGCGTGGAGCGTGGTCTCCACGTCCATCTGCTCGAGGCTCAAATTGGTTGCGAGTTGCCCTTCCATCGGTCCCTCCCTTGCGCGCCCGGCGACCGTCCGCCGCGCGGCTCGGGGCCGATGCTAGCCGAGAGGCGCCGAGGAGTCATGGCGCGGGCGGGGCCGCTACTGTTCCCGGGTCTGAGCCTGCGTGCACCAGCTCCCGCGCTTCCCGCCGTCGTAGGCCCGCCCGTGGCCTGCCGCGATCAGCGATTCGGAGAGGGAATGGCCGTCCAGCACGAGGTCGGCTACGACGCGCCCGCCCCACTTGCCCCATTCGAGATTGCGCACCACGATCATCGACGCGCCCGCCACTGCCTTCTCGGTGAAGGCGGTCGCCGCCTGGCCGGCCGCGCGTTCGTCCGGGCACTTGGCGCGCCCGCCCTTCTCGGGCGTGTCCACGCCGCGCAGGCGCACCCGCAAGTCGGCGAGCTCGGGCGGCAAATCGGCCGAGGCGTCCACCGCCACGGTGTCGCCGTCGACCACGCGGACCACCGGCCACGCGTAGTCCGCCGCCGACGCGGGCATCGACACCACCATGAACAGCAACGCCAAGGCTGCAAGGCGTGTCATCGCCCTCGTCTCAAGGCTCGTGGAACGCTCACGATATGCCAATTGAGCATATCGTGAAAGACGATGGGCGCATCGGGGGCCGGCGCTTGTCCTCGTGAGAAGACTTCACGCTGACCGCTCACCGGGAGGGGGAGTGCCGCCTCCCTCGCGGCACCGCGGCAATGCGCTCAGTCGGCCGCCTTCAATTGCGGGAGCGTGGCGCGGGAGGCCCGTGTACCATTGGCGCGCTCCGCAAGGGCAACGCGAGCGTCAGCGAACGCCGCCGAGACGTGGCATGGAGACCGGGATGGCAGCGCACGGGACACGCATCGACCGGCCGAAGGCGCTCGCGGGCGAGCCGGGCGACGTCTTCGCCCGATCCGCCGGGCGCTGGGGAGGCAAGGAATGAGCCGCGACGCAGTCAACGCCATCTGCCGGGCGTTCCCCGGCGCCGCGGTGTCGGATCCTTGGGGCGGGGGTCACGACGCCTGGAAGGTGGGCGGCAAGATGTTCGCCTGTATCGGCGCGAAACTGCCGGGCGTCAACATCAAGACCGACAGCATCGAGACCGCCGAGATGCTGATCGAGATGGGGGTGGGCCGAAAGGCGCCCTACTTCCACCGCTCCTGGGTCAACATTCCCCTGGATCTGCCGGAAGACGAGCTGCGTCAGCGGCTGGCGGACTCCTACCGCATCGTGCGCGCAGGGCTCACGCGCAAGGCGCGGGCCGCCCTCGAGCCCTTCGACTAGGACGTTCCCGTTTCAGACGAAGACACTCCAGGTAAGGGCGTGGTCTCACCAGACGCCGGGCATAATCCGGTACTTCACCCGCGCCTGATATTCTGCCCACTTCTCGGGCCCATATTTCTCGGCACAGAACTCGTCGTCATGGAGTTGGCGAAAGGTGAACAGGGTCACGATAAATACGAAGTACGTCCAAGCCCACGGATTGTGAAAGTGCCCGAACGACAAGGCGATCGACAGGGAGAGGAAGCCCTCGCCCATGTAGTTGAAGTGGCGAGCGGCTCCCCAGAAACCGCTGCACAGTATCTTACGATCGCCGGCCTGGATGTACTTGGGCTCGATGAGCCCGAGAAACTTGCGGTCAGGCCACCGCTTGAATGTGTACTTCTGCATGTTGGCGCCGCGCGAAATGCCCCACCCGAGCAGGAACAGCGCACCCGTCCCGATGAGCCAGACGTACGTCCAAGCCGGCCCGAATCCGGGGTCCGGATGAGCGGCCATGCCCCACAGCGGAAGGATGAACAACCAGCCGTAGACGATGAGTCCGCCCCAGAACAACTTGAAGCCCATCTTCTCGTGGATCAGGTCGTAGGTGTAGAGCTGGACGCGCTCGAAGACGAAATAATCGAATATGTAGAATGTGAAGAATGCCGCGTACAGGAAGACGCCCGGATTGGCGTTCTCGCCGAATTGTTCGTAGTGGAACGCGGCCCCTGACATGGCGTTGAGCGACAGCATCGTGCCGCCGACGACGTAAAAGTACATCTTCACGTCGAAACGGTTGTTGAAGAACGAAAGCTCCTGAGCCCGCCCGAGCCAAAGATCGCCGACCAGATTGCTATTCTTTCCTCGCGGCTGGCTGTAGACCGCTATGACCGTGAAGATCGCAGCGAATACCGTTCCACCAACGACCGCATAGATCGAGGTTCGGTAGAACCAATCACGCGGCATCCCCGTAAGCTCGAACGCCCATACGACGACCGCGATTACGAACACCAGAATTCCGTTCAGCCGATACTTGCGGGGCTCTCCGGTCTCCGGATTGATGACGTATCCGGGAACCCATCGTCCAGGAAGCACAAGCTGCAATACGAAAAACACAACAAAAACAGCAAGCGGGGTAAAGAACCCCGCAATCGCTTCCGTCTCGGAAAGCTGCAACAGGTGATCGATGGAAAGCCAGTGGCTATTCACGGAACGGCCCTTTCTCCAGCGACTCGACAATTATGGACACTATCAGCAAAGAGGTCAATAACGCCGGACATGCGGGAAATACTCCTCTGCTTTACCCGCGTACCGTGCGGATTAATCTGTCGGTCTTCCGCGTAACCTGCGCCCGTTATCGCCACCGGTTTCAACGAGATGGCGGGCATGTGGCTGCCGATAGTCACCGGGACAGCGGCCCGGAGCCCGAGTGGACAATGCGCGTCAAGCGCTCGATCGCGAAAGCCCTGACTACCGGACCTGACGCCGCGCCGGCCAGGCCGCCCCACCCGCCGCCTTGCAGCCCGCTTCGCGCTCGGCCACTGTGGCGGCCGCCGCTCTGGGGGCGATCGTGGAGGGGAGGTGCCGGCCATGGACATGGTCACCATGAACATCATCGATTCGACGATGGTGTCCATCTGCCGCGAGATGGGCATCACGATGATGAAGACCTCCTATTCGACCATCTTCAACGAGGGCCTGGACTTCACCTGCGGCCTCGGCAACACGCGGGGCGAGCTGATCGGGGTTGCCGAGTTCAACCCCTCGCAGATCGGCGGCCTGCCCCTCGTCCTCCAGACCTCCGCCCAGGAAATCCCGCACGACGAGGTCGAGGAAGGCGACGTCATCGTCCACAACGATCCCTACCGGGGCGGCATGCACACGCCCGAGCACACCTTTATCAAGCCCGTCTTCTACCGTGGCGAGCTCATGGGCTACGCCGTCGCCATCGGTCACGTGGCGGAGGTGGGCGGCATGGTGCCGGGCGGCTTCGCCGGCGAGGCCACCGAGATCTTCCACGAAGGGATGCGCGTCCCCCCGGTCAAGATCAAGGAGCGCGGCGAAGACGTGGTCGAGGTGTGGAAGATGCTGCTGGCCAACTACCGCACGCCCCGCGCCAACTACGGCGACTTCCGCGCGCTCATCAGCGCCGTCGACGTGGGCGCGGCCAGGCTCACGGCGCTCATCGAGAAGTACGGGCCCGAGACCTTCCGCGAGACCGCGGACCACCTGATGGACTACGCCGAATCCCGCATGCGGGCCGAGCTCTCGGCCTTCCGGGACGGGATCTACAGCTTCGAGGACTACATGGAGGACGACGGCATCGAGGACCGGCCCTACAAGATCCACGTCGACGTCCACGTCCAGGGCGATGAGGTGGTGGTGGACTACGGCGGCTCGGACGGCCAGGCGCGGGGGCCGATCAACGCGGTGCTCTCCGTCGCCTGGTCATCGGCCTACAACGCCATCCTGCACCTCACCGACCCCTCCATCCCCAAGAACTCGGGCTGCTTCCGCCCCATCAAGATCGTGGCGCCGGGCGGCTCTATGGTGAACGCGGACTATCCGGCCACATGCGTCGGCGGCAACACGGAGACCCACATCCGCATCGCCTACACCATCATCGCCGCGCTGGCGCAATGCGTGCCGGAGCGCGCCTTCGCCACCGACGCCGGCACCCACAGCAACTTCCTTTTCGGCGCGACGGACCCGCGCTCGGGCGACTACGTGGTCTGCTACGACTTCACCTGCGCCGCCTGGGGCGGGCGGCCTTTCGCCGACGGCAACGAGGTCATCAACTGCATCAACGGCAACTCGCGCATGGTGCCGATCGAGGTGTTCGAAGTGCGCTACCCTTGGGTGATCGAGGAGTACGCGCTGCAGCCGGATACCGCCGGCCCCGGCCGCTACCGGGGCGCGCATGCGCTCGCCAAGGTGCTGCGCGCCGTGGATACCGAGATCACGGTTAGCTCGGTCTCGGACCGCCACAAGAAGCGCCCCTGGGGGCTGCTGGGCGGCGGGTCGGGTGCCACCGGCGGCCTCTATTACCAGGCGGAAGGCAGCGACGACTGGCGCCCCTTCACCGAGGCCTTCGGCAAGACCTCGCCCAGCAAGTTCGCCAATGCGAGCATCGGGCCGGGGGACCGCGTGCGCCTCGTGGCACCCGGCGCGGGCGGCTACGGCAATGCCGCCGAGCGCGACCCCGCGATGATCGCCGAAGACCTGAACGAGGGCTGGATCACGCCCGAAGGCGCACGGCGGGACTACGGCTACGGTTGAGAGCCGCGCTCTCCCGCCTCCTAATCGACGTTCAGAGCGTCGCGACTCCCGCGCGCGCACACTCCTCGTCCTCCTCGCCGGTGCCGCCGCCGACGCCGCAGGCGCCGATGACCGTGCCGTCGCGGAAGATTGGCACGGCGCCCCGGCCCAGGATCATGTGCCCGCCCTCGGCGGCGACGATGCCGCGGAACGTCGGGTGGTCCGCCCGCTCGGTGAGGTCGCCGCTGGGCCGCCCGAAGGCGGCGGAGGCTGCGGCCTTGCCCTGCGAGCCGTAGACGGCGGCCCAGATGGCGCCGTCCATGCGCTGGAACGTGACCAGCCGCCCGCCGGCATCGCAGACCGCGACGCTGACGAGAATATCCAGCGAGCGCGCGTGTTCGATCGCGCCGGCAGCGACGCGGTTGGCCTCATCGAGCGTGAGTGACATGAGCGTTCTCCCTGTTTCGGCCGGGCCGCGTCCCTACTCCGCTGCTTCAGGCAACGGCTCGGCCCGCTCCGCTGCGGGCCCGTAGCCGCCTCCCGTGGGCGTCTGCAGCACGAAGACATCGCCCACACCCACGTGCGTGCCCTCCCGGCCCGATAGCTCCGTCATCGTGCCGTCCGCGCGCTCGACCCAGTTGCGGCCGCACTGGCCGGGCTCGCCGCCCGCCATGCCGTAGGGCGGCACGATGCGGTGGTTGGAGACGATGACCAGCTCCATGTCCTCGAGGAAGCGGATGCGCCGGTCGCAGCCCGAGCCGCCGACGTAGGCGCCCGCGCCGCCGGAGCCGTGGCGCACCGAGAAGCTGTCCAGCATGACGGGATAGCGCCATTCCAGCACCTCGGGGTCGGTGAGGCGCGTGTTGGTCATGTGGGTGTGCACGGCCGAGGTGCCGTCGAAGCCCGGGCCCGCGCCGGAGCCGCCGCAGACGGTCTCGTAGTACTGGTGTGTGTCGTTGCCGAAGATGACGTTGTTCATGGTCCCCTGGCTCGCCGCGAGCACGCCGAGCGCGCCGTAGAGCGCGTCGGTCACGGCCTGGCTGGTCTCGGTGTTGCCGGCGACGACGGCGGCCGGATATTCCGGCGCCAGCATGGAGCCCTCGGGAATGACGATGTTGATCGGCTTGAGACACCCCTCGTTCAGCGGGATGTTGTCGTCCACCAGGGTGCGGAAGACGTAGAGCACGGCCGAGCGGCAGACAGCGGACGGCGCGTTGAAGTTGGTGGGCCGCTGCGCGCTGGTGCCGGAAAAATCGACGGTCGCCTCGCGCCTCTCCTTGTCGAAGCTGATCTTCACCCGGATCGTGCCGCCCTCGTCGAGCGGATAGGCGAACTCGCCGTCTGCCATCACGTCGATGACGCGGCGGACCTGCTCCTCGGCGTTGTCCTGCACATGGCGCATGTAGGCGTGGACCACGTCGAGGCCGAACTGCTCGATCATGCGGCGGACCTCGCCGACGCCCCGGTTGCCGGCGGCGATCTGCGCCTTGAGGTCGGCGACGTTGTGGTCGGGCTGGCGCGCCGGGTACCGCCCGGCAGCAAGGTGCGCACGCAGCTTGTCTTCGAGGAAGACCCCGGCATCCACCAGCTTGAAGTTGTCGAAGAGGATGCCCTCCTCCTCCACCGTGCGGCTGTCCGGCGGCGTGGAGCCCGGCGTGCGCCCGCCGATATCGGCGTGGTGGCCGCGGCTCGCGACGAAGAACAGGATCTCCTCCCCCGCCCCGTCGAAGATCGGCGTGATGACCGTCACGTCCGGCAGGTGGGTGCCGCCGTTGTAGGGCGCGTTCACCACGTAGACATCGCCCGGCTTGAGCGCGCCGCGGTTCGCCGAGAGCACCGTGCGCACGGATTGCCCCATCGAGCCCAGGTGGATCGGGATGTGCGGCGCGTTGGCGACCAGATTGCCCTCCGGGTCGAAGAGCGCGCAGGAGAAATCCAGCCGCTCCTTGATGTTCACCGAGTAGGCGGTGTTCTCGAGCGTGACCCCCATCTGCTCGGCGATCGACATGAAGAGGTTGTTGAACACCTCCAGCATCACGGGGTCGCACTCGGTGCCGACGGCGAACGTGCGCTCCAGCGGCACCACGCGGGTGAGCACCAGGTGCCCCTTCGCCGTAAGTTCCGCCTGCCAGCCGGGCTCCACCACCGTCGTCGCCGTCTGCTCGCGAATGATGGCGGGGCCGGTTACGCGGTTGCCGGGCCTCATGGTATCCCGGTCGAACACGGGCGTGTCGTGCGCGCGGCCTTCCATGTGCGCCTTCACGACCGCGAGCTGCGTGAGCGCGTCGGGTGCCGCCTTGTCGGCGCGGTCGGGCTCCTGCGCCTCCGCCATCACGCCGATGCCTTCCACCGCGGCGGCCTCCACGATCAGCGCCTTGCCCGGCATCACGAAGCCGTAGTGCCGGTGATGCGCGGCCTCGAAGCGCGCCGTCATCTCTTGCGGCGTGCCGAACTCGATGGCGTGCGGCGTGTCGCTGCCGTCGTAGCGGATGTGCGCACGGCGGAGGACCTCGATCCGCTCGTCGGGAATGTCCTGCTCCCGCAGCTCGGCCTCCGCCTGGGCGGCGAGATCGTCGAGCACCGCCGTGAGCTGCGGCATCAGCGCATCGTCGAGGGGAGCTTCAACGGCCTTCTCCCGCAAGGCCCTGATGTCGGCGAGGCCCATGCCGTAGGCCGAGAGCACGCCGGCGAAGGGGTGTATCAGCACCGTCGTCATGCCGAGCGCGTCGGCCACCAGGCAGGCGTGCTGGCCGCCCGCGCCGCCGAAGCAGTTGAGCGTGTAGCCGGTCACGTCGTAGCCGCGCTGCACGGAGATCTTCTTGATCGCGTTGGCCATGTTCTCCACCGCGATCTTGAGGAAGCCGGCGGCGACCTCGGTGGGCGTGCGCTCGTCGCCCGTGGCCTCGCGCATCTCGGCCGCAAGCGCCGCGAACTTGGCGTTCACCGTGGCGGCATCCAGCGGCTCGTCCTGACCGGGGCCGAAGACGCGTGGGAAGAACGCGGGCTGCAGCGTGCCCAGCATCACGTTGCAGTCGGTGACGCAGAGCGGCCCGCCCCGCCGGTAGCTGGCAGGGCCCG
>JAPPMY010000006.1 GCA_028818855.1 Rhodospirillales bacterium
CCTTCATGGGGCGCATGTCGCTCGTCTTCTACACGGAGATCGGCTTCACCAAGTCGGACATCGCGCTCTACTCCAAGGGCCTCGGCTGGATCGTCACCGTGGGGTTCACGGTGCTGGGCGGCCTCGTCGCGATCCGCATCGGCCTCGTCCGCGCCATGTTCGTCTCGGGCATCGCCATGGCGCTCACCAATCTCATGTTCGCGCTGCTGGCTTGGTCCGGAAAGTCGGCGGTGCTGTTCGCGGCTGCCGTCGTGATGGACGACCTCACCAGCGCGTTCGCGACGGTCACCTTCGTCGCCTTCATCTCGATGCTGGTGGACCGAACCTATACCGCCACCCAGTACGCGCTGCTGGCCTCGCTCGGCACCGCAGGCCGGACGCTGCTGGCCGCATCCTCCGGCGAGCTGGTGGACTGGCTGGAGGGCGACTGGGGGACCTTCTTCGTGATCACGACCCTCATGGTGATCCCGTCGCTCGTCTGCCTCTGGGCGATCCGCGCGAAGCTTCGCGACCTGCTCGCCGGCGCGCGGGTGCGGCTGATGGGAAAGGACGCGGACGACGCCTCAGGTTAGCCATGTATCCGGCGGCATTGCCCGCGGCCCGGCAGTGCGACAGACTCGCCCGATGCGCCCCTTTGCTGCCGCCCTTCTTGCCTTGTCGACGATGGCGTTGCCGGCGCACGCCGGGCCGCTGGTGCTGGAGTGGCCGTCGTCCGGGGAGAGCGGAGACTGGGAGATCGAGGAGTTCGAGGGGGAGACGCACTACCGGGTCGTCGAGATCGACGGGCGGCGCGTCTTGGAAGCCGACAGCGCATCGACGGCATCGAGCCTTTACCTCGAGCGTGAGATCGACCTGACGGAGACGCCGATCCTCGCGTGGAGCTGGCGCGTCGACGAGACGCTCGCGGTCGACGACGAGCGGATCAAGGACGGCGACGACTACGCCGCCCGCGTCTACGTGGTCGCATCCGGCGAGGGATGGGTCGACATGCCCCGGGCCGTCAACTACGTGTGGGCGAACCGCTCGGAGGTCGGCGACGCCTGGCCCAACCCCTTCACCTCCAAGGTCATGATGGTCGCGGTCGATTCAGGAACCGGCGAGGCCGGCACCTGGCGCACCCACAGGCGGGACGTTCGCGCCGACTTCCGCCGCCTCTTCGGCATGGAGGTCGACGAGCTGGTAGGCGTTGCCGTCATGACCGATTCGGACAACTGCGGGCAGAGCGCCCGCGCCTGGTACGGCGAGATCGCCTTTCACCCGGAATAGGCCGCGCCCGCTCAATCAGAACGTGGGCGCGCGGCCGCTACCACCTGTGGGCATGGCCGTGCCGGTACACATGCTGCGTGGGCCAGGGCTGCTGATGAGCCTGATGGCCGTGCCGGTGGCGGTGCTGGTGCCGCTGAACGTGCACGTGCCGGGGCTGCTGATGCACCCGCTGCTCGTGCCATTGACGATGCTGGTGCCCCGGCGGATGCGCGGACCAGGACCGTAGCCGGGCCTGCGGGGCATGCCACTGGCGATGGTGATACCGGTCGGGATGCACGTACCAGGGGCCGTGGTGTCCCAGCCAGACGTGCCACCCGCGCCGATGCTGCCACGGGTGGCGATGCCATACCCCGTTGTGATGATGGAGGATGAACGGACCGTCGTAGAAGGGGTGCACCACCGTGGCGAAGCCGACTGCGGGCCGGTGATGGAACCTCACGTCGCTTTTCGAGCCGATCAGCCCGCCGACGACTCCACCGATGATCCCTGTTTCCCACGACCATCCCGAATCCGCCCGGAGCGACGTTGCCGCCACGGACGAGCCGAACACGATGGCGAGCGCAAGCGCAATTCCCCCGATCAGGCGTCGTTTCCCGCTCTGGATCATCGCCGTCCTCCGTTCTTCACCGCTGGCCCCGGACGTGGCGTCTCGATCCAGTCCAGGTCATCGCTTTGGCTGACATAGGCGTTGTTCGCAAGTCGACTCACAAGATCAGGCGACAGTCCTCTTTACCAGGGCAACGTCTATATTGAGGGAAGTATACGCGCTTTCTTTGGCTTTTCCACAATAAAGACACGAATAGCGCCCCCGATCCGCAACTCCGGCGGGATTCTCGGGGGCAGAGCCATCCCGCGGCCGGTGCCGGCGCCTTGATCGGGGCGGTGGGCTGTGGTTGTTTGGCCCGAGCCTCAGCGAGTTCCCATGAAGCTGCACCGCACCTATCTGTTCGCTCCCGGCAACCATCCGCGCAAGGTCGCCAAGGTATTCGGCGCCGGCGCCGACGCCGTCATCCTCGATCTCGAGGACGCCGTCGCCGCAGCCGAGAAGGAAGCGACACGGGCGGTCGTCGTGGAGGCCCTGCAGGCGCCGCGCCCCTGCCTCGGCTACGTGCGCGTGAACGGGCTCGACACCGAGTACTGCTACGGCGACCTCCAGGCCGTCGTCACGACAGGCGTGGACGGCGTCATGCTGCCCAAGGTCGAGGCGCCCGGCCAGCTTGAGACGGCGGACTGGCTGCTCGGCCAGCTCGAGCGGGAGCGGGGGCTCGAACCGGGCGCCGTCGACCTCGTGCCGATCATCGAGACCGGCCAGGGCGTCGCTGCGGCCCAGGCGATTGCCGGCGCGGGCACGCGCGTGCGCCGGCTCTCCTTCGGCGCGGGCGATTACACGCGCGACATGGGAATGGTCTGGACCGGGGCCGAGGCCGAACTGGCGCACGCGCGCGCGACCATCGTGCTGGCCTCCCGCGTGGGCGGGCTGGAGCCGCCCGTCGACACGGTGTTCATCGATCTCGCGGACGCGGAAAACCTGGAGCGCTCGGCGCACACCGCGCTCAGCTTCGGCTTTCAGGGCAAGCTCTGCATCCACCCCAAGCAGGTGGAACCGGTGAACCGCGTGTTCACGCCGAGCGCCGATGCCGTCACCCAGGCCGAGAAGCATGTTGCCGCCTTCCGGGAAGCCGAGGCTGCTGGCTCGGCCTCGATCCAGGTCGATGGCTACTTCATCGACTACCCGATCTACGAGAAGGCCGAGCGCGTGCTGCGGATCGCGGAGGCCATCCGCCAACGGGACGCGCAGGCCGGCTAGGGGAGGGCGGGACATGTTGATGTCCGGCGAGGAATACCGGGAATCGTTGAGGCGGCTTGCGCCCCGCGTCTATGTCGACGGCGACGAGGTCGCGTCCGTCGCCGACGAGCCGCGCTTCGGGCCCGGCGTCGCCGCGCTGGGTCTCGTCTACGATTTCGCCCGGGACGAGCAGCACCGCCAGACGATGACGGCGGTCGAGGAGAGCACCGGCGACGAGGTGCACCGTTTCCTCCACATCAACCGCACGACCACCGATCAGCTCCACAAGCTGGAGGCGGTGCGGCTGGTCTGCCAGTACACTGGCTGCGCCCAGCGCTACCTGACTCAGGACGGTCTCAACGCGATCCACCAGACCACCTGGCGCATCGACCAGGAGACCGGCAGCGCGCTGCACGAGCGCTTCCTCGCCTACCTCCACCGGGTTCAGGCCGAAGACCTCACCCTCGGCGTCGCCATGACCGACGGCAAGGGCGACCGCTCGCGCCGGCCCCACGCCCAGACCGTGCGCGATTCCTACGTGCACATCGCCCGGCGGCGGCCCGACGGCATCGTGATCCGCGGGGCGAAGGCGATCGTCACCGCCGCACCCTACGTCCACGAGTATCTGGTCATGCCGTGCCGCAACATGACCGAGGACGACAGGGATTTCGCGCTCTGCTGCGCGGTGCCGGTCGATGCCGATGGCGTCACCGTCGTGGCCCGCCCGGCCGGCCGGCCGGGGGAGAAGGCGGCTGCGTTCAGCGCCCGCTACGGCCAGTCCACCGGCGTGGTCATCTTCGACGACGTGTTCGTGCCGTGGGAGCGCGTGTTCCTCGCCGGCGAGTGGGAGCATTCACAGCACCTGACGCAGGCTTACGCGACGCATCACCGGCATTCCTGCATCGGCGCGCGCGCGGGCTTCGGCGACCTGCTGATCGGCGCCGGCGTGCTGATGGCCGAGGCCAACGGGCTCGAGGTCGAGCGCACGTCGCACCTGCGCGACCGCATGGTGGAGCTGATCAAGATCGTCGAGGGCTTCTACGCCTGCGGTGTCGCAAGCTCGGTCTATGCCGTGGCCGACGGCTCCGGCTGCGTCGAGCCCGACCGCGTGTTCGCCAACATCGGCAAGCTGCTGCTGTCTACACAGATCTACGACATGCACCGCATCGCGCACGAGGTCTCGGGCGGGCTGGTGGTGGCGCTGCCGGGGCCGGACGAGGACCACAATCCGGCGACCGCCGGCACGCTTGCCGAGATGCTGAAGGGGCGGGAAGACCTGCCCTACGGCGAGCGCATGGAGGTCGCGCGCCTGATCGAGGATCTCACCGCGTCCGGCACCGCCGGCTGGTACTCGGTCATCAGCCTGCACGGCGGCGGCTCGCCGCAGGCGACGGGGCTGGAGATCTTCCGCAGCTATCCGGTCGAGGACAAGGTGGCGCTGGTGGAGAAGCTGCTCGACCGGGGCGTGCTGACGGACGAAAGCGGCACGGAGAGCCGTGACCGCCAGCCGGGGCGCTGCTGCCCCGTCGGCTGCAAGCCGGAAGAAGTTCCGCCGCCGGCGAAGCGTGTCGCCAACTGAACGAACACCCGAAACAAATAAAGAGGGAATCGACCATGTCCGTGGAGCAACGCCTTCAGCGCCTCGAGGATATCGAGGCCATCAAGCAGCTCATCGCCCGCTACATGACGGCGGCGGATAAGAATGGCGATCCCGCGCTGATGGAGCCCTGCTTCACCGAGGACGCGGTGTGGAACTGCGAGGGGATCGGGCGCTGGGAGGGCCGGGACGCCGTCGTCCAGGGTCTGCACGAGACCTCCACCAGGGTGCTTTCGTGGGCATTGCACTACTTCACCCAGCCGATCATCGAGATCGCGGACGACGGCCAGACGGCCACCGGCGAGTACTACCTCTGGGAGCTTGCCAAGGCGGTGCAGGAGGACGGAAGCCCGGATCAGGACACCTGGATCGGCGGCTGGTACGAATCCACGTTCCGCAAGGAAGGCGGCGAGTGGAAGTTCACCCACATCGAGCTGATCCTGAAGCTGCTCAGCCCCACCGACGCGGCCTCGTGGGAGACGCCGATCCCGCCCTGGAAGGGGTAAGCCCCGCCGGAGGCGCTCATGGATATCGCCGCGCGGCTCCAGCGCCTCGAGGATATCGAGGCGATCCAGCAGCTCATCGCGCGCTACGCCAAGGCCGTGGACCACAACGGCGATCCCGCGCTCGTCGCGCCGCTCTTCACCGAGGATGCGGTGTGGCACTGCGAAGGCATCGGTCACTGGGAGACGCGGGCGGGCATCGTCCGCGACATCCGCCCCAACTGCACCACCTTCATGCCCTGGGCCATCCACTACATGACCCAGCCCAATGTCGACGTGGCGCCCGACGGGAAGAGCGCCACGTCGAACCACTACCTGTGGGAGCTGGGCAAGGTGACGCCGGAAGGCGGCGGGCCGACCCGGGACACCTGGATCGGCGGCTGGTACGATTCCCGGCTGCGCAAGGAGGAGGGCGCCTGGAGGTTCGCGCGCATCGACCTCACGCTGAAGCTCTTCAGCCCGGCCGACAGCGCCGCCTGGGAGACCCGGATCGCGCCCTGGTCTCCCGAGTAGCGGGCGGCCCGTGCGCTACTTCGGCGCCATGCGAAGCGCGCCGTCGAAGCGGATCACCGAGCCGTTCATGAAGGTGTTCTCGGCGATGTGCACGGCGAGCGCCGCGTACTCGTCGGCGGTGCCGAGGCGCTTCGGATAGACCGTCGTCTCCAGCAGGGACTGCTTCACCGGCTCGGAGAGGCCCGCCATCATCGGCGTGTCCATCAGCCCCGGCGCGATGCAGTTCACGCGAATGCCGTCGCGGGCAAGCTCGCGCGCGAGCGGGATCGTCATCGCCGCGACGCCGCCCTTGGACGCCGCGTAGTCGAGCTGCCCGATCTGTCCCTCGAAGGCGGCGACCGAGGCGGTGGTGACGATGCAGCCGCGCTCGTTGTCGTCGAGCGGGTCCATCGCGGCCATGTCGGCAGCAGCGAGCCGGCAGGAGTTGATCGTGCCGATCAGGTTGACGTGGATCGCGCGGGTGAGTTTTTCCAGCGGGCTCGCGTTGCCGTCGCGGCCGACCAGCTTCGCGCCCGGCGCGATGCCGGCGCAGGCGACCATGATGCGCGCAGGCCCGAGCGCGTCCCGCACCTGAGCGACGGCGGCCTCGTGGCTGGCCGGATCGACCACGTCGCAGACGGCGGCCGCGCCGCCGACCTCGGACGCGACCTTCTGCGCCAGCTCCTCGTTCATGTCGAGGATGCCGACCTTGGCGCCGCCGGCAGCCAGCGCCCGCGCCGTCGCCTCGCCGAGCCCCGACGCGCCGCCGGTCACGATCGCCGTTTGCCCGCTGATGTTCATGTCCATCTCCCTCGCTGAAGTGCGCGCCTACATAGCAAACCGGCGGGGCCTGCAAAAGCCGCGCGGCGGCGCGCCGCTCACGCCCCGATGACGCCGGGCGGCCGGCGCGCGAGCAGCGCTTCGCGCCGCGCGATGTAGACGGCGCTGGCCACGATGAAGACGGCGCCGACCCAGGTCCAGATGCCCGGAAACTCGCCGAACGCGAACCAGCCGATGAGCACCGCGAAGGGGAGGCGGGTGAAGTCCAGCGGCACGATCGCCGTCGCCTCCATGATCGAGAGCGCGCGCGCCATGGAAAAGTGCGCGATCGTGAGCACGCAGCCGATGCCGAGCAGCCAGCCGAGCTGCTCCATCGTCGGCATCTGCCACCACCAGAGCGCGGGGCCCAGCGAGAGCGGGGTCATGATCAGGTTCATGTAGAAGACGATGGCCAGCGGCGATTCCGAGCGCGCGAGCAGGCGCACCAGCGCCATCGAGGTGGCGAAGAGCAGCGCCGCGAAGATCGCGAGCAGGCCGCCGACCGACATGGTCTCCGCGCCCGGTTGCAGGACGATCAGCACGCCTGCGAAGCCCACCACGGTGGCGATCCAGCGGCGCGGGCCGACGCGCTCGCCCAGCATCAGGATGGCGACCGGGATCATCCAGAGCGAGACCGTGAAGTTCAGCGTGATGGCTTCGGCGAGCGGCGTGATCTGCAGCGCCGAATACCAGGCCCACATGGCGCAGACGCCAATCACGGCGCGGATGGCGAAGAGCTTGAAGCGGCTCAGGTCGAACGAGCCGAAGCCGATGCGAAACATGAAGGGCACCAGGATCAGGGTGCCGATGCCGTTGCGGATGAAGGCGATCTGAAACACCGGGATTTCGGCCGAGATGTGGCGGATCGCCGCCGACATGCCGGCGAAGCAGGCGCAGGTGAAGATCATCAGGAGCACGCCTTCCCAGGTGCGCCCGATGGCGGGCCCGCCCGCCCGGTCCGTCGATGGCGTGCTCATGGCGGGCGGCCTGCTCCCCTGCGCCGCCCGCCCGGCGTTTCTCTAGCCCGTGCGGATCAGTGGGCGCAGGCGGCGGAGTCGTTCGCTTGCGCCACAATGCCATATCGGCCAGGCGGCCACAGCCCGGCCGGCGCGCGGGTCAGTCGGGCTGTCTCGCCGAGCGAATGGTTAGCGTCATCCCGTCGTTTCCCTGTTCGATCAGGGATTCGAAGGGATAGCCGGCTGCCCATGCTGGGGTGTCGATCGTCCAGGACAGGCGCCGGCCGCCGGCGGTGGGCTCGGAGACCACGCGGCCGCTCGCGACCGGCTCGTCGGGGTCCATCAGGACGGAGAATCGGCTGGCCGACTGCGGCGCCGAGCCGGTGAGCGGCACGGCCTCGTCCAGCGAGATGACCATGCGGTGCGACCCCTCGTCGTGCCGGTATCGTTTCAGCGCGCTCTCGGTATCCAGCTCGATGGTGGCGCGGTTCAGATAACCGGGCAGGTCGGCCACAAGAGCGACGCCTTCGTTGTGTTCCCTGATGTTAAAGGAGAGGCCGGCCGCCTCGTCGCTGAGCCGTGTTTCACTTGCCGAGAACGTCCACTGCCCGAAGGGCACGATCACGATTTGTATCCCGGCGCTGTAGCCGGCGACGAACCGGTGTACGCCGTCGGGATCGTCGCCGACGCGAAAGGAGAAGTCCTTTCCGCCGATCGCCACCCTGTTGTTGTCTGTCCGGGTGGAGCGCTGCCGATGAAACAGCATGACCAGTTTGTCGGCCGAGTGGCCAGACTGGTCCGTCAGACCGGCGCCGACCTCCGTCAGCGGTATGCCCTCGGCATCGACCTCGACCTCGACGCGGGCGCCATCTGGATCGCTGAATGAGACATACACACTCTGTCCGTCCTCGGCCCCGCCGGCGCGGCGATAGTCGATCTCGCGATAATGGAAGTCGTCGACTGCTTCGGCGATCCGTTGGTCGTCCATAAGGTGGTGCTGACGCTTTCCCCCCTCGCGCTCGGTGAAAATGATCCAGACGAGTCTGTAAGGATTGTAAGGCGCGTCGATGGACATGACCTCGACCGCTTCGTATGTCGGATGGCGCGGAAGCCACACGTACCAGTGGTGGTCGAAATAAACGTGGTTGCTGATCAGGGGCACCGCGGACGCGGCCGCCGCCGCGCTGCGGCCCACGGTCGCGAAGGCCATGCAGGCGAGGACCAGCGCCGCACCGATCAGCAGTCGAGAAAGACCATGACGCGTCATTGCTTCAATCCCCCTCCGAATTAGTGCGGCAGAGCGTGCGTTGCGTTCGCCGACGGCTCACCAGTCCTCACAGCCGAAGCAGGTCAGCTCCGCAGGCGTGTCCGGATCGTCGAGCTGTCCCTGCGCCATGACCGCGTAGCGGGACTTCGGCAGCTCGGCGATCATGCGGCGCAGATACACCGTGGCGTCGTCGTGCCTCTCCAGCCGCCAGAGGACTTCCGCGAGCCCGCCAAGGAGGTCGCCCCGGCTGTCCACCGTGAGGGAATCGAACGCGGGCGTGCGCAGCTCGAGGATCTTCGTGTAGTCCTCGAGCGAGGTCTCCAGGTAGCGCTCGCGTGCCGAGGCATCGGGTGTGTACCGCGCGACCGACAGCAGGACGGAGGCGCGCGGCACCCGGGTCTGCAGGCTCTCCGGTGCGAGCGAGACCGCACGGTCGAACTGGGCGAGGCTCCTGTCGAACAGCGCCTGCCCCGTTTCCCGGTCGCCCTGCGCGAAGGCCGTGCCTGACTGAACACTCCAGAGTGTCGCTTGCCAGACCAGGGCGCCCGGATGATCGGGGTCTGCCGCCAGCTTCTCCTCCACCAGCGCCAGGCCGCGCTCAAGCGCCTCCTCGTCGCCGAGGAAGCCCGCCGCGAAAAGCTCCGCAACCGCCTCGTCGAAGCGCTCCGGCTCGCCGGCCACGGCCGGAGCAGCCAGCAGAAGGCCCAGCAGCAGCGCAACGCAACCAAGAACGCGCCCGATCCGGCGCCGATAGGTCTTGCGAGTCTGCATCTCGTCTCTCCCTCTCTCAGGCGCCGGCGCCTTCGCCCTCCAGGATGTCGCGCAGGTAGGCCACATGGTTCTGGAAGGCGCGCCGTCCCGGCGCGGTAATGCGGACACGCGTTCTCGGCCGCCTGCCCACGAAATCCTTCTCGACGGCGACGTAGCCCGTCTTCTCCAGCGTCGTCAGGTGCGATCCGAGGTTGCCGTCGGTGGCGCCGGTGATCGCCTTGAGGCGCACGAACTCCAGCATCTCGCGCCGCGGCAGCGCGTTCAGGGCTGACATGATCTTCAGCCGCGTCGACTGGTGAACGATCTCGTCGGGTGCGCTCATCAGGCGCGCCGCATCCAGAGGCCGCCGAGAACGAGAGCCGCCCCGCCTGCGAACGGCACGATCAGGTGCAGGTACGCCGGCGCGGCGACGAACACCGCAACGGCGAGACCGCCCAGCGCCGCGCCGACGGCCGCAAAGCGGAGGCCCAGCCAGCACCCGACGATGGCGTAGCCCGCCGCGACCAGCAGGGTGAAGAACATCGTGATCTCGCCACCCTCGGCCGGAGCGAAGACCATCAGCGTCAGCCCGCTGAATGCCGCCACGGCGGTCGCCGAGCCCACGTAGCGGAAAAGACGGACACGATCGTCGCGCTCGCCGCAGCGCCGCGCGTGCCGGACGATCAGCCATCCAGTGCCGGCAAGGCCGACGATATCGACGGCACCCCAGACGATGCCGGCATTCGCCGGCGACGCGGCCCCGACGGCACCGGCGACGACCCACAGCACGCCCCACAGCAGGAGGTAGGGGCTCGCCAGCCCGTAGCCGAACAGCGTCTGGCTGCGGCGCTCCGCGGTCTCGACGTCGTGCAGCGCCGACCGGGCATCGTCCTTGCTCACGCTCATGGCTGCCTCCGCGCCCTCGCACAGGTCATAGCAATTATAGTATCGCAAAAAGGCTCTGCAATACAGAGTAATCTGCATGCCAAAACGGCTTGATTCGCTGCCCCGCCATTCCCACATGGAAGACCAAGGCCCGGTTGGTGGCATGGCGGCCGGCGCGAACGATCACTCAAGGGCGCAACCGCCGGGACCGGGTAGACGAAGGAGGGCCAGGCGATGGCACGAGTGTCACCCTTCAGCAGCCCTCTTCTGCTCGGCTTCGATCGCCTGGAAGAGATGCTCGACCGGCTCGCCGGCTCCCAGCCCGACGGCTATCCCCCCTACAACGTCGTGCATGCGGGAGAAGAGCGGCTGCGCATCAGCCTCGCCGTGGCCGGGTTCGACGAGGACGACATCGACGTCACCCTCGAGCGCAACGCGCTGCACATCAGGGGCCGTCAGGTCGAGGAGAACGGCGCCGTCTACCTCTACCGGGGAATCGCCGCGCGCCGGTTCCACCGCACGTTCCTGCTCGCGGACGGGATCGAGGTCGACGGCGCGCGCCTCGACAGCGGCCTGCTCCACATCGAGTTGACCCGCCCCACCGCGCCCGAAATCGTGAAGACGGTTCCGATCAACGGCGCCGGCGGGGCAGGGGGCTAGGCGATGCTTGTGTTGCGTGAGCGGCGCGGCGGTCGCGGCTGCGACTTCCGGGCCCGGGGTGAAGGAGGAAGGTCATGAATGACGTCGAACGGGCGACTGCCGGCGAGCACGGGGACTACGTCCACTTCCTCACCGGCAACGAAGCCTACATTCGGGAAGTCCTCGTGGATGGCGCCATGGTCTTCGGTATCCACGCGCCGGACGGCCGCCTCCTCGGCGTCGCGCCGGATCGCGAGCTCGCGTTCGCCGCCGCCCGCCAGCACCAGCTCGAGCCGCTCAGCGTTCACTGAGCCGGACGAGCAGCGCTCAGCCCGGCTCGGACGAGCGGGCGGGCGCCGCGGCGGGAAGCTCCAGGCGGAAGCTCGCGCCCAGCACACGGCCCGCCGAATCGTAGCGGTTGGTGCAGGCGAGCCGGCCGCCGTGGGCCTCGGCGATCTGGCGTGAAATGCTGAGACCGAGACCGGAGTGGGCGCCGAAGGTCTCGCCCTCGGGCCGGAAGGTGTAGAACCGCCGGAAAATCGCCTCCTCCATCCCGGCCGGCACGCCGGGGCCGTCGTCGTCCACGCTGACCACGACTCCCGCCCCGTCGCGGCGCAGCCCGAGCGCGACCGTTCCGCCCGGCGGGCTGAACGAGCGGGCGTTGCCCACGAGGTTCTGCAGCACCTGGGCGAGGCGGTCCTCGACGCCGAGCACCGCGAACGGACCTTCGCCTTCGATCTCCAGGGTCGTCGTTGCTGCCGGCGCATCGCTCGCCGATGCCGCGGCACCCTGCATCTCCGCGAGAGTCGTCAGCATGGCGCGAATGTCGACGGGCTCCAGTTGAGCGCGGGCCAGCTCGGTATCGATCTTGGAGGCATCGGCGATCTGGCTCAGCAGCCGATCCAGCCTCTTCACGTCCTCGCCGACGAGCGCGAGCAGTTTCGCGCGCTTCTCTTCGTCGTCGACCCGCCGCGCCGTATCGACGGCGCTGAGCACGGAGCTGAGGGGGTTCTTCACCTCGTGCGCGACGTCGGCCACGAACCGCTCGATCGCATCCATGCGCACCCAGAGCGCCTCGGTCATGTCGCGCAGCGCCGCGGAGAGGCGTCCGATCTCGTCGTTTCGCGCCGTGAAGTCGGGGATCGCGACCTTGCGCCCGCCGCCGGCACGCACCCGCTCGGCCGCGCGCGCGAGCCGGCGCACCGGGCGGGTGATGGTGCCCGCGAAGAAGAGGCTGAGGAGGATAGTGATGCCGAGCGCGATGCAGAACGCCTGCAGGATCGTGAAGCGGGCGTTGCGGACGCTCTCCAGCACGTCCTCCGCATCCGCCACCAGGAGCAGCGCACCCTGCACCCGGCGGAACGGCTGGATCGGCGCGGCCACGACGGCGACGAGCCGGGCGTCGGCCGTTCTCTGCATGGCTTGCCCGGCGGTGCCCTGAAGCGCGCTCAGCACCTTGGGCAGGTCGTCCGCGCGCGGGTCGCTCGGCTCGGTGTGGAGAGGGACCGTCGTGCGCGGCGGCAAGCGCGCGGTGATCCACTCGTAGGCGGCGTCCGCCGCCCGGCCGAGGACGCCGCGGTCTTCGTCCGGGGGCGGCAATTCCGTCGTCTGCACCGGCGCCATCGGCAGCCGCCAGGAGTCGACGGCGAGGGTGCCGTCCGCATCGAAGAGCAGCGCGCGCGTGTCGATGGGCAGGCTCAGGCGGTGCACCAGCGTCGCCGCGGCGGTGCGGTCGAGGCCCGGCTCCGACGTGCCGGCGGTGTCGACCGCGCTGTCGCCGAGCGCAGCAGCGAGCAACGTCGCTTCGCGGGCGAGCGCGTCCAGCTTGGCATCCATCAGGTCGCGCTGAAGGTGGTCGAGATAGAAGAAGCCCGCCACCAGGACTCCCAGCGCCATCACGTTGATGGCGAGGATGCGGGCGGTGAGCGGAAAGGCGATGCGCGGCCGCGGGCGACGGCCGGCCTTCGCCTGCGGGGCGGACGGCGCCGCCGTCAGATCGCGCTCGACCGGATCACGGCGCGGTGTATCGGTAACCGACACCGTAGAGCGTCTCGATCTGCGAGAAGGACGGGTCGATGGACCTGAATTTCTTGCGGATGCGCTTCACGTGGCTGTCGATGGTGCGGTCCTCGACGTAGATCTGGTCGCCGTAGGCGGCATCCATGAGCTGGTTCCGGCTCTTCACGTGGCCGGGGCGCTGGGCCAGCGCCTTCAGCAGCAGGAACTCGGTCACCGTCAGCGAGAGCGCCTCGCCCTGCCAGGTGCAGACATGGCGGTCCTCGTCGAGCACCAGGGCGCCCCGTACCATGAGGGCGTGTGCCGAATCGACGCCCCTGGCAGGCTCGGCCCGCCGCAGGATCGTCCGGATCCGCTCGACCAGGAGGCGGATCGAGAAGGGCTTGGTGATGTAGTCGTCCGCACCCTGGCTGAGGCCGAAGAGCTGATCGTCCTCGGCGTCCTTGGAGGTCAGGAACACCACCGGCACGGTCGAATGCTTGCGCAGCTGGGCGAGCAGTTCCAGCCCGTCCATCTGCGGCATCTTGATGTCGAGCACCGCAAGGTCCACCGGCCGGCTCAGCAGGTCCTGCAGCGCCTTCACCGGGTCGCTGTGGGGGCGGACGACGAACCCCTCCGCCTCCAGCGCCATGGTGACCGAGGTGAGCAGGTGCTGGTCGTCATCGACGAGCGCGATGGTCGAAGACACCGTTTCTCGCTCCTTCTGCGGCAATCGCCCCGACTATGGGCCGACTGTGGCCATTTTGGGGCGCCGAACCATGCGCTCGCCCTGGCGCGGCCTCCTCAGTAGCGGGCGATCGGCCGCCGCGCCACCGCGAGGAAGCGGCCCGAGAGCAGGGTGCTGGCGCTCAGCGCGCCTGCCAGAATACCCCACATCAGCCCGTCGACGCCGATGCCCACCAGGAAGGCCAGCACGTAGCCGAGGGGCACCGTGATGCACCACCAGGAGATGAGCTGGAGCCCCGGCGGCACCCACACGTCGGCAATGCCGCGAAGCGCGCCCATCAGCACTGCCTGCATCCCGTCGAACACCAGGATGATACCGCAAATGCCGATGAGGGACGCGGCCAGCGGCAGGACGGCCGGATCGTCGGTGTAGAGGCGCGCGAGCGGCAGGCCGAGGCCGAGGAATGGCCCGGCAAAGCAGGCCATCAGGCAGGCGATCAGCAGGACTCCTGCCCATCCGGCGCGCGCTATGTCGGTCGGGTTGCGCCGGCCCACCGCGTTGCCGACCCGGATCATGCTGGCCGCTGCCGTCCCGATCGCGACCATGAAGACCAGGCCGATCAGGTTGTAGCCGATCTGGTAGGCGGCGAGCGGCACCGTGCCGAGGTTGCCGGCAAGCATCACCAGGGCGGCGAAGGCCGTCGTCTCGAGGCCCCGCGCAGCAGCCAGCGGGTAGCCGAGCCGCCGGAGCCGGCGCGAGACCGCCCAGAAATCCGTGACCCGCCGGCTGACGCCGAGCGCCTGGCCATCGGGCAGGCGCAGCACGACGAGAAGGAGAGCCGCGAACATCACCCAGCGCACCAGCGAGGTGGCGATGGCCGCGCCTTCCGCCCCCATCTCGGGCGCGCCGAAGTTGCCGAAGATGAACATCCAGTTGAGCAGGACGTTGAGCAGCACCGCGCCGAACATCACCAGCATGCCGGGGATCGGCCGGCTGATGCCCTCCAGGAAGTGGCTGCACACCACCCACATCATCAGCGGCGGGGAGCCCCACGCGATCATGTCGAGCACGCGGCCGCCGCCGAGGGCGACGGCGGGCTCCTGCCCTGTCCCTTCCAGTATCCAGCGGCCGAGCAGGCAGAGCAGCCCCATGAGGACGCCGAGGGCGACCGCGTGGACCATGCTCACGCGCCAGAACGTGCCGCAGGCGGCACGGTCGTGCGCGCCGTGAGCCTGGGCGACCAGGATCGTCGTGCCCTGGAGCAGGCCCACGCCGATCAGGATCATGACGACCTGGGCCGCGTTCGCCGCCGCGTAGTAGGCGAGCGAGAGCGTGCCGTAGTGCCCCAGCATCGCGGAATCGACCGCGACCATCACGAGCAGCCCCGCACGCGCGAGGATCACCGGGCCGGCGAGCCGGGCCGTCCGCGTCAGATGACGGCTGAACGGCATGGCGGCGCTGACCGGGCGCTCCGGCGCGACGGCGACTCCCTTCGTCATGGCGCCGGACCTTAGCCCGGAATTCTCTCCAGGGTCATGGTCTGCCCGACACGTATCCGCGTACGGCGCCCATCCGGCCGCTGCCTTGACTCGGTTAGGGCGCGACACTAGGCTCCCGCGACGCAAAATTCCGGTGTCTGGAGGAACAGGGTGAACGACTGGCACTTCGCTGGCGGGGTGTGTCGCGATAAGAGTTTGGGTTCGCCGTCCAGCGCAAGTACGTGCAGTCGCGCTAGATGACGCCTGCCCATTCCAAGACCGGATCGCCCGAATACCCGGAGTGGTTCAAGAACAAGAAGCGGGAACGCTTGCTCATCGTTTCGCGATGGGTGCCGATTTCTCTTATCGGCTTGCCTGTTCTCGTTCTCCTTGCGATCGTCATTTATCCGACGATCTGGATGTTTTTCCACGCCTTCCACGACACGACGTTGATGTCGCTCACACGCGACCGCTACAACTTCATCTGGTTTGACAATTTCGCCAACGTTTTCACCAACGATCGCTTCGTCAGCAGCGTCGTCAACCTGGTGCAGTATCTCGTCTTCGGTGCGGTGCTGGAGGTGATCCTGGGCACCGCGCTCGCGCTCATGCTGTTCTCGGTCGTGAAATGGAATTGGGCGCGAACGCTGCTGCTGATCTGCATGGTGGTGCCGCTGATGCTGCCGCCCGCCATGACCGGGCTCATGTGGCTCCTGATGCTCACGCCGCACAACGGGATCATCAACGAGATCCTGATCGTCACCGGAATTTCGACGGAGAAGGTGGAGTGGTTCACGACGAGCCTCTCTCTCTGGTCCGTCACGTTTGCCGACATCTGGCAATGGACCTCTCTGCCCCTGCTGATCGTCTACGCGGGGCGTGCGTCCCTGCCGCAATCGATTTACGAGGCTGCGCGGGTCGATGGCGCGTCGCGATGGAAGGTGCTGACCCGGATCACGCTGCCGATGCTGAAGGAGGTCATCGCGATCGCCTTCATCATCCGCTTCATGGACGCGTACAAGTATGTCGACAAGATCTACGTGATGACGTCCGGCGGGCCTGCCGAATCGTCGGAATTGCCCGTCTATATCGCTTACCAGCGCGGCATTCGCGATTTCCAGGTCGGCGAGGCGGCCGGCTACGCGATCATGATCTTCATCGTTGCCGCGGTGCTCGTGACCCTCTTCCTGAAGTACCTCAAGAAGGTTCTGAAGGCACAGGCGATCGCCTGATCGATGAGTGATCGTCACTACAAGCTCGTCGCCATCCTCATGTTCGTGTTCCTGGGGTTGTGGGCGATCATCTCGCTGTTTCCGTATTACTTTCAGTTCATTACCGGATTCAAGGGCATCGAGGAGGTCAACCGGATCACGCCGACCTTCTGGCCCGACGAGTTCATGTGGAGCAATCTCGATCTGATCTTTTCGGACGAGACCAACGTTGCCGCCCTGCTGGATACGCTGCTGATCGCGTCTGCGAACACGGCGCTCGCGGTATTCCTCGGATCCCTCGCCGGCTATGCCCTGGCGCGCTTCCCGCGACAGGCAGGCGGCGAGAACATGGCGTTCTGGATCCTGTCGAACCGCATGTTCCCGCCCGTCGCGATCCTGCTGCCCATGTTCCGCGCCTTCGACACGGTGTTTGGATCGACCGACAACCACATTTCCCTGATCATTCTCTACCTGGTCTTCAACATGCCGCTCGCGACCTGGCTGATGATGGTCTTCTTCCGCGACGCGCCCCGCGAACTGGAGGAAGCCGCCTATCTCGACGGCTACTCGCCGGTCAGGGCCTTCTTCAAGATTACCCTGCCGCAGGTCGTGCCCGGCATGATGTCGGTGGCGCTGCTCTGCTGGATCTTCGCCTGGAACGAGTACCTGTTCGCCAACATGCTGGTCGGCTCCAACGTGGCCGTGAACACCATCCAGACGCCGGGGTTCGTCCAGGGGGCGCAGAAGCTCTGGAACCTCGCTGCGCTGTTTTCGCTGATCGCGGTGCTTCCGCCGGTCATTCTGTTCCTGGTGCTGCGCCGCTACATGGTGCGCGGTCTCTCGCTCGGCGTCGTGAAAGGCTAGGCGCATGGCACGGCTCGAGATCGAAGGACTGTGCAAGGGCTGGGACTTTCCGGTGATCGACCGGATGGACCTGACCGTCGAAGAGGGCGAGTTCTTCGTCGTGGTCGGGCCGTCCGGCATCGGCAAGACGACGCTGCTTCGCCTGATCGCGGGTCTCGAGGTGCCGAACGAGGGGCGCATCGTCCTGGGCGGCAAGGACATCTCGCGGCTGCCGCCCTACAGGCGGCGGGTCGCGATGACCTTCGAGTCTTATGCGCTCTATCCCCATCTCAGCGTGTTCGAGAATATCGCGAGCCCGCTGCGGGCGCGGCGCCTGCCCAAGGCCGAAGTCCAGCGGCGTGTGATGGACGTGGCGCGCCTGCTCAAGATCGACCCGCTGGTCTCGCGCCGGCCTGCGGAAATATCCGGCGGGCAGAAGCAGCGCACGGCGCTGGGGCGCACGCTGGTGGCCGAGCCGGAAGCGTTCCTGCTCGACGAGCCGATCAGCCACCTCGATGCCAAGATCCGTCACGAGCTGCGCGCGCAGTTCCATACCCTCGAAGCGCTGCGCAAGGTCGCGACCATCTACGTCACCCACGATTACGCGGAGGCGCTCTCCCTCGGCGACCGGATCGGCGTGGCGGGCCCGGGCGGCTTTCAGCAGATCGGCGGGGCCCACGAGGTGTTCGAGAGGCCGGAGACGCTGTTCGTGGCCGAGCACATGGGGCAGCCCTCGATCAACGTGCTCCAGTGCGAACTGGCCTCCGAGAACGGCGCGCTGCTCGCGCGTCACCTGGAAAGCACGCTCGCCGTGCCGGTGGCAGGAGCCCACGTGCAGCGCCTGAACGGCGCCGGCTCTGGCCGGATCACCTACGGCATACGCCCGCAACACGTGTCGGTGGTGCTGGACGGCGAGGACGTGCGCGCCGATCAGCATGTCGTCGAGAGCACCGTCACGCTGTTCGAGCCGCTGGGCACCTACGCAATCCTGATCGCCGAGGCGGCGGGTGCCACGATCACGGCGTTGTCCTCGCCCGAGCATCGCTACGATCACGGCGAACGCGTCCGCCTCGCCATTGACACGACACAGGCATTTTTCTTCGATCCCGAAAGCGGCAGGAACCTGGTGCTCTAGCCATGGCCCGCGTCACGCTGGACAGCATCGACAAGATCTACCGCAGCCGGCGGGGCAACGTGCACGCGGTCAAGGATTTCTCGCTGAGCATCTCGGACGGCGAGTTCGTCTCGCTGCTGGGGCCTTCGGGGTGCGGCAAGTCGTCGACGCTCAGGATGATCGTGGGGCTCGAATCCGTCACCTCGGGCGAGATTCGCTTCGACGATACCGTGGTCAACGACATGGAGCCGCAGGAGCGCAACGTCGCGATGGCCTTCGAGACCTACGCGCTCTATCCCAACTTCACGATCGAGGAGAACCTCGGCTTCCCGCTCGAAGTGCGGGGCGTGAGCAAGGAGGACAGGAAGCGGGAAGTGCGCAGGATCGCCGGGCTTCTGCAGATCGAGGACGTGCTCGATCAGAAGCCCGGCGCCCTCTCGGGCGGCCAGCAGCAGCGGGTGTCGCTCGGGCGGGCGCTCATTCGCGAGCCGGCGGCCTTCATTCTCGATGAGGTCATGAGCCATCTCGATGCCCACCTGAAGTTTCAGATGATGATCGAGCTGCGCCGCATCCATGAGTCGCTGGGGCGCACGATGCTGTTCGTCACCCATGACCAGATGGAGGCGCTCGCGCTCTCGGACCGGGTCGCGGTGATGCACGAGGGCCGCCTGCAGCAGTTCGGCACACGCGACGACCTGTATCATGCGCCGAGCAACGTCTTCGTGGCCGGTTTCATCGGCGAGCCGCCGACGAATTTCTTCGAGGTGCAGCCGGAGGACGCTGCCGGCGAAATGACACTCGTCACCCGCGACGGCGCCACGCGATTTCAGCCGTCGGCCGAACGGATGACAAAGATTCGCGGCCGCGGAGCCGACAGTTACATCGTCGGAATCAGACCGCAGAATCTGACTCGCGTCGCCGACGGTCTGGAGAAAAGCATAACCGCGAAGGTTCTGATCAATGAGTATTCGGGCGAGCGGTCGATCCTGACATTGACCAGTGGCGACGCTCAGCTGCAGGCCGTCACCGCGTCGAGTGACGGCGCCGGGCGAGATGAAGACGTGGAACTCTTTTACCACCCCGATGACGTGTTGGTATTCGACGCCGAAACGGAGGACTTGCTTGTTTGACGCGCGCCGCGTTGAGCCGACGATCAGCATTGTGCCCTGGCTGCGTGCGGCGCATTCACTGAACCCGAGACAAGAAGGCTAGGAGGGAAACATGGGCGCTTTCAAACACCTCGTTAACAGGCGGCTTTCGCGCCGCGATTTCGTCAAGGGCTCGGCCATGGCCGGCGGCGCGCTTGCGCTGGGCGGCATGGGAACCGGCCTCGGCGCCGGCAGCCTCAAGGCCGAGAAGCGCTTCGACGACATCGAGGTCGCGGGCCTCTGGGACAACAACTGGCAAAACGCGCCAATGTGGCTTTCGCCGCTGCTTCACGCAGAAGCCGGCGTCAGCCTGAAGAGCCGCGAGCTTTATGACGCCGGCGAGACGACGGCGAAGATCGTGCCGCAGCTGCTCTCCAACAATCCGCGCTTCGACTGGTTCTGCATGCCGAGCCTCTACTTCGGCCTCTTCGCGGAAGTCGGACTGCTGGAGCCGCTCGACCAGTACCTCGACAACTTCGGCGGATCCAAGGAGTACTTCGACTGGATCATGCCGGGCTACGGCGAGTTCTATTCGCAGTGGGGCGGCCAGACCTACGGCCTGATGGTCGATGGCGACATCCACAACCTGCACTATCGGCCCAGCTACTTCGCCGATGCGGCCAACCAGAAGGAGTTCTCGAAGCAGTTCCAGCGCGAGCTGACCGTGCCGACCACGTGGGAGGAGTATCGCGACACCGCGCGGTTCTTCACCGAGAAGTACAGCTCGCAGGACATCTACGGCACCTCGGTCGTCATGAACCCGCCGAACTTCTCCTGGGGGTTCTGGATGGATGTCGCCGGCAGCTACGGCGTCACCTATTTCGACCGCAACATGAACCCGCAGATCAACCAGGGCCGTGCCGCGGAATCGCTCGAGATGTTCAAGGAGATCGTGGAGACCGGCCCGCCTGGGAAGACCTCCATGTCGATCGGCGAGACGATCGCGCGCTGGGAGTCGGGCGCGGACGTCATGTCGGTCTGGTGGATCGACCTGGCCGAGTTCACGGTGCGCAGTCAGGGCCTCGAGCGGGCGTCGGATCAGGCGACCGCGCTGGTGCCCGGCACGCAGCAGGAAGACGGCAGCATGAAGCACACGCCGGTCGCGCTCTACAGCCGGACGCTCGCCGTGCCTGCCAACGCCTCGGAAGAGGTGAAGGAAGCCGCCGCGTACTTCATCTACCGCATGTCCCACCCGGACTACTCGATGAACATCGTGGCCGACCCGTTCTGCGGTTCCGACCCCTACGGGAAGACCCACTTCACCGACGAAGCGGCGCAGATGTACACCGAGCCCAACCCGCAGCGCGGCACGGACGAGCTGTGGCCGGTCAACGACGGCATCTTCAAGACGTTCGACCAGGCGCGGCGTCACCTCGACGGCTGCCAGGCCAACGTGGAGAACGCCTTCCCGCAGATCTACTGGGAAGGTGCCGGCGAGTACGGCGATGCCCTCGGCCGCGCGATCTCGCGCTTCATTTCGGACGAGGTCGGGGCGCAGGACGCGCTCGACGAGGCGGCCGAAGAGTGGGTGCAGATCACGCAGAAGCTCGGCTTCGATTCACAGAAGTCGCAGCACGACAAGTTCCTGGATGCGACGCAGCGCGCCGGACTCAACTTCAGCGTGTAGTCGCCGTTTCCAACCAAAAGGGAGGGGCCAACGCCCCTCCCTTTTTTCTGCTCAATTTCCGACGGCAGGTCAGAACAGGTTGCCGGTGGTGGTGATGGGGCACCAGCGCGCGATCTTGAGGAAGCGGATCAGGGCTTGGTGCGCCTCGGGCGTGCCGATGCGCTCCAGCGCCTCGACCGCATAGCCCATCGTGTAGCGGTTGCCGTCGCGAAGGGATTCGACGAGGGCGTCAATCACGGGAGCGGCGTCCGGGCCCAGGCGGGCGAGGGCGAGCGAGGCGTTGAAGCGGACCTCGTCGTCATTGTCGAAGAGGGCGGCGGCGAGGGCCTCGGCGGCGGCCGGGGTGCCCTTCTTGAGGCCGAGCCCCTCGACCGCGTTGAGCCGCACCGCGGGGTCTTCGTCGCGGCAGCCCGCGACCAGCGCATCGATGGTCTCCGCGTCGTCGGTATCCAGCTCGCCCAGCGCGAAGAGGGCGTACTTGCGCACCCGCGGCCCGCCCTCGCGCGCGCAGTCGAGAAGAGCGGGCAGGGCCGGCAGCCCGGCCGCGACCAGGCCGTGGGCGGCGTTTCGCGCCACCATCTCCAGCTCGCTCTTCTCCCCCTGGTCGATGAAGCAGCGCGCGTCGTCCACGTTCTCCCCGTCGTTGCCGCGCATGGCCGCGACGAGGGGCGCGAGCCCCGCCTCGCCGACGTGGGCCAGCGCGTAGGCCGCGTTGAGGCCGACGGCCTCGTTGTCGTCGCCCAGAAGCCCGACGAGCGCCGGGATCGCCGGCGCGGCATCGGCTCCCAGGCGGGCGATATCGGCCAGCGCCTCGGCCCGTGTGCGATGGTCCGCATCGTCCGAACGGTCGAGCGCAACGGCCAGCGCATCGTCCAACGCGACGGCGGGATCGGGAGCGAGCGCCGGAAGCGGACGTCGCCCCAGCCAATGCCAGGTGGAACGCCACACCGGCTCCATGCGGTAGCCGGGCAGCTCGGCCGGGTTGTCCCATGCCTCGCTCGCGCTGTTCCAGGTCACGCCCTCCGGGCGGCGCATCCGGATGAACTCGAACTTCACCATGAACCGCTTGAGGTCGGTGAAGTTCTTCATCTTCCGGTGCCAGATGTCGTAGTGGATCATCGTGCAGACGCCGCCCGTGCCCCGCGTGTGGCTGCCGAGCTGCTCGATGTCCTCGAGCCTCTGGGCGATGTACTGGCTGCCCGGGATGATGCCGGTCGGGCCGATCCGCTCGTAGATGTCTTGCGGGTAGTACATGATCATCACCCACCAGGGGTGATGATTGTGGACCTTCCGCTTGTAGCCCCAGTAGCTGTCGTGGTGCCAGAGCTGGGGTTCCGTGCCCGGCGGGTTGTCGTGAAGCACCCGGTGCGGGTGCATCATGTAGCCCTCGCCGAGCACGCTCGTCAGCGCGCCCCTGATCACGGGATCGTCGAAGACGAGCTGAAGCTCGGGCACCAGGGGGAGGAGGTTGTTGCCGGGGTTGTGATCGTTGTCCTCTCCGATGAGGCCGACGAAGCGGTCGAACATCTCCCTGTGGAACCCGGCGGGCAGATCCGGCTGAAGCGTCAGGTAGCCGTTTGCGATGAAGCTCCGCACCTGCTCGTCGGACAACAGCTTCGGCGTCGCGGCCCGCAGCAGGTCGGGGCGCTGCTCGAGCGTCGAAACGCCCTCCGCAAAATCGAACTGCCGCTGGTACTTCCAGACCGGTGGCTCCGCCGAAGCGATCTCCATCGTGCAACCTCCTGTCGGGCCCGTATCGCCGCGGGGCGCGCGGTTTCGCGGACGTCTCGGGGCCGCGATGCGCGCAGAGGATAGGCAGTTCCGCCGCCAGGGTCGAGCGGCGGCGGGGCCGCCCGGCTAGCCCGGCGGCCGGCCCGTCACGACGCGAGCCACTTCTCCCGCGCGGGCCACGCCTCGACCATGGCGCGGAGCGCCATATCCAGGTCAGGTGTCGTCTCGGCTTCCCTGGCAAGCTCGCCCGGCTCGGCGTTGAACGCCAGGTAGGAGAGGTCGGTCATCCGCATGGGGTAGAGGATTCCGTCCAGGTGATCGCACTCGTGCTGAAGAAGCATCGCGTGCCAGTCCTCGACGGTGCGCCGCCGCTCCTCTCCTTCGAGGGTCTGGTAAGTGATCTCGATCCGCTTGTAGCGGGGCACCTTGCCGTGGAGCCCCGGCAGCGACAGGCAGCGCTCCCAGATCAGGCCGACCTCCTCGCTGAGCGGCGTGATGACGGGGTTGACCATCACCGTCCAGGGCAGGGGCTCGAGCGCGACACCGGGAGGAATGCGCTCCGCCAGGATGCGATAGACCACGACGCGCCGGCCATCGTAGACCTGCGGCGCCGCGATGCCCGCGGCGCCGATCCACTCCAGCGTGTCGCGCATGTCTCCGGCGAGGCGGGCGATGTCGGGATCCGTGGGATCGTCAACCGGGGTGGCCTTCCTGCGCAGGATCGGATGCCCCATCTTGGCGATTTGACGAATGGCCATTGCGAACCTCCCCGCATTCCGAACAGGCGGCACGTGAACCCGCCGAGAGAGCGCCGGCACCATATCACACGGCCATGCAGCAGGCGTCCCGCGCGGGCGGCATCGCGTGCCCGATTCGCGGGCGAAGGGGCAGGGAGGGCGGCACGCGGGCGGTCCGTGCCTTCCGTCCATGCCCGAATTCGCAGGCCATCTGCGCTCTTGGGGCGGATGAATCGATGCCGTTGGCATGCGGGCGCGAAACCTGTTATGCACCGAACGACCAAGCACGATCAGCGTCCGCGCCTTGACAGGCTCCATGAAAATCGTCGGAAGCGTTGCAGCGTCGGCCTGCGCCGTGGCGGGCCCGCGGAGGGCAAGCGGCGGGGCGAAGGGCCCGGTCCCCCTGCCCAAGAGCAGTCGATGAATCAGCGAGGACCCCACATCAGCCGTCACGAGCTGGAGCGCCACGGCATCGGGAACGTGGCCGCAGCCCACTGGAACTACCGAAGACCGGCCCTATACGAAGAATCGGTGCGCCGCGGCGAGGCGCAGATCGCCGAGGGCGGCGCCCTGATCGCGATGACCGGCGTCCACACCGGGCGCTCGCCCAACGACAAGTACATCGTTCGCGAGCCGTCCTCCGAGCACGACATCTGGTGGGGCGACGTCAACCGCCCGATCTCGCGCGACGTCTTCAACGACATCCACGGCCGGGTCGCGGCCTACCTGCAGGGCAAGGAGGTCTTCGTTCAGGATTGCCATGCCGGCGCCGACGAGAGCTACCGGCTGCCGATCCGCGTCGTCTCGGAGCTGGCGTGGCACAGCCTGTTCGCGCGCAACCTGTTCATCACGCCGGCGGACGAGCACTTGGCGGACCACGAGCCGGCGTTCACCATCGTGCAGGTGCCGGGCTTCAAGGCTCGCCCCGAGACGGACGGAACCAACTCCGAGACCGTGGTGCTGCTCGACTTCGCGCGGCGCCTCGTGCTCATCGGCGGCACCGCCTACGCGGGCGAATGCAAGAAGTCCGTCTTCACCATCATGAACTACCTGATGCCGGCGCAGGGTGTGCTGCCCATGCACTGCTCCGTCAGCGTGGGGGAAGACGGCGCGCCTGCGGTCTTCTTCGGCCTCTCCGGCACCGGCAAGACCACGCTTTCCGCCGATCCGACGAGGATGCTGCTCGGCGACGACGAGCACGGCTGGAGCCAGGACGGACTCTTCAACTTCGAAGGCGGCTGCTACGCGAAGGTGATCCGCCTCTCGGCGAGCGCCGAGCCCGCCATCCACGCCACCACGCGGATGTTCGGCACCGTGCTCGAGAACGTCGTGATGGATCCCGACACGCACGTCCTCGATCTCGACGACGGCAGCCACACGGAGAACACGAGGGGCGCCTATCCGCTGGCCTCGATCCCGAACGCGAGCCCCACCGGCGTGTCGGGCCACCCCACCAACATCGTCATGCTGACGGCGGACGCCTTCGGGGTCCTGCCGCCCATCGCCCGCCTCACCCCGGAGCAGGCGATCTATCACTTCCTCTCCGGCTACACGGCCAAGGTTGCGGGCACGGAGAGGGGCCTCGGGCGGGAGCCGCAGGCGACCTTCTCGACGTGCTTCGGGGCTCCCTTCATGCCGCGCCGGCCGACGACCTATGCGCGCCTGCTGCGGGAGCGGATCGAGAGGACCGGCGCCCGGTGCTGGCTGGTCAACACCGGGTGGACCGGCGGCCCCTACGGCACCGGGGAGCGCATGGCGATCGGCCATACGCGCGCCCTGCTCGGCGCGGCCCTGGAGGGCAAGCTCGATGGCGTGCCGTGCTCGCACGACAACCCGTTCGGGCTGGCCGTGCCCGAGCACTGCCCGGACGTGCCGGATTCGGTTCTTGACGCCCGCAGCACCTGGGCGGACAAGCAGGCCTACGACGAGCAGGCCCGCGATCTGGTGGGCCGCTTTCACGAGAACTTCACCCAGTTCTCGCGCGAGGTCGACAAGGGGGTCCAGGCGGCCGCGCCGATGGCCGCCTGACCCGGGCGGCCTTGCCTCCCTTCACCCGAAGCACCACGTTAGCTATACGGTGCCCTCGCGGACCGTATGGCCGGTGCAGGCATCGTCAGGATGGATGACCCCATGAAGATTGCATTTTCCGAGATTTCGACCCCGACCACAGGCGTCATGGCCGTCGGCGTGACGGCGGATCGCACGCTGGGCGCGACCGCGCGGGCGCTCGACGAGCAGAGCGGTGGCATGCTGAGCCGGGCGTTGGCGGCCGGCCGCTTCAGCGGCAAGAAGGGGACGTCCTCCACCATCGTCGCGCCGCACGGGCTCGACGTCGATGCCGTGATTCTGGTCGGACTCGGCCAGCCCGCCAAGATCGACGGCCGCCAGTTGCGCGCACTCGGCGGCTCGGTCGTCAGCAGGGTGAACGCCACCGGCGCGAAATCGGCCGCGATCGTCGTGGACGCGGTCGACGGCGCGGACATGGCGCCGCCGGCGATGGCCGCCGAAATCGCGCTCGGCGCGCGCCTTGGCAGCTACAGCTTCGACAAGTACCACACCAAGAAGAAGGACGAGGACAAGAAGACGCTCGGCCAGCTCACCGTGATGCTCGACGGGCCGGCGGCGGCGGAAGCGGCCTTCAGGTCCCACGACAGTCTCGCCACCGGAGTCTTCGTCACGCGCGACCTGGTCTCCGAGCCGAGCAACGTGAAGTACCCGAAGACCATCACGCAGGATATCGAGGCGCTGGCCGAGGACGGGGTCGAGGTCGAGCTCTTCGACCGCGACAAGATGGCCTCGCTCGGCATGGGCTCGCTGCTCGGCGTTGCCCAGGGCAGCGAGCGCGAGCCCTATCTCGCCATCATGCGCTGGAACGGCGCGCCGGAGGGACTGGACGCGCAACCCGTGGCCTTCATCGGCAAGGGCGTGACGTTCGATACCGGCGGCATCTCCATCAAGCCGAGCCAGGGCATGGAGGAGATGAAGTACGACATGGCTGGCGCGGCGACCGTGATCGGCCTGATGAAGTGCCTGGCCGGCCGCAAGGCGCGGGTGAACGCGGTCGGCGTCGTGGGGCTGGTCGAGAACATGCCCGACGGCAAGGCGCAGCGCCCCGGCGACGTCGTCACCTCCATGTCGGGCCAGACCATCGAGGTCATCAACACCGACGCCGAGGGCCGCCTCGTGCTCGCCGATGCGCTCTGGTACACGCAGGAGACGTTCAAGCCCCAGTTCATGGTCGATCTGGCGACCCTGACCGGGGCTATCATCATCAGCCTCGGCACGTTCCAGGCCGGCCTCTTCAGCAACGACGACGAGCTGTCGGAGCGGCTGATCGCGGCGGGCAAGGAGAGCGGCGAGGAGGTCTGGCGCCTGCCGCTCAGCGAGCGCTACGACAAGGACATCAACTCGGCCATCGCGGACATGAAGAACGTCGGCAAGGGGCGCGAGGCCGGCAGCGTGACCGCCGCGCAGTTCCTGCAGCGCTTCGTCAACGATGTGCCGTGGGCCCATCTCGACATCGCGGGCATGGCCTGGATGAAGCGCGGCGACGACCCGACCGTGCCGAAGGGCGCGTCGGGCTACGGCGTCCGGCTTCTCGATCAACTGGTGCGCTCGCACTACGAGGCCTGAAGCCAGGCATGGTCGAGATCGCCTTCTACCAGCTTCGCCGCACGCCGCTGGAGAAAGCGCTCCCCAAACTGTTGGAGAAGGTCCTGGAGAGCGGCCGCCGCGCCGTCGTGCTCACCGCATCGGAGGAGCGCGCGGAGGCGTTGAACGCGGCGCTCTGGACCTACGAGCAGGGCTCCTTCCTGCCCCACGGCACGGCGCGGGACGGGCAGCCAGAGCGCCAGCCGATCTTCCTCGCAACCGACGACACCAACCCCAACGGCGCCGAGATCGCCGTCATGGTCGACGGTGTGGCACCCGTAAGTCTCGACGGCTTCGAACGGTGCCTCGACATGTTCGACGGGACCGACCCCGCGGCGCTTGAGGCAGCACGCGGCAGATGGCGGGCGCACAAAGATCGCGGCGATACCGTCACCTACTGGGAACAGACGCAGGGCGGAGGATGGGAGCGGCGAGCGTGAATCGGTCGAAGACCATCAGCGACAGGATCCGCGCCGATCTCTGCGTGATCGGCGCCGGCTCCGGGGGGCTCTCGATCGCCGCGGGCGCCGTCCAGATGGGCGCCTCGGTGATTCTGATCGAGCAGTCCCGGATGGGCGGAGAGTGCCTCAACACGGGATGCGTTCCGTCCAAGGCTCTGCTGGCCGCCGCCGCGCGAGGCGACGATTTCGCCGCGGCCTACGATCACATGCGCGGCGCGATCGCGGCCATTGAGCCTCACGACTCGGCCGAGCGCTTCCGTGGTCTCGGCGTCCATGTGGTGCTGGGTAAGGCGCGGTTCGTCGCGCCGCGCTTCCTGGAGGTCGGCGACACCAGCGTGACGGCGCGGCGCTTCATCGTCGCCACCGGCTCCACGCCGGTCGTTCCTTCCGTCCCGGGCCTGGAGTCGGTCCCCTATTTCACCAACGAGACGCTGTTCGATTCGGCGCCCGAGCCGAGCCACCTGCTGGTGCTGGGCGGCGGCCCGGTCGGCGTCGAGATGTCGCAAGCGTATCGCCGGCTCGGCGCCGAGGTCACGCTGGTCGAGAAGGGGCGCGTGCTCGGGCGCGACGATCCTGAGCTTGCCGCCATCGTGCGCGCACGGCTGATCGAGGACGGCGTCACGATCCACGAGGAGACGCCGGTCACGGCGGTGGCAGAGGCCGATGACGGCGGCGTCGCGCTGACGTGCGGAACGGGCGGCACAAGCCTGCGCCTCTCCGGCTCTCATCTGCTGGTCGCGGCGGGACGACGGCCGAAGATCGACGGCCTCGGGCTCGAGGATGCCGGAGTCGCCCTCAACGACGGCGTGCCGCTGGTGGACCGCCGCCTGCGCACGACCAACAAGCGAATCTTCGCCATCGGCGATGTCGTCGGCCCCTACCGCTTCACCCATACGGCCAGCTACCAGGCGCGAATCGTGATCACGAACGCGCTCTTCCGGCTGCCGGCGCGGGCGCGCTACGACGCCGTGCCCTGGGTCACGTACACGGACCCCGAACTCGCCCACGTCGGCCTGAGCGAGGCGGAGGCCCGCGCCGCGGCCCAGGAGGTGCGCGTCCTGCGCTTCCCGTTCGAGGAGAACGACCGCGCCATTGCCGAGGGAGCCACGGACGGGCTGATCAAGGTCGTGGCGACGAAGCGGGGCCGGGTGCTCGGCGCCACCATCGTCGGCAAGCATGCCGGTGAGCTGATCCTCCCGTGGGTCCTCGCGGTGAAGTACAAGCTCGGGGTGGGCAAGCTGGCGCAGGCCATCGTGCCGTACCCGACGCTGAGCGAGGTCAGCGCGCGTGCCGCCGGGAGCTTCCACGCGCCGATGCTCTTCGGCGCGCGCACCAAGCGGCTGGTGCGCATGCTCGCCCGCCTGGGCTGATCGCACGCAGTCAGCACGCAGTCAGCGTGGCGCCAAACCGGCGCCGGCTCTATATTTGCGTAGGAAGAATAACAGGCGGTCTCTCCGAAACACCGTGGCTGGGTTTTCGTTCTCGGTCCTGTCGCGGGCAGTCAGCGGCCTCTCGGCGCGGCTGCTGGTGCTCACGGTGCTCTTCGTCCTCCTGGGCGAAATCTTCATCTACGTCCCATCGATCGCACGCCACCGCCTGGTCTATCTCGAAGAGCGGATCGACGCGGCGCGAATCGCAGCGCTGGCGGTCGAGGCGTCGCCGGACGGCATGGTGACCGAGGAGTTGCGCGCCGCTCTCCTGGACCGTGCCGGGGTGAGGGCGGTGTCCCTCAAGCGGACCGGCTCGCGCCGGCTGGTGCTGGGCGACGACATGCCGGTCAGCATCGACGCGAGCTTCGACCTGCGCGAAGAGACGCCCTTGCGCCTGATCGGGGAGGCGGCCGACACGCTGCGCCACGGCGGCGAGCGGACGATCCGCGTGATGGGCGTGGCGCCGGGCGATCCGGCCGACACGGTGGTCGACATCGTGCTGCCGGAGGCGCCGATGTTCGCGTCGATGCTGGACTACTCGGGGCGAATCCTGGTGCTCTCGATCATCCTCGCCTTCGTGGTCGCCGGCCTCGTCTATATCTCGCTGCACTGGCTCATGGTTCTGCCACTCGGCCGCATGACCGACAGCCTGGTCTCCTTCCGCCGCGCGCCGGAGGATGCGGCCGCGACGGTCCGCGTCAGCCGCAGGCGCGACGAGATCGGCGTCGCGCAGCGGGAGCTTCAGGTGATGCAGCGGCGAGTGCGCGCGGCGCTCAGGCAGCGGGCGCGGCTCGCCGCCGTCGGCACCGGCGTCGCCAAGATCAACCACGATCTCCGCAACATGCTGGCGACTGCGGCCGTGCTGACCGACCGGCTGGCGACGGCGCCCGATCCAGAGGTGCAGAGGCTCGCGCATCCTCTCCTCTCGGCGATCGACCGGGCCATCGCCCTCTGCACCCACACGCTGAGCTTCGCGACCGGGCGCCTGCCGGCGCCCAAGCAGACGTCCTTCGCGCTTGCGCCGCTGGTGGACGAGATCCGCGCAGCCCTTCCCATCGACGAGGGGGCGGTGGCCTGGCGCAACGAGGTACCGCAGGAACTCGAGGTCACCGCCGATCGGGAACAGCTCTACAGGGTCGTCATCAACCTGGCGCAGAACGCGGTGCAGGCGCTGGCCTGCCACGCCGGCGGCGGCACGGTGCGCGTGAGCGCGTGGCGCGACGCGGACGCCACGGTCGTCGAGATCGCCGATACCGGCCCCGGCATTTCAGCCTCCGTGCGCGACCACCTGTTCGAAGCCTTTGCGGACGGCGGACGCGACGACGGCACGGGCCTCGGCCTCGCCATCGCCCGGGACCTCATGCGCAACCTCGGCGGGGACATTCATCTGGAACGCTCGGATTCCTCGGGCACGGTCTTCAGGCTGCGCGTGCCGGACTCTCCCGATCAGGACGCTGCGCGCGCGCTCGACGACTGATCGGATCGGGCGCGCGGCTCCCGGATCAGTGCCCGAGGGCCACTCCCTCGCGGCGCGGGTCGGCGCCGCCTTCCAGCCCGCCCTCGATTCGTCGGACGGCGTGCAGGCCGCTCACCATCGGCCCGATGCGCACCTCGTGCCCGAGGGCCTCCAGCGCAGGGGCAAGCTGCTCCAGCGACGTGCCCGCCTCCAGCTCGGTCGGACCGTTCCGGTTGACGTGGCGCGGCAGGCTGAGAGCGGCCTGAGCGTCGAGGCCCCAATCGAGAAGAGCGATGACCGACTGCGCGACGAAACCGATGATGCGCGATCCGCCGGGCGAGCCCAGGCTTGCGACGAGCGTGCCGTCCTCACCGAAAACCAGCGTCGGAGTCATGGATGAGCGCGGCCGCTTGCCCGGCTGCACCCGGTTGGCGACGGGGCCGTGCGCGTCCGCGGGCACGAAGGAAAAGTCGGTGAGCTGACTGTTCAGGAAGAAGCCCGCCGCCATGAGGCGGGAGCCGAAGGCGCGCTCAACGCTGGTGGTGAACGAAACGGCGTTGCCACGCGAATCGACGACGGAGAGATGGCTCGTGGAGGCGAACTCGGGCGATGCCGCATCGGCGCGGTCGACTCCGTCGGAGCCTGGCGGTACCCCCGGGTCCGCCTTGCCCATCGCGCGGCCGGGATCGATCAAGAGAGAGCGCCGCCGGATGTATTCGGCATCCAGCAGCCCGTCGACCGGAACCTGCACGAAGTCCGAATCCGCCAGATAGCGGTTGCGGTCGGCGAAGGCGAGGCGGCTCGCCTCGCTGATGAGGTGGACCGCTGCGGTGGAGCCGGGGGCGACGGAGGCGAGGTCGAAACGCTCCAGCAGGCCCAGGATCTGCAGCATCGTCACGCCGCCGGAGCTTGGCGGCCCCATGCTGCATACCCGGTGTCGCCGGTAGTCGAGGCACACCGGCGGTCGCTCACGGGCGTGGTAGCCGGCGAGGTCGGCGAGGGCGAGGGACCCCGGATTGACCGTATCCCCACGCACAGCGGCGACGATCTCGGCGGCGATCGGCCCACCATAGAGGGCATCTGCACCCTCCCGGGCGATCGCCCTCATCGTCTCGGCATAGGCCGCGTTGACCAGTGTGTCGCCGGCACGCTTGGGCGCCCCATCGGGGTGAAAGAAATAGCGTCGGGCGGCAGGGAAGCGCGGCAGATCGCGGTTTCTCTCGATCATCGATGCGAGCCGCGGCGAGATGGTGAAGCCCCGTTCGGCAAGAGCCGCAGCGGGCTCGAAGAGTTCCGCCCACGGCATCCGGCCGTGGGCGCGATGCACGCCCTCCAGCATCCGGACGACCCCCGGCACGCCCACCGGCAGGCCGCCGACAGCGGCCTCCAGCCAGGAACGCGGCGTGCCGTCCGCGGTCAGAAAGAGACGTTCGTCGACTGCGGCAGGCGCCGTCTCTCGCCCGTCATGGGCTTCCACGATCCCTCGCGCCGCATCGTAGTAGAGCAGGAATCCGCCGCCGCCGACGCCCGACGACTGAGGCTCCACCAGCCCCAGCACCATCTGCGCCGCGATTGCCGCGTCGATGGCATCGCCGCCTGCTTCGAGGATGCGGGCACCGGCTTCGGCCGCAGCAGGGTGCGCCGCAGCGATCATCGCATGCGCCGCACGCGCCGGAGCATCCGCCGCGGCGGCTCCCGCCGGTATCCCCACCATTGCCGCAGCGAGGAGAAGGAGCGCGGCGATCCACGCCCGCACTCCCCGCCAGCGCCTGACCGGATTCGTTCGCAAGACGGACCTCCGCTTGACGCGGCACCGGCGCTTCACTAAGTGAAGCCGGCGGCGGCGAGTGTAGCTCAGTTGGTTAGAGCACCGGATTGTGGTTCCGGGGGTCGTGGGTTCGAATCCCATCACTCGCCCCATGATTCTCGAAAGGGTTGGGTGGCCGGTACGGCGGAGCGGCGCTCGAACGAGCGACGCACGGGCAGTATCGGGCATTCTCGCTTGAAGTGCGCGGTCTTGAACACCGCAATTGCGCAAGATTTGATTGCCATTGCCGCTTGCCAAGCGAGGGCAGGTATAGGAGCGTTGCACATCGGCCGTTGGCACTGGTGCGCCTCGGACTCCAGCAAAGGGCGCTGACACAGCCACGGCGCCGGAGCTTGTGCGGGTTTGGCCTCGGCCAACGCGACGACAGCCTGCATGGTCTCCATTCGAGCGAGGACCGGAGAGTGGGCGCGAACCTTACCCTCAACATGGAAGCGCGGCTCGACGAAATCGAGCGCATTCACGCGGCGGTGGAAATTCTGGCGGAAGCCGAGGGCTGGGAGCCCGGCCTGGTGTTCCAGATCAAGCTCGTGGTGGAGGAGATCGGCACCAACATCGTGAAGTACGGATACGATGAGGCTGGCGACAGCGATATCCGGATCACGCTGACTTCGGAAGCAGACACTCTCACCATGGAAATCATCGACGACGGCAAGCCGTACGATCCGTTCACCGAAGCGCCGCCTCCCGATCTCGATTCGTCGGTCCCGGAGCGTCCGATCGGCGGGCTCGGCGTCTATCTCGTGCAAAGGCTGATGGATGACGCCCATTACCGGCGCGAGGACGGCCGGAACATCGTCACCTTGATCAAGCACAGAAATACGTGATGCGCCGGCGGCTCGCTGCCCCCGCACCGCCGATCGCGATTGCTGCCGTGCGGGCGCCATCCTCCTGAGCCGTCGCCGAAAGGCGGCGGGCGGTCCCCACCGATGAGCGGCACGATGATGCTCTGGAGCGGCTTCGCTGCGGCGGGCGCCGCCATCTGGCTCTGCATCCTCGTGCTCCCCTGGCAGCCCTGGCGCGTGCGGGAACGGCTGGAGCCGGAGACGGCGGACGAGGTGGGGGAGATCGGCCTTGACGACGTGACCGTGCTCATCCCCGCTCGCGACGAGGCGGCGGTCATCGGCGACACCCTGGAGGCGCTCGGACATCAGGGCCGGGGCCTGCGCGTGATCCTGGTCGACGACCGCTCCAGCGACGGCACGGCGGAGGTCGCACGGCGGGCCGCCGCCGAGTCGCTTCCCCTCGCCGTCTGTGCCGGCACGCCGCTGGCGGAGGGGTGGACCGGCAAGCTGTGGGCTCTGGAGCAAGGCCGCCGGCATGTCGAGACGCCGCTGATCCTGCTGCTGGACGCCGATATCACGCTCCGCCCCGGCATGGTTCGGGCCCTGCTTGCCAGGAGGGCAGAGAGCGGTGCTGCGCTCGTCTCGGTCATGGCATCGCTTCGGATGCAGAAGGGCTGGGAGAGGCTGCTGCTGCCCGCCTTCATCTTCTTCTTCCGCCTGCTCTACCCGTTCCACCTGGCCAACAAGCCGAACCGATGGGTCGCCGCCGCGGCCGGCGGCTGCGTGCTGATGGAAGCCTCCGCGCTCGACAGGATCGGCGGCTTCGGCGCCATTCGGGGAGCGCTCATCGACGACTGCGCGCTGGCGCGGGCCGTAAAGGACGCCGGGTTCCGAACCTGGATAGGCGTCACCTCCGGCGCGGCGAGTCACCGGGCCTATCCGACGCTGGGCGCGGTGTGGCAGATGGTCGCCCGCACCGCCTACACGCAGCTCCGCTATTCGCCTGCGCTATTGCTCCTCTGCACGCTGCTCATGGCGCTCTCGTTCTGGGCGCCGATCGCAGGGCTCGCCGGCCCGCCCGCGGCACAGATCGCGGCAGCCGCCGGGCTTCTCGTCATGGCGGTCTGTTACCTGCCCACGCTCCTCTACTATCGCCTCTCGCCCGCCTGGGCGCTGGCTTTGCCGCTCATCGGCACGTTGTATCTCGCCATGACCTGGCACTCGGCGATGCGCGACTGGGGCGGCCGGCGGAGCGAGTGGAAGGGGCGCGTCTACGGGCGGGAGTAGGAAGGCCACCCGGCGGCGTATGGGGCAGCGGCATGCGCCTTTCTTGACGCGCAGAGGGCGGCGTGTCAGCACGGAGATATGTCGCAGCCCACCGAACAGGCGCCCGGCGCCGGGTGCCGCCTCGTTCGTCTGGCCGAGACCGACCGGCCGGTCGTCACGATTTTTCATGGGGGACAAGCGCTCTCCGCGCTTGACGGCGACACGCTGCTGACGGCGCTGCTCTGCAACGGCGTCGCCCTTCGGCGCAACGAGTTCGACGGCGGACCGCGCGCCGGTTTCTGCAACATGGGCGCGTGCCAGGATTGCTGGGTCGTGCTCGAGGGCGGGGGCCGCATCCGCGCGTGCACGACCGAGGTGCGGGACGGCATGCGCGTGCGCGCGCCCGATGAGGACGCATGAGCGGCAACGATCCCACCGTGCTGATCGTCGGCGCAGGCCCGGCGGGGACGCGGGCGGCCGGGACCCTCGTGGACCGCGGCCTTGCACCCATCGTCGTCGATGAGGGCGCCCGTAGCGGCGGCCAGATCTATCGCAGGCCGCCGGAGGGCTTTCGCAGGCCCGCCGCCGCGCTCTACGGCTTCGAGGCCGGCAAGGCGAAAGCCGTGCATGGCGCGTTCGACAGGCTTCGGGAGCGAATCGACTATCGCCCCGACACGTTGATCTGGAACATCGAGGGTGGTGCCGCCCAGACGCTTGGCCCCGATGGCATCGGGAGGATCGCGTTCGACGCGGTCATCCTCGCCACAGGTGCGATGGATCGGATCATCCCGTTTCCGGGCTGGATGCTGCCTGGCGTGTTCACCATGGGCGGCTCTCAGGTGGCGCTGAAGGCGCAGGGCTGCGCCATCGGCGATCGGGTCGTCTTCATGGGCACCGGTCCGCTGCTCTACCTCGTCGCCTACCAGTACGCCCACGCAGGGGCGCGCGTGGCGGCGGTGCTCGACACGTCCCACTTGTCCCAGGCGATCCCCGTGTTCCCCGGCCTGCTCTCGGGCGGGCGGACCTTCGCCAAGGGGGTCTGGTACATGACCTGGCTCAGGGCGGCCGGAATACCGGTGCGGGCGGGCATCACGCCGGTCGCCGCCGAGGGCGATTCCGCCCTGGAGGCCGTGCGCTATCGGGACCGTCGCGGGCGCGAGCACCGCGTCGCCTGCACCGGCCTCGGCATCGGCTACAGCGTGAAGTCCGAGGTGCAGCTTGCCGAGCTTGCCGGCTGCGAGATGGCGTTCGACCCTCTGGCGCAGCAATGGCTGCCGCAGGCCGACGAGGATGGCCGCGCGCTCGCGGGCTCGGTCTACCTCGCGGGCGACGGGGCCGGGGTCGCCGGCGCCGATGCGGCGGAGCTGCGCGGCCGGCTGGCTGCCCTGGCTCTGCTCGCCGACAGCGGCATCGCAATCGACCGTGCGCATCAGGCGAGGCTGCGGGCGAAGCTGCGGCGCGTCATGCGCTTCCGCAACGCGCTGGAGCGGGCGCTCCCGGCTCCCTTCCACCTGGCGCGGACGCTGCCGGACGAGACCGTCATCTGCCGTTGCGAGGCCATCACGGCCGGTGACATTCGTGAAGGCCGCGCCTTGTCGCCGGCGGAGATGAACCGGGCCAAGGCCTTTACCCGTGTCGGCATGGGCCGCTGCCAGGGCCGCGTGTGCGGCCTGGCCGCCGCCCAGATTCTCGCGGACGCGCGCGGGTGCGCGGTGGAGGAGGTGGGCCGCCTGCGGGGGCAGGCGCCGGTCAAGCCGCTCTCTATCCGCGCAGGCGCGGAGGCGGCAGACGAGGATCGCTCGATGGCGGCCTCGATATGAGCGGATCGAGAACCGATGTGGTCATCGTCGGCGGCGGCATCGTCGGCTGCGCCGCCGCGCTGCACCTGCGCGGGCGCGGTGCCAGCGTCGCGGTCGTCGAGAAGAACCAGCTCGGCGCAGCGGCCAGCGGGGTGAACTTCGGCGGCGTCCGGCGCAACGGGCGCAAGCTGGCCGAGCTCCCCATCGCCGCCCGTGCGCTCGCGATCTGGAAGCGCCTGCCGGAGCTGGTCGGCAGCGACTGCGAGTACGAGATCACGGGCAACATCAAGGTCGCGCGCAGCGACGAGGACATGGAGCAGATCGCGGCGCATGCGGAGGCGCAAGGCCCGTACGGGGTCGAGGTCCAGATGCTGGGCCGGAACGCGCTGCGCGACCGCTATCCCTGGCTCGGCGCGAGCGCTCTCGGCGCCGCCTATTGCGCGAGCGACGGGCAGGCCAATCCGCGCCTCGTCGGCCCCGCCTTCGCCCGCGCGGCGCGGGCGGCGGGCGCCGAGCTGATCGAGCATGACGGCGCCAGGCACGTCGAGCGCGACGGCCCCGGCTTCGTCGTGGAGACGGAGTCCGGCCGCACGCTGCGGGGCAGCACGCTCATCAACAGCTCGGGCGCATGGGGCGGGCGGCTCGCGGGGGAATTCGGCGAGCCGGTCGAGATCTGGCCCATGGAGCCGCAGATGGTCGTCACCGAGCCCGCGCCCTACTTCATGGTGCCCGTGCTCGCCGTGGTCGGCGGCGACGTCTATGCCCGCCAGATTCCGCGCGGCAACGTCATCTTCGGCGGGCGCAGCGGCACCGCCGACCTCGACGTCGGCTTCGGCAAGGTCAATGCCGAGGAGAACCTGACCACCCTCGCGCGGGCGATCGAGATCATTCCCCGCCTCGCCGACCTCGCCGTGATCCGCTTCTGGAGCGGGGTGGAGGGCTGCACGCAGGATCATCTGCCGGTGCTCTGCCCGAGCCGGACGACGCCGGGCCTGGTGCACGCCTTCGGCTTCAGCGGCCACGGCTTCTGCCTGGGCCCCGCCTCTGGCGCGGTGGCGGCGGAGCTTGCCCTCGACGGCCGCACCGAGACGCCGATCGAGGGCTTCGATGTCGGCCGCTTCACCGCCGCGCAGCCCGAAGCTGCGCCCTAAGAGCGTCTATCCCTGGCTGGCCACCAGGCGCTCGCCGAGCGCCGTCATCGCGTCGCCGTCGATGTTTGCGAGGGCGAAGCGCAGGTAGTCTTCCTGGTCCGGGCCGAACGCGCTGCCCGGCAGGCAGAGCACGTTCTCGTCCCGGATGAGCCTGTGGGCGACATCGACGGCGGGCGTGCCGGCGAAGGGATGGCGCACGTAGGCGAAGAACGCGCCGGCGCAGATCAGCTCGTACGACAGGTCCCGGCGCTCGAAGACGGCGCGGAATTGCGCGACGCGCTCCAGCACGAGGCGCCGCTTGTCCGCCCGGAAGTCCGCGAGGTGGTTGAGGCCGTAGAGCGCCGCCTCCTGCGCGATGGCGGGCGCGCAGATCGCGACGCAGTCCGCCGCCTTGGCGACCTCGGCAAGGAGTCCGCGTCCTGCGACCAGGGCGCCGACGCGATAGCCGGTGAGGCTGTAGACCTTGGAGAAGCTGTAGAGGTGGACCAACGTTTCGTCCCAGCGCGGCTCCGCGAACAGGCCGTGGGGCGGACCGCTGCCCGGCAGGAAGTCGCGGTATGTCTCGTCGAGCACCAGTGCCACGCCGGCCTCGCGCGCCAGGCGATGGAAACCGTCGATGGTCTCCGGCGGGTAAATGGCGCCGGTGGGGTTGTTGGGCGTCACCAGCACGATGGCCCGGGTGCGGGGCGTGATCCGTTCGCGTGCGTCCGCCGGGTCCGGCACGCCGCCACGCTCCGGGCGGAAGGGCAGATAGACGGGCGAGACGCCCAGCATCTCCAGCCACATCTGGTAGTTGAAGTACGAAGGCCCGGCCAGGATCGCCTCGTCGCCTGACCCGGCAAGCGCCATGAGCGCAAGGCAGAAGGCCTGGTTGCAGCCCGCCGTGATCGCGACTTGGGCGGGCGCTACTCTGCCGCCGTAGGCTTGGGAGAGCGCCGTCGCGAGCGCGCCGCGCAGATCGTCCCGGCCGACGATCGGGGTGTAGCGCGCCATCTCCGGCTTGCGGACTGCGCTCGCGAGATGGGCGGTGAGGGCATCGGCCGGCGGGTAGGCCGGCACCGCCTGGGCCAGGTCGAGCGGCGGCTTGTCGGGAGGGAACTCGCGGTCTGCCGCGAGGCGCGCGATCGCGGCGATCGGCGGCGGGATGACGGCGCCGAGGGCGGGGTTGATGCGATAGGCGATGCCGCCGGGCGCGGGTTCCTCTCCGGCGCTAATAGGCGTATTCCTCGAACAGAGGCTCGATGCTGCGGCCCCAGCGGCCCTCGTAGGCCTCCAGCATGTCGTCGGCGGCGGTCCGCCCGGTTTCGGCGATTTGCCGCAGGTAGGTGATGTAGGAGCGTTCGTCCACGTCGAGATTGCCGGCAACCGCGCGGCGCTTCAGGCCGCCCGCCGCGATTTCCACGGCATCGCGCGCGACGGCCTGCGCCGTCCGCCCCCCGATGCCGGCACGGAGCGCCTCGCGCGGGACGGCGCGGTGCAATGCCGCGACCTCGCCGGGCGACCAGGAGGCGATGAGCGCTTCGGCCTCGTTGAGCGCGGTCGAATCGTAGAGCAGGCCGACCCAGAGCGCCGGCAGCGAGCAGATCTTGCCCCACGGCCCGCTGTCGGTGCCGCGCATCTCGATGAACGTCTTGAGGCGCACCTCGGGGAACACCGTGGTCAGGTGATCCTCCCAGTCCTTCATCGTCGGCCTTTCGCCGGGAAGCTGGGGCAGGGCGCCGTCGAGGAAGTCGCGGAACGATTCGCCCGCCACGTCGACGTAGCCGCCGCCCCGTGCCACGAAATACATGGGCACGTCCAGCACGTAGTCGGCGTAGCGCTCGAACCCCATGCCGGGCTCGAAGACGAAGGAGAGCAGGCCGCAGCGGTCGGGGTCCGTATCGGTCCAGACGTGGCTGCGATAGCTGCGGAAGCCGCTGGGCTTGCGCTCGACGAAGGGCGAGTTGGCGAAGAGCGCCGTCGCAATCGGCTGCAGGGCCATGGAGACCCGCATCTTGCGGACCATGTCCGCTTCCGAATCGAAGTCGAGATTGACTTGCACCGTGCAGGTGCGGGTCATCATGTCGAGGCCGAGGCTGCCGCGCGTCGGCATGTAGCGGCGCATGATCGCGTAGCGGCCCTTGGGCATCCACGGGATCGCCTCGCGCGGCGCGTCCGGCCGGAAGCCCACGCCGTAGAAGCCGATGCCGAGCTCTGCGGAGACCGTCCGCACCTGATCGAGATGCGCGTGCACCTCGTCGCAGGTGCGGTGCAGGTTGTGGAGCGGGGCGCCCGAGAGCTCGAGCTGGCCGCCCGGCTCCAGCGTCACCGACTGGCCGTCCTTGAGCAGCGCGATGGGGTTCCCGTTCTCCAGGTACGGGGTCCAGCCGTAGCGCTGAAGCCCCTCCAGGAGCGCGCGGATGCCCCACGGTCCATCGTAGGGGAGCGGCGCATGATCCGCGAGGCGATGGCCGAACTTCTCGTGCTCCGTGCCGATGCGCCACGCGGAGCGCGGCTTGCAGCCGGATTCGAGGTACTCGATCAGGTCGCGGCGGGTGAGCGCCTCGCCTGGCCTGGTGGCGCTGTCGTTCACGCCCCCTCCCGATTGTCGCGTCAAGGCTGTGCGGGGTTTCCCCTATTCGGGCGCCGCTGTCCAGCGTGACGAGCCGGGAATGCGGGCATGGCAGCCCTGTGCCCGGTGCGGAGCGCCCTCAACGCCAGTCGCCCGCAAGCGCCTGCCAGCAGGCGAGCGCGGCCGCCACGGCGGTCTCTGCGCGCAGGATGCACGGGCCGAGTCGGACATGCACGGCCGCCGGATGATCGGCAAGCAGGCGCCGTTCGGAGGGCGCGAATCCGCCCTCGGGCCCGATCAGGATCGCCCAAGGACCGCCTGCACCACCGCCCAGCGCTTCGGCTGCCGTCGACTCGGCAGCGGGGTCGCAAACCAGGAGCCGCCGTTCCGGCGGCCAGGCGGCGAGCGCGTCCGCAAGGGGGCAGGGGGGTACAATCGATGGCACGTCCAGGCGGCCGCACTGCTCGGCCGCCTCGATCGCGTGGGCGCGGAGCCGCTCGACGTTGACCCGGGTGGTCTGGCCATGCCGGGTGAGAACCGGGTGGATGGCGCCGACCCCCAGCTCCGTCGCCTTCTCCACCACGAACCGCGTGCGGGTCGCCTTGAGCGGCGCGAAGAGGAGCCGAACGTCGGGCACCGGCCTTTGCGCTGCGGTTTGCGTGCCGAGGCGAACGGCGGCACGGCGGGGCGCGATGCTCTCGATGATGCCCTCCCACTCCCCGTCGCGACCGTTGAAGAGGCGGATCCGGTCGCCCGGCGCCCGGCGCATGACGTTGCGGAGGTAGTGGGCCTGGCCGTGAGCGAGCGCGAGCGAAGCATCCGCCGCGAGCGGCTCCTCGACGAAGAGCCGGATCGCGCTGCGCTCGCCGGCACCCTCCCGCTCCGGCGCGGCCGGCGGCGGCTCTCTGCTTGTCACTGTCATGGCGCCACGATACACCAGCGCCCATGGTCGAGCGCCTGCACAACGCGGCCCAGTCGCCCGCCGGGCGTGGGGCTGGAGGGCCTGGGCCGATCGAGCGGTCGATGCCGCCCTTCGCGCGGCCATTCGTCGCGCTGGCCCGGCTGGATCAGCCGGTGGGCGTGTGGCTCCTGCTCTGGCCCTGCCTCTGGGCGATCGGGCTCGCCTCGGACGGCCTGCCCAGCCTGGAGATACTGATCCTCTTCACCGCCGGCGCGTTCGTGATGCGGGCCGCCGGCTGCACGCTGAACGACATCTTCGACCGCGACTTCGACGCGCGCGTGGAGCGCACCCGCCGGCGCCCGCTGGCCTCCGGCGCGATCGGGGTGACGGGCGCCGTCGCCTTCATGGCGGTGCTGCTCGGCGCGGGCCTCGCCATCCTCCTGCAGTTCAACCTGTTTGCGGTCACACTCGGCGCGGCTTCGCTCCTGCTGGTGGTTCTCTACCCCCTGATGAAGCGCATCACCTACTGGCCGCAGGCGTTCCTCGGCCTCACCTTCAACTACGGCGCCCTTCTCGGCTGGGCTGCGGTCGAGGGCGGCATCGGCTGGCCGGCGGGGCTGCTCTATGCCGGCGGCATCGCCTGGACCCTGGGCTACGACACGATCTACGCCCACCAGGACAAGGAGGACGATCTCCTGATCGGGGTGAAATCCAGCGCCATCGCGCTCGGCCAGCGGACGCGGCCCTTCCTGATCGCATTCTACGTGATCGCCGTCGCGGGCTTTGCCGGCGCCGGGGCCGCCGCCTCCGTGGCCTGGCCCTACTACGCGGGTGTGGCGGTGGCGGCGCTGCTGCTCGCCTGGCAGGCGCTGCGCGTTCGGATCGACAGCCCCGCCGACTGCCTGGCTAAGTTCAAGAACAACAGCCTGGTCGGGCTCGCGCTCTTCGCCGGTATCGTCGCAGCGCAAGCGCTCGGCTGAGGTTCAGGGAGTCGACTGTTTCTTGATTGCGCGCGCCTCCGGCTCCTCGATTTAGCGCGCCTCCGGCGCGACTGGCGCAAACTCGCGGTATGAGAAGGGCTGCGCCTGCGCCCGTAGCGACTCCGTGCGCGCGCGCCTGACCGCATCGTCGTCGACGGCCTCCTGAACGAACGCATCCAGCGACCCCGGCACGCCCAGCATGGCCTGAATGGTCTCCAGCGCCTCCGTCTGCGAGCAGGTGCGGAAGCGCCGCCCCTCGGCCCGGATGGCGGCAAGCGCCAGCGGCTCTCCCTCCGGCGCGATGTGGCCGAAGCCCCCGACGTAGCTGCTCACCCGGTCCATGCCCGGCAGCAGGTCGGGCTCCAGCCTGACGTTGCTGAGTACGCCGAACAGGTACGTGTGGCGCCGGAACTCGGTCTCGTGCATGCGGGCCAGCTGCCGGTCGTCGAGGCAGGTGATGGCGATGTGGCACACCGTGCCCGGCGAGCGTTCGATGGTGGCCGGCACCGCGCCGTAGCTCGAGATATGGGCGGCGTGGACGACGTCGAAGTCATGCAGCCGCGCCTGCAGCACCGGAAAGACCGCTTGGCCGACGGGCGCAAACTTTCGCCGCAGCCGCTCGGGCGCGGCGTTGGCGCCGTAGGCCAGCACGGGCGTGCGCAAGCTCATCGGCGCAGGCGCGCCGATCCCCCGTTGGCGCAGCAGCGAACCGGCCGGCACGCATCGCCCGTCGACCTCGACTTCGGCCTCTTCGAGGGATTCTCCGAGGGAGCGGAGGGGCAGCGCGGCGCCATCCAGGTAGAGGAAGGAATATCCCGGCCGCGGGAAAGGATAGCGCTTCGCGGTCTCCACGGACCCGGTGGGCGGCCGGGTCACCGGCCGCCGTGCCTCGCGGCCGTTCGCCGCGCCGGGCTTGACGGGGGCCGGCGGGTGCCCATGAATGGCGGCGACCCGCCGAGGTGCTCATGGCCTACCGATCGCTGCGCGAATTCATCGCCCGCCTGGAGAGCGCGGGCCGCTTGAGCAGGGTCCAGGCGCCGGTCTCGCCCCATCTGGAGATGACCGAGATTCAGACCCGGCTCATCGCGGAGCAGGGGCCGGCAGTGCTGTTCGAGAACGTCGTCGGCGACGACGGCGGGCGTTTCGACATGCCGGTGCTGGTCAACCTCTTCGGCACCGTGGAGCGCGTCGCCTGGGGCATGAACAGGGAGCCCGGCCAGCTTCGCGAAGTGGGCGAGACACTGGCCTTCCTGCGCCAGCCCGAGCCGCCGAGCGGCTGGCGCGAGGCGGTCGAGATGCTGCCCCTGCTCAACACGGTGCGGGCGATGAAGCCCCGGACCGTCGGCGGCGGCCCGGTGCAGGAGGTCGTGCTCACGGGCGACGACATCGATCTCGGCCGGCTCCCGATCCAGACGTGCTGGCCGGGAGAACCGGCGCCGCTCATCACCTGGCCGCTGGTCGTCACCAGGGGGCCGAGCCGCTCGCGCGTCGACAACTACAACCTCGGCATCTACCGGATGCAGGTCACGGGCCGCAATACCACGCTGATGCGCTGGCTCGCGCACCGCGGCGGTGCCCAGCAGCATCGGCGCTGGGCGGCGGAGAAGCGCGAGCCGCTCCCGGCCGCGGCGGTGATCGGCGCCGACCCCGGCACCATTCTCGCCGCGGTGACGCCGGTGCCGGATACGCTCTCGGAATATCAGTTTGCGGGCCTCCTGCGCGGCCGGAAGGTCGAACTCGTGCAGGCCAAGACGGTGCCGCTCGAGGTGCCGGCCGAAGCCGAGATCGTCATCGAAGGCCACGTCAGCCTCGACGACTACGAGGACGAAGGCCCCTACGGCGATCATACAGGCTACTACAACGCGGTCGAGCCGTTCCCCGTCTTCACGGTCTCGGCCATCACCATGCGGCGCGACCCGATCTACCTTTCGACCTATACCGGGCGCCCGCCGGACGAGCCGAGCATCCTCGGCGAGGCGCTCAACGAGGTCTTCATCCCGCTCCTCATCCAGCAGTTCCCCGAGATCGTCGACTTCTGGCTGCCGCCCGAGGGCTGCAGCTACCGGATCGCCGTGGTCTCCATCAGGAAGTCATATGCGGGCCACGCCAAGCGAGTGATGATGGCCGTCTGGTCCTATTTGCGGCAGTTCATGTATACGAAATGGGTGATCGTGGTGGACGACGACATCGATGCGCGCGACTGGAAGGACGTGATGTGGGCGGTCTCCACCCGCATGGACCCGGCACGCGATATCACGATCGTGGAGCACACGCCGATCGACTATCTCGACTTCGCGAGCCCCGAGCCGGGGCTGGGCGCCAAGATCGGCCTCGACGCCACGACGAAGATCGGTCCGGAGACCAGCCGTGCCTGGGGGCGGCGCATCCGCATGGCGGACGAGATCGTGGAGCGGGTGACGGGCAAGTGGGATTCGTACGGCCTGCCAGGCTCCGGCAAGCCGGTCTGGCGCTAAGCCGCACACACGCGAGGAAATATCGACATGACAGGCAAGACGGCATTCGTCACCGGCGCGTCGGGCTTCATCGGCGTCAACCTGGTCAAGCAGCTCGGCGAGGCCGGTTGGTCGGTGATCGCGATGCATCGCGAGACCTCCGACCTCACCTACCTGCGGCAGTTCCCGGCGACGCGGGTGGTGGGGGACATCGGAGACCGGGCGTTTCTGGAGAGCGCGATCCCCGAAGGCGTCGACGCCGTCTTCCACGTGGCCGGCAACGTGAGCTTCGATTCGTCCGGCGACGAGGCGCAGACCCACGCCCACGTGGCGGGCACGCGCGCCGTCGTCGAGGCGGCGAAGGCCAGGAACGTGGGTCGCTTCGTCCACACCTCCACGGGCGCCGTCTTCGGCCTTCACGACGGCGTGCCCATCGACGAGACCGCGCCCTCCAATGCCGGCGAAATCCCGGTCAACTACTACCGCACCAAGAAGGCGGCGGAGGACACCGTGCTGGAGGCCGCGGCCGGTGACCTCGATGCCGTCTGCGTCAACCCCGGCAACGTGGTCGGCCCCTACGACCGGGTGATCTGGGGCCCCTTTGTCCAGGCCATCGCGAGCGGCGCCATGACCACGGTCGGCACCGGCGGCGGGGCGTTCTGCCACGTCGACGAGACCGCAAGAGCGCATATCAGCGCCTGCGAGCGGGGCAGGCGAGGGGAACGCTACATCCTCGCCGGGGCCAACGAGACGTACGAGACGGTTGCCGGTATCGTCGCGGAGCTGGTCGGCGTGGAGGCGCCAACGGTGTCGAGCGAGCCCAACCCCGACGCGAGCGCCGAGATTCAATACACCTCGATGCGGACCCAGATCATGCTCTGCGACAAGGCGGTGCGGGAACTCGGCTTCAAGCCGGTGCCGACCCGCACCATGTTCGAGGATCTGTGCGGCTGGATGCGGGACGAGGGATTGCTGCCCGCCCGCTGATTCGCTTTACGGAACGATTCCGCCTGCCGAGAGGCCAGCCAGGACGCCGATGACGATGACGACGAGGCCGAGCCCCGCCACATAAGGGATTCGTGCCCGTGTCAGCTCCTCGAGCGAGGGGCCGTGATCGTCGCTCATCGACGTCTCCTTCTCTACTCAAACCGGGCGCGGCGCCGGTCGGGGCGGACCATGCCTCAACCGGCGCCGGGATTCCAGTCCCTACTCGGCGGCCTGGTGCTGAAGCGTCGGTGCGGGTTCCAGCGGCCTGAGCGCGTAGCCGCGCTCCTTGAGCGTGTCGCCGATAGTCGTGGCAAGCTCGACCGCGTTCGGCCCGTCCCCGTGCAGGCAGATGCTCCGCGCCGAAATCGGCACGCGCGCGCCGTTCATGCTGAGCGTGTTGCCGGTCTCGAGGAAGAGGCCGAGCTTCTGCCGGGTCTCGTCGAGGTCCGCGCCCTCGTTGGAGCGCTTCAGCGCAAGCGTGCCGTCATCCTCGTAAGGCAGGTCGAAATAAAGCTCGGGCACCACGTCGATGCCCCTGGCCGCGGCGATCTTCGTCACCGCGTGACGCTCCACCGGCGCGGGGTAGTAGAGCATCGGCTCCGGGCAGAGATCGATCACGGCGCGGGCGAAGGCCTCGCCCAGCGCCTCGTCGCCGTTCAACATGCGGTAGAGCGCGCCGTGCGGCTTCACGTGGTGGAGCGCCATGCCGTTGGCCTCAAGCGCCGCCCTGAGCGCGCCGGTCTGGTAGACGACGTAGGCATAGAGCTCGTCGGGCGTGATCGCCATCACCCGGCGCCCGAAGCCCATGAGGTCCGGCAGCCCGGGGTGAGAGCCCACCGCCACGCCATTCTCCTTGGCGAGCGCGATGGTCTTCATCATCGTCATGGGATCGCCGGCGTGGAAGCCGCAGGCGACGTTCGCGGTGGTGACGTGGGGCATGAGCGCCTCGTCCGCCCCCATGACCCAGTTGCCGAAGCTCTCGCCGCAATCGATGTTGATGTCGAAGGTGCCGACCATGCCGCGATCTCCTCGTCTGCGCATCCCTGCGCCATCATGCCCCGGCATGTCCGTGCCGCAAAGCCCGAAGCGGCTCGACTCTCGACGTGCCCCGGCCGCGCGGAACCTCAGCCGTCACACGGATGGCGACCGCCTGAGCCGGCCTATGTCGTTACGACTACCAGCGCAGGTTGCCGCGCAGCATGAGGCTGTGATCGGCGGTGCCGTGTGCCGGCCGGCCGAGCGCGCCTTCCAGGCTCATCCCGGCCCACGGCCCGACGTCGTAGCGCCCGCCGAGGCTGAGGCGCCGCGAGCCCGCGTCGGAGAGCGACACGTCGGTGTAGGGGGTGAGCATGCCCTTCGTGCCCCACGTATCGCCGATGCCATAGGCGAGCCGCGCGCTCACGCGCCCGGTGCCCTCGTAGGCGGCCGGCAGCGCGCCCAGGGCGGCCACGTCGGTCCTCCACAACCGCTGGACGCTGCTGGCGGTTTGACCCCACGCGGGCTGCAGGCTGAACGAGAGCCCCTGGCCCGATGCGCCCGGACCGAAGCGCACCAGCCCGCTCACGCCCCACTCCTCGTAATCGCCGCTGTGGCTGAGCAGGGTCCGGGCCCGGCCCTCGACGGTCAGACCAGACGACGCGTCGGAATAGCGCAGGCCGCCTCCGGTCTCGACGCCGGTGCCGGTCTCGCCGTCCCCGCTGTCGTTTCTTATGCCGAGCTCCAGCGAGGGCGAGAGCGTGGCGCCGGAGGCGAGTCTCTGGTCGAAGACCCCCTCCAGCGTGAGTCGCTGCCGGCCGACGTTCACCGTCGTGCTCTCCAGCGTCTCCGAGCCATCGACCTCGGCTTTCGTGAAGGCCCCTTCGGCCTTCAGCAGCAGGCTCGTGGTCCCGCCTCCGATAAATCGGTCGCTGGACATCAGCCGCCCGCTCGCGCCCACCCCGAACATCGTCTGCGTCAGGTCGCTCGCGTCCGTGCCTACCGCGTCCGCGATTTCGACCTCGCCGGTGCCGTAGCCGGCCATGGCCCACAGGCTCATGCCGCCCGACGACCCCCAGCCGACGTAGGGGCTGATGCTGATGAGCGAGGTCGAGAGTTCGCCCTCCTGCGCGTTGACGTCCGCGTAGTCCACCGACCCCTGGGAGGACGTGAGCGACACGCCGGCCAGCACATCCGCGCTCAGCCTGGTGTCGAGCCCCAGGTTGGCGCTCACGACGGTGCCGTCGTAGTCCACCCCCTGCTCGCCACCGCCGGAGAGACTGCGGTAGTCGCCGCTGCCCCAGAAGGTCAGGTCGCCGAACGGGCCGCCGCCCCCGCCACCCAGCGGCAGGGTGAAAGACGAACCCTCGAGCAGGCGGGTGAGATCGAACGTGCCGTTCTGCAGCGCCGGTCCGTTCATCACGATGGCGTCGGAGAGCGTCGAGGCGCCACCGAAGCTGAGGCTGGCATCCGGCGCGGTGTCGGTGCTTGCCTGCTGGATGCGGCCGGAGACGGCATCGACCGTGCTTGCGGTCATGGCCCGCACGACCTGAGGCAGCACCGATTCGATGACCGTGTTCCGGCTCGCGGCCACGACCCCAGGCGAGCTCAGATAAAACCCCGAGCCGACGACAAAGTTAATCTGGGTTGCCCCGGCCGGTGTCTGGATTTCAGCGGCGAACTGGCGGGCGTAGCCCACCTTGGGTATGTCCGCCCTGTCAGCGTGGTCGGTGGGGTCGTCGTAGTAATACTGCACGAAGCCGCCTTCGGGATTACCGGTCGCCGCTCTGAGGACCTGAGGCAGAATGAACTCTCCGGTAACCTCGTCTCGGACAGTCCCTATTAGAGGTTGAAACTCGAACCTGTCCGGTTCCGTCGCGTGAAAGAGGATAACGCCCTCGGGAGGATCGGCATCAGGATCCGTAAGATTCAAGACGTAGAGGTAGACGGAGCCGTGCCGCCAGGGCCCGTTCTCGTCCCGCAAGGCAACGAGGGCTTTCGCGCTGGCAGCCGGATCTCCACTTCTCTGTTGCGCGAGAACGTACTCCCCCGCTTGTGTGACGAAGGCCTTCAGTGTTGCGCGGTCCACCACATCCGCAGCAGTAATGGTCGGGTCGCCGTGATCGATCATCTCTTCGCCGATGGGAACCAGGTGAGACTCGTTGAGATCGAATCCGGCGATTGCCAGGAACGGATGTCCTCCATAGGCGACCGAGACGTAGGAGCCGACATAGCCGGAGGCGCCCGGTATGCCCGGCCTAACGCCCGGTATGGGGGCGGTGGCGTCGAATGGAGCGTGCCGACCCTGTGACAGTGCTTGAATGACGGCGGCGAAAGCCGCGCCGGCTACGGCAGGATCGGGAGAGGCCAGGTTGGCCAGAACGCCCGGATCGACCCCCAGCCGAACGAGGATCTCCCCATAGATCACCGGTTGGAGATGCCTGCCCGTCAGCGCCATGTCTTTCGCGTGAAAGAACACCCTGCCGTCGAGCGACAGCGACGTGATGTAGGTGGAGCCCGAACGCCAAGGCCCCCCCTCCTGCCTGATGACACACAAGTAGTGCAGGAGATCGCTTGTCTCGCTCAGGGTCCTGAATCGCTCCGTTGCGGCCACCGTGAAGTCCATCAGGCTGCCGGTGCCGTTTTCCACATCCTGCGCTGTTACGGGCGGATCCGCGCGGGGCGTTGCGCTGGCATGGAGTGGACACGCCTCGTCCGTTTGCGTCGCGGCGGTGCTCGCAATGGCAAAGACGCCAATCAGCACGAACAGGCCGACAAGAGACATTCTTGATGTCACGGTGAACAAGGTTCCGGTTTTCATCCTGAGCGTCCTCTTGCTCGGAAGGGAAAGCAGATCACAATTCCGCCGATCCCCTCCAGCTAACCCTGTCGGTTCGGATGTTAGTGCGATTCGGGTTTCTCAGCAAAGTCGATTAACCGGCGCACGCCCAACCTTGCCGCCAACGGCGCCGGAAACAAACAGGGTAGACCGTGAAAGGAAAATATTTCCCCCGCCTGCTAGAACATTTCTTGCATCGCTCTCTCTGCGATGTTGAGGGGCGCCCGAACCACTGGTTTGATGGGCGCCGGCCAAAGGGGCGGCCGCGCTCCGGCATCAAGGGCTGAGGAACGGTCCCGGTCCGCGCCTTGCCTGCGGTCCATCCGATCCTCCAACGACCGCTGGGCGTGTCGGTTGCGATCTGCTCTTCGTGTGCAGGCGCTGGAGGCTGGCAGCCGGCAGCGGTTCTTGCTAAAAGACCGCCGTTCCCCCGGATCACTGGTCTCAGTCATGAGCGAGCCTGCGCGCACGGCCCGCGTCGAGCGGGTTACCAAGGAGACGAGCATCACCGTCGCCCTCGATCTCGACGGCAGCGGCCGCTCGCGTATCGCGACGGGAATCGGCTTCCTCGACCACATGCTGGAGCAGCTCTCGCGGCACAGCCTGATCGATATCGAGTGCGCGGCCGAGGGCGATATCGACGTGACGCTGCACCACACGGTGGAGGACACGGGGATCACCCTGGGCCAGGCCGTGAGCGAGGCTCTCGGCGAGCGGCGCGGCATCCGCCGCTACGGCAGCGCCGTGATTCCCATGGACGAGGCCTGCGCGCGCGTCTCCCTCGATGCGAGCAACCGGCCCTACCTGATCTGGCGGGTCACGTTCGAGAGGCCGCGCCTCGACGGCATGGACACCGAGCACTTCAAGGAGTGGTTCCAGGCGTTCGCGCAGGCGGCGGGGCTGACGCTCCACGTGGAGGTCATGTACGGCGAGAACAGCCACCACATGATCGAGGCCTGCTACAAGGGCCTTGCGCGGGCGCTGAGGCAGGCGATCGAGCCCGACCCGCGCATGGCCGGCGAGGTTCCCTCCACCAAGGGCGTGCTCGGCGGCAGCCTGGAGGCTTGAGCGGTGCGCTTCTACACGGTTCACCTCCCGGCCAGCGACGAGGGCGCGGACGGCGGCGCGCTGGGTCACGCAATCCTGGTGCGCGAGGGGTTCAACTGGCTCGCGTTCTTCTTTGCGCCGTTCTGGGCGCTGGCGGAGGGGTTGTGGCTCGCTGCGCTCGCGTTGATCGTCTCGCTGTCGGCGATCATCGTCGTGCCGCTGGTGCTGGATCTGGGGCCGATGCTCCCGGCGATTCTCGGTCTCGGCTATGGCGTGCTTGCCGGCATGTCGGGCAACGATCTACGCCGCGCCGGCCTCGCCGCGCGCGGCTATCGCCTGGTCGAGGTGGTGGCGGCCCCGAGCCGCGCGCAGGCGCTCATCCGCTATGCCGAAGCCACGATGGCGGCACCGATGTCCCAGCCCGCGCCGGCGCCCTCCTGGACCCCAGCGCCCGGCAGGCGCGGCCTGGACCCCGATCCCGGCTTCTGGAGCTGACGCGCCGTGACCACCGCGATCATCGACTACGGCTCGGGCAATCTGCGGTCCGCCGCCAAGGCGTTCGAGCGCGCCGCCGGCGGCGCGACGCCCGCGACGCCGGTGGTCGTGACCGACGATGCGGAGCGGGTGCGCGGCGCAGAGCGGATCGTGCTGCCGGGCGTGGGCGCCTTCGCGGACTGCAAGGCGGGCCTTGCCGCGTGCGACGGCATGATCGAGGCGCTCGAGGACGCGGTGCTGCGGCGGGGCGTGCCGTTCCTCGGGATCTGCGTCGGCATGCAGCTCATGGCGCGGGTCGGACACGAGCATGGCGAGCACCGGGGGCTCGGCTGGATCGACGGCGAGGTGGGACCGCTTGAGCCCGGCGACGAGACGCTGAAAGTGCCCCACATGGGATGGAACGATCTCGCTCTCAGCGGTGAGCCGCATCCGATCCTGAAGGACCTGCCCGGCGAGGCTCACGCCTATTTCGTTCACAGCTTCGGCCTCACGTGCCGCCGGGACGACGAGGTGTTCGCGACCGTGGACTACGGCGGCCCGGTCACCGCCGTCGCGGGCCGGGACAACATGGTGGGCACCCAGTTCCACCCCGAGAAGAGCCAGGAGGTCGGATTGACCCTGATCGAGAACTTTCTTCGGTGGCAGCCATGAGCCAGCTCGCGACGGTCGGCCCCCGCATCGAGGTCGGCACCGTTGAGCGCCTGCGCAAGCGCGAGCTTGCCGAGCTTTGCGAGGCCGCTGCCGCCGCGATCAACGACGGAGCCGGATTCGGCTGGGTGCGCCCGCCCGAGCCTGCCGCCTTCGAGCGCTACTGGCGGGGCGTGACCGTGGTGCCGGAGCGGATGCTCTTCATCGGGCGGATGGACGGCGTCGTGGCGGGCTCGGTCCAGCTCGTCTCGGCGCCGCCGCAGAAGGAGGCCTGGCGCCTCTCGTGCCTCATCGACACGCACTTCGTTGCACCCTGGGCGCGCGGGCACGGCCTGGCCCGGAGGTTGCTGGAGGAGGCCGAGGCCGAGGCCCGGGCGCGCGGCTTCAAGGTGATGAACCTGAGCGTGCGCGAGACGCAGGAGGCCGCCATCGCGCTCTACGAATCTCTCGGCTTCGAGCGCTGGGGCACGCATCCCAAGTACGCGTTCGTGGACGGTCAATCGATCGCCGGCCACTACTACTGCAAGGATATGACGGACCGCTCGCCGGACGCGGCTCCGTGATCCTCTTCCCCGCCATCGACCTCAAGGGCGGCGCGTGCGTGCGCCTCGTGCAGGGCGACATGGCGCGGGCGACGGTCTTCTCCGACGATCCCCCGGCGCAGGCGCGGGCCTTTGCGGCGGCCGGCTTCGCCTGGCTCCACGTCGTCGACCTCGACGGCGCGTTCGCGGGCAAGCCGGTCAACGCCGACGCGGTTGCCGCCATACTGGAAACCGTCGACATTCCGGTGCAGCTCGGCGGCGGCATCCGGGACATGGCCACCATCGAGGCATGGCTCGGCCGGGGCGTGCATCGGGTGATCCTCGGCACCGTGGCGGTGCGCGACCCTGGCCTTGTTCGCGACGCCTGCCGGGCCTTTCCCGGCCGGATCGCCGTCGGCATCGATGCGCGCGACGGGCGGGTTGCCGTCGAAGGCTGGGCGGAGACGGTGGACGTGAGCGCACTGGACCTCGCGCGCCGGTTCGAGGATGCCGGCGCCGCCGCGATCATCCACACGGACATCGCACGCGACGGGGCGCTCGAGGGCGTCGCCGCAGCGGCGACGGGCGCGCTCGCGCGGGCGCTCGCCACGCCGGTCATCGCCTCGGGCGGCGTCGCCTCCCAATCGGATCTCTCCGCGCTCAAGGCCTACGAGGCGGACGGCGTCTGCGGCGTGATCTGCGGCCGCGCCCTCTACGACGGCCGCATCGACCCGGCGCAGGCGCTGGCGCTGCTCGCCGCCTGAGCCGGCGGGTCTGCTCCCATGCTGAAGATGCGCGTCATCCCGTGCCTCGACGTCCACGCCGGCCGGGTGGTCAAGGGCGTGAATTTCGTGGATCTGGTCGATGCGGGCGACCCGGTGGAGCAGGCCCGGGTGTACGACCGGCAGGGGGCGGACGAGCTCTGCTTCCTCGACATCACCGCCTCCCACGAGCAGCGCGACACCATCTACGACGTCGTCGCCGGCACGGCCGAAGAATGCTTCATGCCGCTCACGGTGGGCGGCGGCGTGCGGACGATCGAAGATGTCCGCGCGCTCCTGCTGGCGGGGGCGGACAAGGTCTCGATCAATACCGCTGCCGTGGCGAACCCTGCGTTCGTCGCAGGCGCGGCGGAGAAATTCGGAACCCAGTGCATCGTCGTCGCCATCGATGCCAAGCGTGTCGCGGGCGGCGGCTTCGAGATCTTCACCCACGGCGGGCGCAGGCCCACGGGGATCGACGCCATCCGGTGGGCCCGGCGCATGGCGGAGTCCGGCGCCGGCGAGATCCTGCTGACCTCGATGGATCGGGACGGAACCCGCGCCGGCTTCGACCTGGAGCTGACGCGTGCCGTCGCCGACGCGGTGACGATCCCGGTCATCGCGTCGGGCGGCGTCGGCACGCTGGACCATCTGGTGGACGGCATCCGTGACGGCCACGCGACGGCGGTGCTGGCGGCCTCGATCTTCCATTTCGGCGAGCACTCCATCGGCGAGGCGAAGGCGCACATGCGCGCCGCGGGCGTTCCGGTGCGGCCATGACGGCGCGTGCGAATTCTGGTACCCAAGCGCCCCGACGGAGCAGGACGGTGAGATGAAGCAGGGCGAGGCCGGCAGCGTGATCGACGAGCTGTTCGCCGTGATCGAGCAGCGCAAGGGCGGCGACCCGGACACGTCCTACGTCGCGCGCTCGCTTTCGCGCGGGCGCGAGCACGTGGCGAAGAAGGTGGGCGAGGAGGGGGTCGAGGTGGCGCTGGCGGGTGCCCTGGATGACAAGCCGGGGGTCGTCTCCGAGAGCGCAGACCTGCTGTTTCACCTCATGATCCTGTGGTCGGCCACGGGCGTCTCGCCGGCAGACGTTCTCGAGGAGCTTTCGAAGCGGCGGGGCGTCTCCGGATTCGAGCGGGATGCTGCGAGAGGCAGGGGCGGGGAAGAGCGATGAGCTACGACGACAGCAATATCTTCGCCAGGATACTGCGCGGCGAGATTCCCAACGACACCGTCTACGAGGACGATGTGGTGCTCGCTTTTCGCGACATCGCACCGCAGGCGCCGGTGCACGTCCTGGTGATCCCGAAGGGCGCCTACGTCTCGCTCGACGACTTCACCCGCAACGCCTCGGCGGAGGAGGTCGGCAGTTTCTTCAAGACGGTGGGTGACATCGCCCGCTCGCTGGAGCTTGAGCAGGACGGCTTCCGCACCATCGCCAACACGGGCGCGAACGGGGGGCAGGAGGTGCCTCACTTCCACGTCCACCTCTGCGGGGGGCGCCGCCTCGGGCGCATGATCCCCGAGGCCTGACGACCACCGGGGACTACGCCGGCTGCAACCTGCTAACCGTAGGGGCCAATGCGGCGGTAGGAGAGCGCCTCCGCGATGTGCCGCCTGGCCACGGTCTGCGCGCCCGCGAGGTCCGCGATCGTGCGCGCGACCTTGAGCACGCGGTGATGGCCGCGCGCCGACAGCCTCAACCGGTCGGTCGCGTCGGTGAGCAGCGCCCGCCCGTCTTCGTCCGGCGTCGCTATCCTGGTCAGCAGCTCGCCCTCGGCCTCGGCATTGGTGCGCACGTCGGACGCGGCGCCCGTCGCCTTGAGGCGTTCTCTCTGGAGCGAACGGGCCGCCGCCACCCGGGCCGCGACATCGGCCGAGCCCTCGGCGGGCGGCGGCAGCGCAAGGTCGGCGGCGGACAGCTCCGGGACCTCGACGTGCAGGTCGATCCGGTCATAGAGGGGGCCCGAGATGCGGACCTGGTAGTCGCGCGCGCAGTGGGGCGCGCGGGTGCAGGCCCGCGCGGGGTCCGACAGATAGCCGCACCGGCACGGGTTCATCGCGGCGACGAGCTGGAAGCGCGCGGGATAGCGCACGTGGGCGTTGGCGCGGGCGACCGCCACGGAGCCGCTCTCGATGGGCTGGCGCAGCGCATCCAGCACGGGGCGGGGGAACTCGGGCAGCTCGTCCAGGAACAGCACGCCGAGATGCGCGAGCGAGACCTCGCCGGGCCGCGCACGGGTGCCGCCGCCGACCATCGCCGCCATCGAGGCCGAGTGGTGCGGGTCGCGGAAGGGGCGGCTCCGGGTCAGTCCGTTATCGCCGATCAGACCCGCGACCGAGGCGATCATGCTGACGCTCAGCGCCTCCTCCGGCTCCAGCGGCGGCAGGATGCCGGGAAGGCGCGATGCCAGCATCGACTTGCCCGTGCCGGGCGGGCCGATCATCAGCAGGTTGTGGCCGCCGGCGGCCGCGAGCTCGAGGGCACGCTTGGCGGTCTCCTGCCCCTTGATGTCGCGGAGGTCGGGGTATCGCGGCGGCGTCGCAAGCGTCACCGATCCGGGCGGCGCCTGCAATTGCGTGCCCTTGAAATGGTTGATGAGCGCCAGCAGGTCGGTTGGCGCCACCACCTCGCCGCCGCCGGCCCAGGCGGCCTCGGCGCCGTTCGCCGCCGGGCAGATCAGGCCGCGCTCCCGCGCGTTGGCGCCGATGGCGGCCGGGAGCACGCCCGCAACCGGGATCAAGGCGCCATCCAGGCCAAGCTCGCCCAGAGCCACGTATGTTCCGAGATCGTCCGCCGCCAGCACGTCCATCGCCACCAGGAGGCCGAGCGCGATCGGGAGGTCGAAGTGACTGCCTTCCTTCTGCATGTCTGCCGGTGCGAGGTTGACCGTGATCCGCCTCACCGGCAGGGCCAGCCCGAGGCCGGCGAGCGCGCCGCGCACCCGCTCCCGGCTCTCGGCCACCGCCTTGTCGGGAAGGCCCACGACCATGAAGGCGGGCAGGCCCGCGCCGATATGCACCTGCACGTCGACGGGCAGGGCCTCGATTCCCTGGAAGGCGACCGTCTCGATATGGGCGACCATGCGGCGACTCCGGCCGATCCGTGAGGCACCCGTCATCGGCCGGGTGCGCGCTCACGGCTTGTCATATCCGATTTGATATCATCGTGCAGCCCGCCCGATCGGTCCTCGCCGCTCGACGCTGGCCCGCGGGCGGGGCGGGGGCTATTCTCGCGCCATGCCGGGAACCGTCGAGCGCTGGGGGTTGAGCACCGATCTCGCGGTGCTGGACCGGCTGGTTCAGGTCCGCGGGCGGTCGATCGTCGACGTGGGTTGCGGCGCGGGCGCCCTTGCCCGCTCCCTCGCCGAGCGGGGTGCTGCGGTGCTCGGCGTAGAGCCCGATCCGGTCCAGGCTGAACGCAACCGCGACGCCCCCGAAACCGACGGCGTGCGTTTCGCCGAAGGGCGGGCCGAGGCGCTGCCGGTGGACGACGGCGCGGTCGACGGCGTGATCTTCGGGCGATCCCTGCATCACGTGCCGGAGGCCGCGATGCGGCCGGCGCTGCGGGAAGCGCAGAGGGTGCTCGGCTCGGGCGGCTTCCTCTACGTGCTGGAGCCGGTGATGGAGGGGGCGTTCTCCGCCGTGATGAAGCCCTTCCACGACGAGACCGAGGTCCGCCGGCAGGCGCGGGAAGCGCTGGCGGAGTCGGCGCCGCTCTTCGGCAGCGTGCGCGAGATCCACTACGAGGTCGAGAGACGCTTCGAGAGTCACGCGGCCTTCGTCGACCTCTTTTCCGGCCTCTCCTACAACAGCTATGGCGCCGACGCGGTGCGGAGCGAGAGCGTGAAGCGCCTGTTCGAAGCCGGGCGCACGGAAGAGGGCGACTACGCCTTCCTGCAGCCGATGCGGGTCGATCTGTTCCATACCGAGCGCGAATGAGCGGCGCCCGCGCTCTCGCCCTCTTTTCCGTCGCCGAGATGTACGCGGCCGATGCGGCGGCCGCGAAGGCCGGGATTCCAGGGCTCACTCTCATGGAGAACGCCGGCCGCGCGGTCGCGGACGCCGTCGTGCGGCGCTGGGGGGCGCGGCCCGTCTCCGTGCTCTGCGGCCCCGGCAACAACGGTGGGGACGGATTCGTTGCGGCCCGGCTGCTGGCCGACGCCGGCTGGCCGGTGCGCCTGGGTCTCATGGGCTCCCGCGAGCGGCTCAAGGGCGATGCCGCCGCCGTCGCCGCGCAATGGCCGCATCCGGTCGAACCGCTCGACCTGGCGCTGCTCGACGGCGAGCCACTGGTCGTCGACGCGCTGTTCGGCGCCGGCCTCGCGCGGCCGCTGGAGGGCGTCGCGCTGGCGCTCGCCGGGTCGAGCGCCGGCCGCCGGCTGCCGTGCGTCGCGGTCGACATCCCGAGCGGCATTCACGGCGACACCGGCGCGGCTCTGGGCGGATCGTTCCGGGCGGCGGTGACCGTCACGTTCGGCCTGCGCAAGTACGGGCACCTGCTGTTGCCCGGGCGAGAGCATGCGGGGGACGTGGTGGTCGCCGACATCGGCATTCCGGCGTCGGCGATCGATGCCTTGCAGCTTCGTGTGTGCGAGAACGCGCCGGCCCTCTGGCAGCCACTGCTGCCCGGCCCGTCCGCGGCCGATCACAAGTACAGTCGCGGCCATGCCCTCGTGGTCGGCGGCGATGGCGCACGCTCGGGCGCGGCGCGACTCGCGGCCCGCGCGGCGCTCCGGGTAGGGGCTGGTCTCGTGACCGTCCACGCGCCCGAAGACGCGATTCCTGTTTACGCCGCCCAGCTAACGGCGGTGATGGTCGCGTCCACGGCCGATCTGGGAACGGCGCTCGCCGATACGCGCCGCAACGCGGTGCTGATCGGTCCCGGCTGTGGCGTGAGCCCGACGACGCGGGCGCAGGCGCTGCGGGCGCTGCGCGCAGGCAAGCGTTGCGTCCTCGATGCGGACGCGCTCACCGCATTCCGCGATGAGCCGGCGGCGCTCTTTGCCGCGCTCACGTCTGGCTCCGTGTTGACCCCCCATGAAGGGGAGTACCGGCGCCTCTTCGCGCACGAAGGGGACAAGCTCGCGCGCGCACGCGCTGCGGCCGCCGAGAGCGGGGGCGTGGTGGTCCTCAAGGGCGCAGACAGCGTGATCGCGGCCCCCGATGGCCGGGCGGCCATCAACGCCAACGCGCCGCCGACGCTGGCGACGGCCGGCTCGGGCGACGTGCTCGCCGGATTCATCCTCGGGCTGCTGGCGCAGGGAATGCCGGCCTACGAGGCGGCCGCGGCAGGCGTCTGGCTGCATGGCGCCGCGGCGACCGCCTTCGGCCCCGGACTGATCGCCGAAGACCTGGCGGAGACCCTGCCCTCCCTCCTTCGAACCCTGGCCGGGTAAGGCACTCATCCGCTGCCGAGGCCGAGCTTGGACGCGCGCAGGGCCGCTCTCCTGCCGGCAACGAAGTGCCGTGCCCGCAACGCGTGCGAGGAGTGGGGGCTGCGATCACTGCATATCAGATCGCCCGGATTGACAGTGCAAGCGATGATGGTCAAGGTTCGCGAAAGTGTGAAACGAGAACAGTGATCGGCCGATGCGGGGAGGCTCCATGACCACGCGTAGAACGGTGTCAGGTTTCTCTCTCCTGGGTTTCGCTCCTTTCAGACTGGCCGGCAGATCCCGCTGGAGGGCCGTCGGGCTGGTCCTCATGTTCACCGTCTCGCTGGTGTTCGTGGTGCCGCAGGCATACGCGGCGGTCACCGCCGAGACCCAGTTCATTCTCAACAGCTTCTCGTTCCTCATCTGGGGGGCGCTGGTGATGTGGATGTGCGCCGGCTTCACCATGCTGGAGGCCGGCTCGGTGCGCACCAAGAACGCATCGGTCATCTGCCTGAAGAACATCGGCCTCTATTCCATCGCCGGCCTCACCTATTACCTGGTCGGCTACAACCTCATGTACGTCGATGTCGGGAGCTGGGTCGGATCGTTTGCCCTGCCGTACTCGACCACGGCCGAAGAGATCGCCCTGCTTGGCGGCGACGAGGCAGCCGCCGAAGCTGTGGTGGGGAACGGCTATTCCACGATGTCAGACTGGTTCTTCCAGATGGTGTTCGTGGCGACGACCGCCTCGATCGTCTCCGGCACGCTGGCTGAACGGGTGAAGCTCTGGTCGTTCTTCATCTACATCACGCTGCTGACCGCCTTCATCTATCCCGTGATCGGCTCCTGGACGTGGGGCGGCGGTTGGCTCAGCGACATGGGCTTCCAGGATTTCGCCGGGTCCACGATCGTGCATTCGACCGGCGGCTGGGCGGCACTGGCCGGCGCGATCATCGTCGGCGCGCGGAAGGGCAAGTTCCGTGCCGACGGCAGCGTCAGGGCTACGGCGCCCTCCAACGTGCCGGCCGTGACGCTCGGCGTGTTCATCCTCTGGCTCGGCTGGTTCGGGTTCAACGGCGGCTCGCAGCTTGCGCTGAGCGGCGCGATCGACGCCGTGGCGTTGAGCAACATTCTGGCCAACACGAACCTGGCCGCTGCCGCCGGCGTGCTGGCGGCCATCACGCTGTCGCGGCCGATCATGGGCCGCGTCGACCTGATCACCAGCCTGAACGGCGCCATTGCCGGCCTCGTGGCGATCACCGCGGGGCCCGACATCGTCGATCACTACTTCGCCGTCATCATCGGCGCGATCGGCGGCGCCATCGTCGTCCTCGGCGTCAAGCTGCTCGAAATCGTCAAGGTGGACGATGTGGTCGGCGCGGTCCCGGCACACCTCTTCGCAGGTGTGTGGGGAACCCTGGCCGTCTGCATCGCGGCCGGAGGCGACCCCGGCGTGCAGATCATCGGCATCCTCGCCATCGGGGCCTTCGTGTTCGGCACCTCGATCCTGGCGTGGTTCATCATCGACAAGACCGTGGGCGCGCGGATCCCGCCCGTGCACGAGGAGCTTGGCCAGGATGCGGCGGAACTCGGAATCGAGTCCTACCCCGAGTTCGTGCTGATGCCAGAAGTGGACGACTGAGTCTGCGCCGTCGCGGTGTATCGCCGCAGCGCCGCGGAGGCAGGATAATTGGGGTGTGTCGTTCCTCGAACACGCTGTATGATCGGGCGCGCCACGGCGACAGGAGACGATGGCAATGGAGCTGACAATCGAGCGCGACGGTAGCGCCGTGACCGCGAAGGTGAACGGGCGTATCGACAGTACCAACGCCCGGGATTTCGAAGAAGCGATCCGTACCAAGATCGAGGACGGCGACAGCGCCGTCATCATGGACTTCGAGAACCTCTCCTACATCAGCTCCGCAGGCCTTCGCGCCGTGCTGATGACAGCGAAGACCTTGTGGAAGCGAGACGCCAAGTTCGCGCTCTGCTCGCTCTCGGGCCCGGTCAAGGAAGTGTTCGAGATCAGCGGCTTTGACAAGATCATCCCGATACACGACAGCCGCGAAGGTGCGCTGGGCTCACTCGACGGCTAACGCCGTCCTCAGGCGGGCCGTCAGTCCGTCTGCCGTCACGATGCCAGAGGGAGAGAGGGCGACGCCGCCCGCGCGCAGCATGCGTGCCGTCCATGTGTTGCATGTGTTGAACAGGTGGAACTCCCCGCGCGCGTGATAGAAGAGGCTATCGGGGTAGAGGCCGGGGGAGACGGCTTCGGCCCGCCCGCCTGAAGGGCGCTCGAACGTCTCCGCTATCGCCTCCACCAGATTCCGGAACCCCGCTTCGGTCAGGGCCACCGGCACGATCTCCGGGCGGCTGCTCCCGCCCGCCGGAGCGGCGGCGTGGCCGGCCATGTGCATGACCGCCGGGGTGGGGACGAGGGCGGCGGAGAGGGTCATGCCCAGCGTCTTCTCCTTCGCCGGGTAGTAGGTGCGGTCTCCCCAGCCGAATTCGAGGAACGCTGCGTCGGGGAAGTCGGCCGCCTCCGGCAGCAGGCCGGTTGCGACGACGGCCGGGGCGGGCACGACGATCGCCGTGTGCCAGCCGTTGCTCGTCACCTGAATGGCGCGGGTGCGCGGGCCGTCATCTGCGGAGGGCAGGGGTGGCGCGGTCTCGCAGGTGGCGAGCAACGCGGCGCAGAGGGCCAGCGCCGGCCAGAGAAGCCAGCGCTTCACGGCGTCCCTCCCGCGCCGTCCTCCCGCGCTAGAGCACCTCCTCGGCGACGAAGCGGATTTCCTCCCGCCCGGCGCCGGCGAGCAGGAGCGCCGTCACCGAGCCGTCCGCCGCCGCCTTCTTCCATGCCGCAAGGCGCTCCCTGATGTGCGCCTTCGGTCCGACCAGGGAGATGCCGTCGGCGAACTCGTCCGGCACGGCCATGACCGCGCCCTCCTTGTCGCCGGAGAGGAAGCGCTCCTGGATGGTCTCGGCAGCCCCGCCGAAACCCAGCCGCTTCGCGTAGTCGTTGTAGAAGTTGCGGCCGCGCGCGCCCATGCCGCCGACATAGAGGGCAAGCGATTGCTTGACCCTGAGCAGCGCGCGCGCGTGATCGTCGTCGATCTTCACGTCCACGAAGGGCGCGATGGCGAAGCCCTCCCGCCGCTCCCCGTGGCCGCCCTTGCGGAAGCCTTCGCGCAGCGGCTCGCGGTAGACGTGGGCGCGCTCCGGCATCATGAAGAGCGGAAACAGGCCGTCGGTGATCTCGCCCGCCAGCCTGAGACCGGCAGGGGAGACCGAGCCGGTATAGATCCGCAGCGGGTGGCGGGCGTGGATGATGCTCTTCAGCGGCTTGCCGAGCCCGGTCGCGTCGGGGCCGCGATAGGGAAGAGCGTAGTGCGCGCCCTCGTGGACGACGGGCTCCTCCCGGGCGACGATCTTGCGGACGATCGAGACGTACTCGCGCAGCCGCCCGTGCGGCTTGCCGTACGCGACCCCGTGCCAGCCTTCGATCACCTGCGGGCCCGACGGCCCGATGCCGAGAACGAAGCGGCCATCCGAGAGCGCCTGAAGGGTCATTGCCGTCATCGCGGCGCAGGCGGGCGTGCGCGCCGGCATCTGCATCAGCGCGGTGCCGACCGTCATCGTCCTGGTCTGCGCCAGGATCCAGGCTGCCGGCGTCACTGCGTCCGAGCCGTAGGCCTCGGAGGTCCAGATCGACCGATAGCCAAGCGTCTCGGCCTCCTGGATCAGATCGATGTCGATGGCGAAATCCCGGCCCGAATAGCCGAGCACGAGGCCCAGTTGCAGCACTGCTCTTCTCCCGTGACGCAGGCGGCGGCAGCCGCTCAGTATCTGTGGGGAGATAGGCCACTTCTGCTAGAATGGCCAGGAAACAAGATGGGGAGGAGACAATGGGTAACATGTGGAACAGCGATCCGCGCGGCTGGCGTCTGTCGCGGCGCGGCTTCATGAAGGGGGCGACGGCGCTCGCCGGCACGGCAGCGCTCTCCAGCACCTTCGCCGGCCGCAATGCGCGGGCGCAGGAAAACACGCTGACCTATCTGAGCTGGCCCGGCCATGCGGACCCGTTCATCGTCGAGCCCTTCGAGCAGGAGCACGGCGTCAAGGTCGTGGGCAAGGAGTATGTCGGCGGCGAGAACATGCTCGCTCTCGTCAACCAGTCGCCGCCCGGCACCTACGACGTGATCCTCTCGGACCGCGAATACATTGTGCAGCTTCGCGATGCCGGCTTCATCGACAAGATGGACCCGGCCGACTACCCCTTCGACGACTTCTGGCCCGAGTTCCAGAACCTCGAGGGCCACTGGCTCGACGGCGACCTCTACTCGGTCATGCAGTCCTTCGGCTATCTCGGGCTGGTCCACAACACCGACCACCTCAGCGAGGCCGACTGCAGCAGCTACGCCGTGATGTGGGAAGAGCGGGTGAAGGGCAAGGTCGGCCACTTCGACTGGTACCTGCCGACCATGGGCTGCCTCAGCCTCTATAACGGCAACAAGGACCCGTTCAACATCGACGAGGCGGCGTTCGAAGCATTGCGCGAGACCACTTTCTCGCTGAAGCCGCAACTCGCGGGCTTCTACGCCATGGCGGACGTGTTCTCGTCGATGACCAACGGCCAGGCCTGGGTCATGCCCGGCATCGGCGAGTGGATCTCGATCCTCCTGCACAAGGACGGTCTGCCGGTGACGACCACCATCCCGGACGAGGGCGGCATCCAGTGGACCGAGTCGGTCTCGATCGGCACGGGCTCCGAGAATCAGGAGCTGGCCAAGAAATTCATCCAGTACCTGGTGAGCCCCGAGGGTCAGTGGCGCGTGGCCACCAAGCCGTCCTACAACGCCTCCATCCCCAACAAGAAGGGCTGGGATGCGCTCAACCAGAACGATCCCGAGTCGGCCATGCTGCTGCGGCACACGTTCGACGCGCGGAACGTGATGGACGAGTACGCGGACGGCAAGATCCAGCTTCGCAAGACTCCCGAGCAGCAGTCGATCGATGACTGGACCGAGGTCTGGAACGAGTACAAGAACATCTAGCGTCAAGCAGGGGGCCGCCGCGTGCGGCCCCCGACCTTGCGATCGTCCGTATCCGATCTGATCGATGGCCGTCGCCGAGACTGAGGGCGTGACGGCCGGTGCCGGCCGCCGCCACGGTGCGGGGCCCGACACCTATGCGCTCTTTTGGGGGCTGCCGCTCGCGCTCTGGCAGGGGCTGTTTCTCCTCGCCCCGCTCGCCTTCCTCGTCGTCATGACCTTCTGGTCGGTGAAGAATTTTCGGCTGGAGCCCGACTTCGACACCGTCAACTGGGTCAAGATGTGGAGCAAGGGCTATGTCGTCGACACATACCTGCGCACCCTCGGCTACGGCGTGCTCGCGGCCGTGGTGTGCAGCGTGCTGGCCTTCCCCGCGTCCTACGCGCTCGCCTTCAAGGTCTCGCCCGCGACGCGGCGTCTCGCCGTCTTTCTGCTGATCACGCCGTTCTTCACCAGCTACCTGGTGCGCGTCTATTCCTGGCAGCCGGTGCTCTCGGAGAGCGGCATCCTGAACACCGTCTTCGACCACCTCGGCTTCGGCCCGGTGACCATGCTGAACACGCTGTTCGGGACCGTAATTGGCTATCTGACGCTCTGCCTGCCGCTGGTGATCCTGCTTCAGCTCTTCAGCCTGGCGAACGTCGACCGCAGCCTGATCGAGGCGGCCCACAATCTCGGCTGCGGGAGAATCAGGACCATCTTTCTGGTGATCGTCCCCTCCGCCAAGGTGGGCCTGATCCTGGCCGCGACCTTTACCTTCATCCTCTGCTTCGGCGATTTCGTGAGCCCCGTCAGCCTGGGCGGGAGCAAGCCGCCGACGCTCAGCATCCTGATCGTGGACACGGTGAAGCAGGGCAATCACTGGCCGCGGGCTGCGGTGGTCGCGGTCACCATGGTGGTGACCCTCATCGTGGTTGCGTTCACCGCGCTCTACTTCGCCTACGTCCACGGGCGGGCGCGCCGGTGAGGCTCGACCGCATTATCCGCGGCTCGCTCCTCGGCTACGTGGTGCTGGCGCTCGGCTTCGTGTTCGTGCCGATCGTGATCAGCTTCATCTTCTCCTTCAACGAAGGGCGCTTCCCGGTCCTGCCCATCGAGAACTTCTCCACGGTCTGGTACGAGGCGATCTGGAACGAGGCGCCGGTGCCGCGCGCCTTCCGCTTCAGCATCGTCGTCGGCCTCTCGGTGGCCGCCATCTCGACCTTCATCGGCTTCGCGACCGCATACACCGACTTCCGCTACCGCTTCCTCGGCAAGAGCGTCTATCTCGCGCTCGCGCTGCTGCCGCCGACGATCCCGGTGCTCATCCTCGGGCTCGTCATGCTGATGTTCCTCGGGCGCGTGAGCCTGGTGGGGGAGATCCACTCGGTGATCTTCTCCCACGTCGTCTACTGCACGCCCTTCGCCATGGCGCTCATCCGCCTACGCCTTTCGCAGATGGACCCGGACCTGGAGCGTGCCGCCTGGAACCTGGGCGCCACCAGCTGGCGGGCAATGCTTTACGTGATCCTGCCCTTCACCATGCCGTCCATCTTCGCGGCGCTCTTCCTCACCGCGGCGGTCTCGTTCGACGAGTTCATGATCGCGTTCTTCGTGGGCGGCGTGAACGAGACGCTGCCCGTGCG
>JAPPMY010000177.1 GCA_028818855.1 Rhodospirillales bacterium
CCGAAGATGTAGCGCATCACCACGACGATGAACTGGAGGAGCACCATGAGGAGCGCGAGCCACGACGCGACGCGCCCGACGTGCTCGTTGACCACGTCGATTACGCGTGTGAGCGCGGCTAACGCGGAGAGAGACGCCTGCATCTCATTTCAGGCGGCCGGTGCTCCCTTCAGGCGCCGGTTTTCCGACGCGGCAGTGGCCCTCATACGCGCCGTCCCGGCAACCCGCGGTGGCGCCGGGTCAATCCCGCAAATTCCGGCGCGAGGCGGGGCGGGCCTGAATCGCCCGCCCCGAACGCGCATCTTGCCGACGTGTTACGCGGTCAGAAGGCGAGCGCTCGCATAGGCAAGCTCCGAGCGCTCGTTGTACGGCACCGCCGTCTTGCGGAAGGCGGAGAAGCTCTCGTAGACGCGTTGGGTAATTCCGCCCTCGGCGCCCACCTCGGCGACAACCTGAGCCGACTGTTCTCCGAGTGCCTTCAACATTTCGTCCGAAACGCGCCGTACCTGCACGCCGTGCTCGTTGATGAGCGTGTCGAGCGCGCCGGCGTTCCGCGCGTTGAACTCGGCCAGCATGGTCGCGTTGTCGGCGGCGCAACAGCTCTCGATCAGGCTCTGATCCGCAGCGCTGAGGCTCTCCCACACGCCCCTGTTGATGCCGCAGCTCAGGATCGTGCCGGGCTCATGGAAACCGGGCCAGTAGTAGTACTTCGTCACCTTGTAGAAGCCGAAGGCGAGGTCGTTCCACGGCCCCACCCACTCGGTGGCATCGATTGTCCCGGCTTCAAGCGCCGGATAGATCTCTCCGCCCGGCAGCAGCAGGGCGTTCGCGCCGACGCGGCGCAGCACCTCGCCGCCGAGGCCCGGCATGCGCATCTTGAGGCCCTTGTAGTCCTCGAGCGTGTTCATCTCCTTGTTGAACCAGCCGCCCCACTGGACGCCCGTGTTGCCGGCCATCAGCGGCTTCACGTTGAAGTCGGCACCGAGCTCGTCCCAGAGCGCCTGGCCGCCTGCATGGTAGATCCAGGCGTTGACCTCGTCCGCGGTCAGGCCGAACGGGACGGTCGCAAAGAAGTTGAAGGCCTTGGACTTGCCCTGCCAGTAGTACTCGGCGGAGTGGTAGAGGTCCGCGGCACCCTCCGAGACCGCATCGAAGCACCCGAGAGGCGGCACCAGCTCGCCGCCGCCATAGTGCTTGACCTCGATGCGCCCCTCGGTCGCGTTGGTGATGCGATCGGCGAGGCGCTGCGCGCCGGTGCCGAGGCCGGGGAACTGCTTGGGCCATGACGTGGCCAGCTTGAGCTGCATCTTGCCTTGAGAGATCGCAGGCGCGGGGAAGCTCGATGCCGCGGCCGCCACCGCGGCTCCCGCGATGGCCGTTCCCTTGAGGAGGCTGCGTCGTCCTATCTTCGTGCTCATGTCCTCGGGTCTCCCCTCGATGGTTGCAGTCAGTGATTCGAGACGTCTCGGCCGCCTTCCCGAGCGTCCAGGAGCGTCCAGCCGCCCGTGCCATGCACCTCCAGCGGGCGGAAGCGCGCCTTGTAGTCCATCTTGTCGCAGCCGTCGATCCAGTAGCCGAGATAGAGGTAGGGCAGCGCCCGCGACCGGGCCTCGCCCAGCAGGCGCAGGATCATGTATGTGCCCGGGCTGTCCTTGACCCGCAAGGGTTCGTAGAACGAATAGACCGCCGACAGCCCGTCGGCAACGACATCGAACACGCAGACGCCATAGAGGCGCCCGCCGGGGCTGCGGAACTCGGCAAGGCGGGTCTCGACGGCGCTCTCCTCGACGAGGGCGCCGTAGCTCTCGCGGCCCATTCCCGCCATGGCTCCATCGGCGTGCCGCGCCGCGAGATAGCGCTCGAAGAGCGCGTAGTGATCGGGCCGCGCCAGTGCCGGCATCACCCTCACCGAGACCCCGCAATTGCGGGCGATGACGCGCTTCAGAGACCGGCTCGGCACGAATTCGCCGACACGGACCCGCGCCGAGACGCAGGCGCGGCAGTCGGGGCAGGCCGGCCGGTAGGCCGCGAGATGGCTGCGGCGAAAGCCCGCGCGCAGCATCGCGTCATAGTCGGTGTCCGCGCGCGGCCCTGAGAGCGATGTGACGATCGAGCGCTCCCGGCGCCCCGGCAGATAGGGGCAGGGGCGGAGCGGCGTCACGCCCAGGAAGCTCAGCCCGGTACCGGGCGGCACGCGCGGCCGCGCGGGGTCCCGGCTCCGGATCGGGCGGATCTCGTTGGTCATCGCTGGGATTATAGGGCCGCGCCCACGTTCGCCAAGCAGTCGGTTGGGCGGTCGGTTGGGCTCAGGCCGCCCGCCAGCCGATATCGCGGCGGCAGAACCCCTCCGGCCAGTCGATCCGCTCGACGGCGTCGTAGGCCAGGCGCTGGGCCGCGGCGACGCTCGCGCCCAGCGCCGTCACGCCGAGCACGCGCCCGCCCGCTGCCACGATGCCGTCGTCGCCGCGCGCCGTCCCGGCGTGGAACACGGTGACGTCGCCCAGGGCTTCGGCCGCGTCGATCCCACGAACCGCGCTGCCCTTCCGGTATGCGCCGGGGTACCCGCTGGTCGCGAGCACGACGCAGAGCGCAGCCTGGTCCCGCCAGCGCAGGTCGAAGTCCCTAAGCTCGCCGTCGTGGGCGGCCAGCAGCGCGGCGAGAAGGTCGGAACGGAGGCGGGGCAGCAGGACCTGGCACTCGGGGTCGCCGAAGCGGACGTTGACCTCCAGCAGCTTCGGCCCTTCGGCCGTCAGCATCAGCCCAGCGTAGAAGACGCCGGTATAGGGCGTGCCCTCTGCCGCGAGCGCCCGCACCAGCGGCTCGACGATCCGCGTCCGCGCTTCCTCGCAGAGCGCAGGCGTCATGGTGGGCGCAGGCGAGTAGGCGCCCATGCCGCCGGTGTTGGGCCCCGTATCGCCGTCGCCCACGGCCTTGTGGTCCTGTGCCGTCTCCAGCGGCAGCACCGTCTCGCCGTCGACCAGGGCGAAGTAGCTGGCCTCCTCACCTGCCATCATCTCTTCGATGACGAGTTCCGTGCCGGCCTCGCCGAAGGCGCCCTCCAGCGCCGCGCGCGCCGCCCGTAGCGCCTCTTCCTCCGTCCGGGCGAGCACGACCCCTTTGCCGGCGGCGAGCCCGTCGGCCTTGACCACCACCGGCGCCCCCTGCTCTGCGATGAAGGCCTCGGCGTCCGCGAGCGAAGCAGCGCGCCGGTAGGCGGCGGTCGGTACGCTGTGGCGGGCGCAGAGGTCCTTCATGAAGCCCTTGGAGCCCTCGATGCGCGCTGCGGCCTTGCGCGGGCCGAAGGCCGCGATGCCGTCCGCCTCGAGCCGGTCGACGAGACCCGCGCACAAGGGCGCCTCCGGCCCCACCACGACGAAATCGATGGCGTGGTCGCGGCAGAAGGAGACGAGACCGTCGAAATCCATGGGGTCGAGGGGCACGCAGGTCGCCTCGCGCTCGATCCCGGCGTTCCCCGGCGCGCACCAGAGCGCTCCCAGCAGCGGGGACGCCGCAAGCTGCCAGCAGAGCGCGTGCTCCCGCCCGCCAGAGCCCACCACCAGAACGTTCATGTGCGTCTCTCCGCGCCCGCCGATTCGGGCGTAACGATACACGTTCGGACCCCCGCCAGCCCGCGATTCTCCTAGGGAAATTCTTGCGTTTTTCGCCTTTGTTGCCGCTTGACGGTGGGTAGGCGCGTCACTAGGATGCGCCACCCTCTTGCCGACGGGGCTGGTCGGCGCGTGCCAGGACGCCCGCTGTCATGCCTCGTGTTCGAGAGAGTTTCCGATGTGTCGGCGCAGGCCGGCGGCGGGGAAGCGGGCGGCGCCTGCTTGCCCCGGTCCACCTGCACGCGCCGCACTGTCTGTTGAACATGGAACTGCCGCGATGCCGACGATCAACCAGTTGATTCGCAAGCCGCGCACGGCGCCGGCCGCACGCAACAAGGTGCCGGCGCTGCAGGCTTGCCCGCAGAAGCGCGGCGTGTGTACCCGGGTCTACACGACGACGCCGAAGAAGCCGAACTCGGCGCTGCGCAAGGTCGCGCGCGTGCGCCTCACCAACGGCTTCGAGGTGACGAGCTACATTCCCGGCGAGGGGCACAACCTTCAGGAGCACTCGGTCGTGATGATCCGCGGCGGGCGGGTGAAGGACCTGCCGGGCGTGCGCTATCACATCATCCGCGGCTCGCTCGACACGCAAGGCATCCAGGACCGCCGCCAGCGGCGCTCCAAGTACGGCGCCAAACGCCCGAAATAGAGCAACAGAGGGAGCTGGCCCGTGTCTCGCCGTCGCGCTGCAGAGCGTCGAACCATCAATCCCGATCCCCGACACGGGGACCTGGTGCTGGCGAAGTTCATGAACTCGCTGATGCTCGACGGCAAGAAGTCGACGGCAGAGCGCATCGTCTACGGCGCGCTCGACCGCATCAGGGACAAGACCGGGCAGGACCCGGTGAGAGTGTTCCACGAGGCGCTGGACAACGTGAAGCCGGCCGTGGAGGTGCGCTCGCGCCGGGTCGGCGGCGCCACCTACCAAGTACCGACCGAGGTGCGGCCCGACCGCCGCCAGACGCTGGCGATCCGCTGGCTCATCGGCGCGACCCGGGACCGCTCCGAGACCACGATGGTGGACCGTCTCAGCAACGAACTCCTCGACGCCGCGGCAAACCGCGGCGTCGCCGTCAAGAAGCGGGAAGACACGCACCGCATGGCCGAGGCCAACCGGGCCTTTTCGCACTACCGCTGGTAGGCGAAGGCGTCCGCGGACAAGAAGAAGATCATGGCTCGGACCACGCCCCTCGAACGCTACCGCAATATCGGCATCATGGCGCACATCGATGCCGGCAAGACGACCACGACCGAGCGGGTGCTCTACTACACCGGCAAGTCCTACAAGATGGGCGAGGTCCACGAGGGCAGCGCCACCATGGACTGGATGGAGCAGGAGCAGGAGCGCGGCATCACCATCACGTCCGCCGCGACGACCTGCTTCTGGCGTGACCACCGGATCAACATCATCGACACGCCGGGCCACGTCGACTTCACCATCGAGGTGGAGCGCTCGCTGCGCGTGCTCGACGGCGCGGTCGCGGTGTTCGACGCGGTGGCGGGCGTCGAGCCGCAGTCCGAGACGGTCTGGCGCCAGGCGGACAAGTACAACGTTCCCCGCATCTGCTTCGTGAACAAGATGGATCGCGTCGGCGCCGACTTCCCCCGCTGCGTCGAGATGATCCGCGAGCGCCTCGGGGCCAACCCGGTCGCGATCCAGCTTCCCATCGGCACGGAGGCGAAGCACATCGGGGTCGTCGACCTGATCGCGATGAAGGGCATCGTCTGGAATTCGGAGACCCTCGGCGCCGAGTTCGTCGTGGGCGACGTGCCGGACGACATGAAGGCCGAGGCCGAGGCCGCCCGCCAGGCGCTCATCGAGGCGGTGGTCGAGATGGACGACGCCGTGCTGGAGCGCTTCCTCGAAGGCGAGGAGCCGGACGAGGCGGCCATCAGGTGGTGCCTGCGCATCGGCACGCTCTCAGGGCGGATGGTTCCCGTGCTGACCGGCTCCGCCTTCAAGAACAAGGGCGTGCAGCCGCTGCTGGATGCGGTATGCGACTTCATGCCGGCGCCGACCGACGTGCCGCCTGTGCATGGCATCGTCCCCGGCAAGGGGGGCGAGGTGGCGCGCCGCTGCAGCGACGACGAGCCGATGGCGGCGCTCGCCTTCAAGGTGATGACCGACCCCTTCGTCGGCTCGCTCACCTTCGTGCGCGTCTATTCCGGCATGATCCAGACCGGCAAGCAGGCGCTCAACAGCGCCAAGGGCCGCAAGCAGCGGGTGGGCCGCATGCTGCTCATGCATGCCAACAGCCGCGAGGATATCCAAGAGGCGCGGGCAGGCGACATCGTCGCCATCGCCGGCCTCAAGGACACAACGACGGGTGAGACCCTGAGCGATCCGGCGCATCCCGTGGTGCTGGAGCGGATGGAGTTCCCCGATCCGGTGATCGAGGTCGCGGTCGAGGCCAAGACCAAGGCCGATCAGGACAAGCTCTCCGTCGCGCTCGCCCGGCTTGCCGAGGAGGACCCCTCCTTCCGCGTGACCGCCGATCCCGAGAGCGGGCAGACCGTGATCCGGGGCATGGGCGAGCTTCACCTGGACATCCTGGTCGACCGCATGCGCCGCGAGTTCAAGGTGGATGCCAACGTCGGCCAGCCGCAGGTCGCCTACCGCGAGACCATCGGCCGCGAATCCACGATCGACCACACGCACAAGAAGCAGACCGGCGGCGCCGGCCAGTTCGCCCGCGTCAAGATCGTGCTGGAGCCGACGGAGTCCGGTTCCGGCTTCGCCTTCGAGAGCGAGGTGGTCGGCGGGGCCGTGCCCAGGGAGTACGTCCCGGCGGTCGAGAAGGGCATCGACGGAGCGCGCCAAGCCGGCATCATCGCAGGCTTCCCGGTCATCGACTTCAAGGCGCGGCTGATCGACGGCGCCTCGCACGACGTCGACTCCAGCTCGCTCGCCTTCGAGATCGCCGCCCGCTCGGCCTTCCGCGACGCCCTGCAGGGCGCTGCGCCGACGCTGCTGGAGCCCATGATGAAGGTCGAGGTCGTGACGCCCGAGGACTATCTCGGCGACGTCATCGGCGACCTCAACGCGCGGCGCGGGCACGTCGGCGGCATGGAGCCGCGCGGCAACGCCCAGGTCATTCGCGCCATGGTCCCGCTCGCGACCATGTTCGGTTATGTCAACACCCTGCGCTCGCTCACCCAAGGGCGGGCGCAGTTCACGATGGAGTTCGATCACTACGATCAGGTGCCCTCGGCGGTGTCGGACGAAGTCCGCGCCCGTTACGCCTGATCGCGCGACCACGACCAAGATCAAGACCTCCTGAGAGAGAGCACCGATGGCGAAGGCGAAGTTTGAGCGTACGAAGCCGCACTGCAACGTGGGCACGATTGGTCACGTTGACCATGGGAAGACGACGCTGACGGCGGCGATCACGAAGGTTCTGGGCGAGGCGGGCGGCGCGGAGTTCGTGTCGTTCGACGAGATCGACAAGGCGCCGGAGGAGCGCGAGCGCGGGATCACGATTGCGACGGCGCACGTTGAGTACGAGACGGCGAACCGTCACTACGCGCACGTGGACTGCCCGGGGCATGCGGACTACGTGAAGAACATGATCACGGGCGCAGCCCAGATGGATGGCGCGATCCTGGTGGTCTCTGCGGCGGACGGTCCGATGCCGCAGACGCGGGAGCACATTCTTCTTGCGCGCCAGGTGGGCGTTCCTGCGCTGGTTGTCTACATGAACAAGGTGGACATGGTCGACGACGAGGAGCTTCTGGATCTTGTCGAGCTTGAGGTCCGGGAGCTTTTGTCGACGTACGAGTTTCCGGGGGACGACATTCCCGTGATCCGGGGTTCCGCGCTTGCGGGCCTCGAGGGCGGCGACACGGCGACGGGTCGTGATTCGATCCTGGAGCTGATGGCGGCGGTTGACGACTACGTTCCGCAGCCAGAGCGTCCGAAGGACCAGCCGTTCCTGATGCCGATCGAGGACGTGTTTTCGATTTCGGGGCGTGGCACGGTCGTGACGGGTCGGATCGAGCGCGGCGTCGTGAAGGTCGGCGACAACGTGGGGATCGTTGGGATCCGGGAGACGACGAAGACGGTGTGCACGGGCGTCGAGATGTTCCGCAAGCTTCTTGATCAGGGCGAGGCGGGGGACAACGTGGGCGTTC
>JAPPMY010000171.1 GCA_028818855.1 Rhodospirillales bacterium
TGACCGACCGATACCAGCCGACCCGGATCATGGCGTCGGCCTCGCCGTTCTCGATGCGCAGGTTCGGCACCTCGTTGTAGGGCGTGTCGATGAGGCCGAGCCCGTACTCCAGCGGATGGCCGGTCCGCATCGCCGGCGCCCAGAGCGCAATGAGCGTCGGCCACGCGCCCGAGTGATGCCACGCCGTGACGTTGCCGGACGCGTCGAGCCCCGCCTTGAGCGTGTGGGCGGAGGCCGCGTGGTAGAAGCCGTGCTGAATCTCGTCCTCGCGCGTCCACTGCACCCGCACCGGGGCGCCGATGTTGGCGGAGAGAATCGCCGCCTCGCACGCGAAGTCGGGCTTGGACTTGCGGCCGAAGCCGCCACCCAGAAGCGTCACCTCGCACTCGACATCGGTCTGCTCGAGACCGAGCGCGTCCGCCACGTACTGCCGGACCCAGTTGGGCGCCTGGGTCGAGGTCACGACCTTGACCGGCATCTGCGTGGCGTCGGCCAGAGCCACCGGGGGCTCCATCGGCGTGTGGATGAAGTAGGGCACGAAGTACTCGGACTCCATCACCTGGGCCGCCGCGCCGAACGCCTCATCCACGTTGCCGCGATCGCGGATGACGTGGCCGCCGGCCCGCGCCGCAGACATCAGCTCGTCGTTGTAGGTGCTGGAATCGTGCCTGACGTTGGGGCCGCCCTCCCACTCGATGACGAGCCGGTCGCGGCCCTCCATCACCGACCAGGTGTTGGTGCCAATCACCGCGACGCCGCCCAAGGCCCGGAACTCCGCCGGCTTGTCGTCGGCGAGCGGCGGTATCTCGATCACCTGCTCGACGCCCTGCACCTTCAGCGCCTCGGTGGCGTCGAACGACTTCACCTTGCCGCGGTAGACCGGCGGGCGTGCCACGACGGCGATCTTCATGCCGGGCACGCTGATGTCGGCGCCGTAAGTGGCGCCGCCGGTGCTCATGTCGTAGTTGTCGACCACCGGCATGTCGCGGCCGATGTACTTCCACTGCGACGGGTCCTTGAGCCTCGGCGCGGCCTCGCCCGTGGGCACCGCGATGTCGGCGGCCGCACCCACCACCTCGCCGAAGTCGAACCACTCACCCGTGCCGGTGTGGTAGAGGCGGTGGTCCTTGGCGTAGACCTCGCTCGCGTCGACACCCCACTTGCTGGCCGCTGCCTGCTCCAGCACGTAGCGGGCGGCGGCGCCCAGCTCCCGCATCACGTCGAAGTGGTGGCGGGTGCTGCGCGAGCCGTCGGTGTTCTGCTGGTCCTTGCCGGCCGGGTCGTACTTGGTCTCGTCGCCCGGCGCCTGCCAGATGTTGACCCGCGTCCAGTCGGCCTCCATCTCGTCGGCCAGGATCATGGGGATGCCCGTGCGGACGCCCTGACCCATCTCGGAGCGGCTGCAGGTGATGGTCACCAGCCCGTCGTCGGCAATCTCCACGAAGAGGTTGGGCTTGACCGAGCTGCCGTTGGCCTGGGCGCGCGCCGATCCGATGAAGGAGCGGGGTGCCACGTTGGCACCGAGCACGAGCGCGCCCGTGACGCCGGCGGACTTCAGGAAGGTGCGCCGGCTGATGTTCTGCACGCCGAACATGGTCAGACCTCCTCTGCCGCTGTGCGGACCGCGGCAAAGATCCGCTGGTAGGTGCCGCAGCGACAGATGTTGCCGGACATGCCGTCCACGATGTCTTCGTCGCTGGGGTCGGGGTTCTCGTTGAGCAGCGCTGCCGCGGACATGATCTGTCCGGACTGGCAGTAGCCGCATTGCGGCACGTTGTGCGCGCGCCAGGCCCGCTGCACCGGGTGGTTGCCCTGCCCGTCGAGGCCCTCGATGGTGGTCACGTCCTTGCCGTTCGCTTCCGAGACCGGGGTGACGCAGGAGCGGACGGCCTCACCGTCCAGGTGGATAGTGCAGGCGCCGCAGAGGGCCGCGCCGCAGCCGAACTTCGTCCCCGTCAGTCCAAGCTCGTCTCGGACATACCAGAGAAGCGGCATGTCCGGATCGCCGTGGAACTGCCGGCTGATCCCGTTGATCTTCATGGATATCATCGGAGTCCTCCCTTGATCGTCGATTCGTCCTTACCGGGAAGTCTGGATGAAATCGTAGTCCAAGGCCGGCGCCGCCTCCAGCGGGATCGAGGCTGCGCGGCGAGATTTTCGGACCGGCTCAGAGTCCGTAGCGGGACCACCAGAGGCGGGCCTCGATCGCGCCGATCAGGTCGCCCGCCAGCGAGCCCGCCTCCTCACCGCCGCCGCCGAGGGCGAGGCCGGGGCCGAGCCGCCGCGCGAGCCATCCGCGCCGGCGGCCGATCCGGCGCATGACCAGCTTCCGCCCGTAGCGCTCGCGCAGCACGCTGCGGATATCGCCGATGCCGTCGGCGAGGCCGAGCCCGATCGCACGGCTGCCCAGCCAGAACTCGCCGCTGAAGAGGTCGGGGTCGTCGGCCAGCCGCGCGCCGCGCCGCTCGCGGATCAGGTCCTTGAAGTTGTCGTGCATCCCCTCCTGCACCCGGCGGAGGCGGTCGAGGTCGTCGGGGTTCACGGCGAGGAAGGGGTCCAGCAGCGACTTCTTCTCGCCCGCGGTGAAGAGCCTGCGCTCGACGCCGATCTTCTCGATCGCCTGCTGGAAGCCGAAGCCGGAGTAGATGACTCCGATGCTGCCCACGATGGAGTTGTCGTTCACAAAGATCTCGTCCGCCGCCGCCGCGAGCCAGTAGCCGCCGGACGCGGCGACGTCCTCGACGAAGGCCATCACCGGCACGTCCCGCTCGGCAGCGAGCGCGCGAATGCGGTTGTGGATGAGCGCCGACTGCGCGGCCGAGCCCCCCGGCGAGTTGATCTCGAGCGCCACCGCCTTCAGCCCCGGCTGGCGGAAGGCCCGCTGCAGCACGGGCCCCGCGCTCTCCATGCTGATCCGCGCGCTGAACATGCCGGCCCGCCCGATCACGCCGGAGAGGCGCACGACCGAGACCACCGGCGGCGGCCGGCGGAAGGTCGCGCGCATCAGCAAGCGGCTCAGCATTCCTGCTCCTCCAGCAGCTTGAGGGCCGCACCGCCACGCAGGACACGGTCCGCCGCGTGGGTGTAGCTGCCGTCATCGTCGTGCAGGACCATGCCGCTGGCGAGCTGCAGCGGCCCGCCATGCTCGGTGGTCGCCTGCACGATGATGCGGCTCGCGGTCTTCTTGCTCCGCGCGCCGGAGAACGGATTGTGGGACCAGAGCGGGTAGACGATGACGGCCCCGGCCCGGACCTGGGACAGGGTGCCGAGAATCTGACTCAGGCGCTCCGGCCGGTGGATGACGGTGATCGAGCCGCCGGGGCGGACCATCCGCGCGCAGAACTCGAGCCAGAGGTCCAGGCCGGCCGCGCCTTCCACGGTCGCCTGCGCGCGATTGCCGGCGGCGGGCGGCTGGTGCGCGCCCTTCTCGAAGAAGGGTGGGTTCGCAAAGACATGGTCGAAGCTCTTGGGCGAGAGCTTCGGGGGCGGCCGCTCGAAGTCGCCGAGCAGCACGTCGATGCGCTCCTCCAGGTTGTTGAGCGCGGCGTTGTCCTTGGCGAGCTGCGCGAAGGCCCGGTCCACCTCGATCCCGGTGACGTGCAGGCCGCTCACGCGGCTGGCGAGGCAGAGGGCGCCCGCGCCGGAGCCGCAGCCCACGTCAAGCGCCCGCTCGCCGTCCGACGCCGGCACCGCGGCGGCCAGCAGCACCGGGTCGATGGCGACGCGATAGCCCGCCGCCGGCTGCTGCAGCGCGACCCGGCCGCCGAGCAGCGTGTCGCTCGTCACCCGCGCGGAGTCGCTCTCATTCATCCAGCTCGCCCACCTCGCGCAGGATGCGCCGCGCGGCGTCCGCGTCCTCGTCGCTCACCATGAGGCGGCGCGGGATTGCGGCCGCGCTTCCCTCGAGGACGCTCATGTGCTGGTCGAGCACGATGGTCTCGATCCCGCCGTCCCTCAGCACCGCGTCGAGAAACGAGAGTTTGACCAGGTCGTTCGTGCGCAGGAGTTCGATCATCCCTTCCCGGCCTCGAATGGCAGCCCCATCCGTCCGTGTCGAGCCGAACGGCGGATGATAATGTAAAGGCTGCGTGGAAGCGCATGGATGCCCTTGCGCGGGCGCGCCGTCAAGCGAGAGGGTGGATGTCAGACACGGTTGTGCTGCTGGAAGGGCGGGCCGCCGCGCGGCGCAAGGCACCGGCCGGCGCCTCGCTGGATCATCTTCACGGGCTGGTCGCGGACGACCTGCGCGCCGTGAACGGCGTGATCCTCGACAACATGCAGAGCTCGGTGATGCTCATCTCGGAGCTTGCCGCGCACATCGTGGCCGCCGGCGGCAAGCGCCTCAGGCCGATGCTCACCCTCGGCTCCGCCCGGCTCTGCGGCTATACGGGAAAGCGCCACATCGACCTTGCGGCCTGCGTCGAGTTCATCCACACGGCGACGCTGCTCCACGACGACGTGGTCGACGACAGCGCGCTCCGCCGCGGCACGGCGACGGCGAACGCGGTCTGGGGCAACAAGCCGAGCGTGCTGGTCGGCGACTTCCTGTTCAGCCGCGCGTTTCAGATCTCGGTGGCCGACGGCTCGCTCCGGGTGCTCGGCATCCTGGCCGACACCGCCGCCACGCTTGCCGAGGGCGAAGTGATGCAGCTCACCACCTCCAACGATACCGAGACGAGCGAGGACGCCTATCTCAAGGTGATCAACGCGAAGACCGCTGCGCTCTTCGCTGCCGCCTGCCAGCTCGGCGCGGTGGTGGCCGAGCGGCCGGCGGCGGAGGAGGAAGCGCTCAGGAGCTTCGGTCTCAACCTCGGCACCGCCTACCAGCTTGTGGATGACGCGCTCGACTACGACGCCCGCGAATCGGTGCTCGGCAAGTCGGTCGGCGACGACTTCCGCGACGGCAAGATCACGCTCCCCGTGGTCCTGGCCTTCCGCCGGGGCGACGAGGAGGAGCGCGCCTTCTGGCGCCGCGTCATGGAAGAGGAGGAGCAGGAGGAGGGCGACTTCGCCCGCGCGATGGCCCTGCTCGCGCGCCACGGCGCGATCGACGACACGGTGGAGCGGGCCCGCCACTACAGCGCCATGGCGCGGGACGCTCTCGGCCTCTTCCCTGCCTCGGAAGCGAAGGACGCCTTCCTCGGCGTGGTCGACTTCTGCACCCGCCGGGCGCACTGAGCTTCGGGCTACCTGAACTCCTTCGCCATCCTGAAGTCCACGAGGCGGGCGCTTTCGGCCCTGAAGGCTGCCCAGTCGTCGATGCCGGTCTCGAAGACGGCGAGCGCCGCCGTCGGAAAGCGCGTGGAGAGCCGCGCGTAGGCCGGCCCCGGCCCGCGCTGCCCGAGCGCCAGCGCCAGCGCGTGCAGCCCGGGGTTGTGGCCGATGACGAGGACTCCCGTCTCGCTGCCGCCGGCCTCGGCTATGGCGTAGAGCAGGCTGCCCGGGCTCCCCATGTAGATCCCGTCCGATACCTTCTGCGGCAGGCTCTCGCCGAAGCCTTCACAGAACGCTTCGGCGGTCTCCAGGGTGCGCCGCGCGGGCGAGCAGAGGATCAGCGTCGGCGGGAGCGTCTGATCGCGACAGAAGGCGCCCATGTGCCGGCTCTCCCGCCGCCCCCGCTCGACCAGCGTCCGCTCGCGGTCGCCGCCGCCGGGCGGCATGCCGGCCTCGGCCTTGCCGTGGCGCATCAGGTAGAGCCGCCGCACCCTGCCTCCCCGGCTGCGCTCGCCCGTCCGGTTGCAATCGCCGCGGGCCACGACCAGAATCGCGCGCCGCTTCGACGATTGGGAGATCATGATGGCCGGGACGCGCAGCGACAAGAGCCCCGAGGAGGCCGGGCTCGCGCGCAACGACGCGAACTACGTTCCGCTCACGCCGCTCTCGTTCCTGCGCCGCGCCGCCGCGGTATTCCCCGAGCGGACGGCCTGGATTCACGGTTCCCGCAGCGCGAGCTACGCGGCGTTCTATACGCGCTGCCGGCGCCTCGCATCGGCGCTGGCCCGGCGCGGCATCGGCAAGGGCGACACGGTGGCGATCATGTCTCCCAACACGCCCGCAATGCTGGAGGCGCACTACGGCGTGCCCATGTGCGGCGCCATTCTCAACGCGCTGAACTACCGGCTCGACGCCGCCTCCCTGGCCTTCATCCTCGACCATGCCGACGCCAAGGTGCTGCTCACGGACCGGGCGTTCTCGCCCGTGATCGCGGACGCTCTCTCCCAGGCCAAGGCCACACCCACGGTCATCGACATCGACGACACGCCGGAGGAAGGCGGCGACCTGATCGGGGAGATCGAGTACGAGGCGCTGCTCGCGGGCGGCGATCCCAACTACGACTGGCCCTGGCCCGAGGACGAGTGGGACGCGATCTCGCTGAACTACACCTCCGGCACTACGGGTAATCCCAAGGGCGTCCTCTATCACCACCGGGGCGCCTACCTGAACGCGCTGGGCGATGGCGTCACCTGGGCCATGCCGCAAGGGCCGGTCTACCTCTGGACGCTGCCGATGTTCCACTGCAACGGCTGGTGCTTTCCCTGGGCGGTCACCGCCTATTCGGGGACGCACGTGTGCCTGCGCAAGGTGGAGGCCGGGGCCATCTTCCAGGCGATCGCGGCGCACAAAGTGACGCACTTCTGCGGCGCGCCGATCGTGCTCAACCTGCTCAACAACGCGAGCGAGGACGAGCGCATCGCCTTCGACCACAAGGTCGAGGTGATGACCGCCGCCGCCCCGCCGCCCGCCGCCGTCATCGCGCGGATGGAGGCGGCCGGCTTCCACGTCACCCACGTCTACGGGCTCACCGAGGTCTACGGCCCGGTTACCGTCTGCGACTGGCACGACGAGTGGAACGCGCTGCCGCTCGACGAGCAGGCGGCGCTGAAGGCGCGCCAGGGCGTGCCCTACGCCACGCTCGACGGGCTGATGGTGGCCGACTCGAGCACGCTCGAGCCGGTGCCGGCGGACGGCGAGACCATGGGCGAGGTCTTCATGCGCGGCAACACGGTGATGAAGGGCTATCTCCACAACCCGCAGGCGACGGAGGAAGCGTTCGCCGGCGGCTGGTTCCACACCGGCGACCTCGGCGTGGTCCACGCGGACGGCTACATCCAGCTCAAGGACCGGGCCAAGGACATCATCATCTCGGGCGGCGAGAACATCTCCACCATCGAGGTCGAGGGCGCGCTCTACCGCCATCCGGCCGTGCTGGAGGCCGCCGTGGTCGCGCGCCCCGACGAGACCTGGGGCGAGACGCCGTGCGCCTTCGTCACGCTGAAGGACGGCGCCGAGGCCGACGAAGCCGGGCTGATCGCGTTCTGCCGCGGCGAGCTAGCCCACTTCAAGTGCCCGAAGACCGTCGTCTTCGGCGCGCTGCCCAAGACGTCCACCGGCAAGATCCGCAAGTACGTGCTGAGGGAGCGCGCGGCCGCGCTCTGAAGCGGAGTCCCGTGACCCGGGCGGGCCGTCCGTGAGGCTCGAGAAGGCGAACTCCGGCGTCGTCGTCTTGCCCACCTTGATGCCGCCCGCAGCTCAAATCCTGCCGAGCGCGCGCAGCACCTTCTGAGGGGTGAAGGGCATGTCGGTGAGCCGCGCGGCGAAGGGCGCGAGCGCGTCGTTGAGCGCATTCA
>JAPPMY010000004.1 GCA_028818855.1 Rhodospirillales bacterium
ATCACGCGCGCCACCATGATCGAGACGCTCAGCCAGAATTACATCCGCGTTGCGCGCGCCAAGGGCATTCGCCGCGCGATCATCCTGCGCAAGCATGCGCTCCGAAACGCCTTGCCGCCCATCGTTACCGTGGGCGGCATGGAGCTTGGCTATCTGCTGGGTGGCATCGTTCTCATCGAGGTGGTGTTCGCGTGGCCCGGCCTGGGCTTCGTGGTCTACAACGCGATCATCGGGCGCGACCTGCCGACGGTTCAGGGCGCCGTGCTGATCCTGGCACTCGCCTTCGTCCTCATCAATCTGACCGTCGACGTGGTGAACGCCTATCTCGACCCGGCCACCCGCGCCGCTGAGGGAGGCGTCGACCGGTGACCGATGTGCCGCACCTGGGCCGGCCGCGCCGCGTTCCGGCGTTTCTCGAAACGTTCTGGGCGTCGATCGTGGTCTTTTCGCGGCACCGGGTCTCCTTCACCGCGCTCATCTTCCTGATCCTCGTCGCTCTCGTGAGCATCCTGGCGCCGGTGATCGCGCCCCACGACCCCTATGTGGACGTGGGTTGGCGCAACTCGCCACCCGGTGAGGACGGCCTCATCCTAGGCGCGGACGGCGACGGCCGGGACGTGCTTTCCCGCCTGATCTGGGGCGGGCGGATTTCGCTCCTCATGGGCGTGGTGCCGACGCTGGCCGCCATGCTGGCGAGCTTGCTCATCGGGGTCGTCGCCGCCTATTCCGGCCGCTGGGCCGATCAGGTCATCATGCGCGTGCTCGACATGTTCTTCGCCTTCCCCATCGTGCTGATGGCGACGGTCGTCGCCGGCATTCTCAAGCCGGGCCTGGCAACGGTGTGCATCGCCATATTCATCGCGCTCATCCCGTACATATCGCGCCTCGTTCGCACGACCACGCTGACCGTCAAGAACGAGCCCTATGTGGAGGCGGCCCGCTCCGCAGGCGGGCGCGGATGGGAAATTCTTTCGCGCTACATCGTTCCCAACGTCATCGCGCCGGTCATCGTCTACACCACGACGTTGATGGGCTTCATGATCGTGCTGGGGTCGGCCCTGGGCTTCCTCGGATTCGGCGTGCAGCCGCCGGCCGCCGATTGGGGAACCATGGTGGAAGAAGGCCGCGTGGTGCTGCGCAAGGCCCCGCACGTCTCGATCTTTCCTGGCCTGGCCATCGTGAGCGTGGCGCTCGCGTTCGGTTTCATCGGCGACGGGTTGAGAGATGCTCTCGATCCGAGAACGCGCGGACGATGAGCGACTTGCCGCCCAATGCCGAACCGATCCTTCGGGTGGAGAACCTGCGCACCTATTTCAACCTGCGTACGGGCGTGCTGAAGGCAGTCGATGGCGTGTCCTTCGCGGTCGAACCCGGCAAGGTTCTGTGCATCGTCGGCGAATCGGGCTCCGGCAAGAGCGTCACGGCTCTGTCGATCCTCCGCCTCGTCGATGCGCCCGGCAGAATCCAGGGCGGCAGAATCCTCTATCGCGACACGGACCTCCTCGATCTCTCCGAAGCGCAGATGACCGACAGGATCCGGGGAGACCGGATCGCGATGATCTTTCAGGACCCGATGACGTCCTTGAATCCGAGCTTCACCATCGGCGACCAGATCGCCGAAGGCATCATCGCGCACCAGAAGGTGAGCGGGGACGAAGCCCGCAGCAAGACCATCGAGCTCCTGCGCCTGGTCGGGATTCCGCACGCCGAGGAGCGCTATCACGACCATCCACATCACTTCAGCGGGGGCATGCGGCAGCGGGTCATGATCGCCGCGGCCATCGCAACCGAGCCCGACGTGCTGATCGCCGATGAGCCGACGACCGCCCTCGACGTCACGATCCAGGCCCAGATCCTGCGCCTGCTGGCCGATCTCCAGAAGAGCCTTAACAGCGCCATGATCCTGATCACCCACGACCTCGGCGTGGTGGCGGCCATGGCCGACCAGGTGATGGTGATGTACGCCGGGCGGGTGGTCGAGTACGCCGACGTCGAGACCCTGTTCGGCAACCCGCAGCACCCCTACACCAGGGGCCTGCTGGATTCGGTGCTCGGGCTCGACGCGCCGGCCGACATCGAGCTGCATTCTATTCCCGGCCTGCCGCCCGTCCCGATCGACATGCCCGCCGGATGCAGCTTCCGACCGCGCTGTTCGCTGGCGCTCGATGTCTGTTCGCAATCCTTTCCGGAGTTGCGTGAGGTAGAGCCCGGGCACGAGGCGGCGTGCCACGCAATCGACGCAGGCGGCGTCGCGCGGTCATGAGCGAGCCACTCCTTCAGGTGCGCGGCCTCGCCAAGCATTTCCGCCTCAAGCCGCGCAAGCTGTTCGAGAAGCCACCCGTGCTCAAGGCCGTGAACGGCATCGACTTCGATGTCGAGAAAGGCCGGACCCTCGGGCTGGTCGGCGAATCCGGCTGCGGAAAGTCGACAGCCGCGCGGCTGGTGCTGCGCCTGATCGAGCCGACCTCGGGCGAGGTGACCCTCGATGGCGTCGACATCGTGCGCAGCTCGCGGACGGCGCTCAGGGCGTTGCGGCGCGAGATGCAGCTCGTCTTTCAGGACCCGATGTCTTCGCTCAATCCACGCATGCCCGTGGGCGTTTCGATTGCAGAGTCGCTCCGGTTTCATCGCGTCGGCACCAGGGCCGAGCGTCATGCGGAGGCGCGGCACTATCTTGAGGTCGTGGGGCTTTCGCCGGACTACTTCGATCGCCTGCCGCACGAGTTCTCCGGCGGGCAGGCGCAGCGCATCGGCATCGCGCGCGCCCTCGTCCTCCACCCCAAGCTGTTGATTCTGGACGAGCCGGTATCAGCCCTCGACGTATCCATCCGCGCCCAGATTCTGAACCTGCTGATCGAGCTTCAGGCTGAGTACGGTCTCACCTACGTGTTCATCTCCCACGACCTCTCGGTGGTCAAACGCGTTTGCGACGTGACGGCCGTGCTCTATCTCGGAAAGATCGTGGAGATCGCCGAAAGCGCACACCTGTATCGGGAACCGCTTCATCCCTACACGCAGGCGTTGATCCAGGCGATCCCGGTGGCGCAGCCGGGCGCCAAGTCGGTGAGCGAGATGGGTGCTCTCCAGGGCGACGTCCCCAGCCCGATCAAGCCTCCCCTGGGTTGCCCGTTCCACACCCGCTGCCCCCACGCCATGGAGCGCTGCCGGCAGGAGCAGCCACCGCTGCAGAGCGTGGGCTCCGGCCGCAAGGTTGCCTGCTTCCTGCATGACGGCGCTTGAGGCCGAACAGGACCGCGTCCGTCTTTGACGGATGCGCGATAGGCGGCAAGGGCAGCGTGATCGGCGCCGTGCTGGCGGCGGCGGTCTATATCCGGCGAAGCCGCGAGTGAGGGCTATCGGCAGGCGTGCCGCGGGCCGCGAAGGATAATCCTCGCTCCTCCAGAGGGGTCGACACGAAGTGGGCGGCGGCGACCTGGGCGCAGGCGATGGCGTCTTCCATCGCGGCCTCTGCGGCCAGCCGGGCTACAAGCACGCCCACGAACACGTCGCCGGCGCCGTGCGCGGAAACCACCGGCGCCGGGCGCACGCGATGGTGCCGCACTCTCCCGCGCCGGTCGCGATGGACCAGGCCGTCGCTCCCCAGCGTGACGATGGCCTCGTCGGCGAGACCGGCGCCGGGCCCTTCCGCGACCCTGAATGCGTCGTCGACACTGCGAATCGGGCGCGCGAACAACGCCTCCGCCTCGATGCGGTTGACGACGAGAAGGTCCACCAGCTCCAGCATTTCCGATGCCATCGGGCGCATCGGCGCCGCGTTCAGGACAACGGTCGCGCCGGCCCTGCGGGCCTCGGCCGCGACCGCTCGATTGACCGCTTCGGGCACTTCGTTCTGCAGCACGAGCACGCGGGCGCCTTCCGGCATCGCGAAGCCGTCCGCGGAGAGTTCCCGGTTGGCGGACGAGACGACCACCGCACCGTACTCTCCGTCCTCGCCGACGACGGCGACGCTGAGGCCGGACATCGCCGCGGCGTCCCGCTGGATGAGGGAGGTATCGACGCCGGCTTCGCGGAGATTGTCGACGAGCGATGCCGCGAACACGTCGCCGCCGACGCGTCCCAGCATGGCGGTCGGCGCGCCGTGGCGGCTCGCGGCGACCGCCTGGTTGCCGCCCTTGCCGCCGCAGACGAGCGCGACCGCCTCGCCCATGAGGGTCTCGTCCGGCGCGGGCAGGCGCGGCGCGGTGACGACGATGTCCAGATGCAGGGAGCCGACGACGACGACCCCGTTCTTCATCCGCCGGCCCCATAGAGCGCGGCGGCGACGATCCGCTGGCTCGCCGTCGCGTCGTGCCGGGCGATCGCCTGCGCCAGGCGCTCGTCGTCCGCCAGCGTCGCGGCGACCGCCCGCAGCCGATCGATGGTCTCGATGTTGGATCGGCACTCCGCCACCGGGTCGAGGCCGCCCGTATCGGGGAAGGTGTCGAAGTAGATCGCCCGCGCGTAGCCGCAACGACGCAGCGCCACCAGCAGCTCGACGGTCTGGACGGGATGCACCGACCCCGCCATCAGGCCGTCGTCGCGCTTGCCGTAGCCGTCGTTGAGCTGGATGCCGAGCAGCCGGGAGTGGCGGTTCACGAGGTGGACCGTGTGCGCCGGCATCTCGCCGGCATAGAGGACATGCGCAAAGTCCAGCGTGACGCCGAGGTTCGCCGCGCCCGCCTCCCGGATCGCGAGCAGGGTCGTGCCCGCGTCCCCCATGAGGGAGTAGCTGCGAGGCTCGTCTGGCTTGTACTCGAGCGCGATGTCGATCGCGGGGTTGTGTCCGGCCAGCTCGCGGACGGCGGCGATGGTGTCGTCCCACATTCGCCCGTAATCGGCCTGGAAGGGATAGTCGAAGCCGTCCTGGCCCAGCCAGAGCGTCATCAGCGTCCCGCCCATCTCGGCGAGCGCGTCGAGGCCGCGTCGGGTGAGGTCGATGGCCTTTCGGCGCCGGTTCGCATCGGGATTGGTAAGCGCGCCCAGACGGAAGTCGACGTCCGAGTAGTAGCGCATCGCGAGGCCGTTCAGCCCGATGCCGAGGCGGCCCAGCACCGCAGCCAGCTCCCCCGGGCTCGCGTCCTCGAAGTGGTCCGGGTAGTTGAGGTCGGCGGCGTTGAGGCCCTCCACCGTCGCCGCCCGCTCCAGCAGGTCCGCCGTCGTCACCCGGTTCCTGCCCGGCCAATAGGTCTCGGCGCCGACCTTGAAGGAGTTGAGCCGGGCGGCGTAGCGGGGCGGTTGCGGGTCGCCCATTCTCTCGCTCTCGCCCGGCAGACGGAGGCTCGGGGTCGCGCGGGGCCGGGTCAGAGCCGGACGCCGGTGGCAGCGTCGAAGAGGTGCGTCTGGTCACCGCGCGGGCGGAGGTGCACCGTCTCGCCTGGCTTGAAGAAGTAGCGGTCCCGGAACAGCGCCACGACTTCGGTCTCGCCAAAGCGCAGGAACACCAGCGTCTCCGAGCCCGTGGGCTCGACCACGGAGACACGCGCGGGAAAGCCGTCCCCGTCTTCGCCGATGTCGAGGTGCTCCGGCCGCACCCCGTAGACGACCGGCTGCCCCTCCTCGCCTGCGCAGTCCGCCCCCACGGGAAAGCGGTGCCCGTTGGCTTCGACGCACGCCGCGCCCTCGCGGCGAAGCGTCCCGTGAATCAGGTTCATGGCCGGCGAGCCGATGAAGGTCGCCACGAACACGTTCTTGGGTTCGTCGAACAGCTCGAGCGGTGTGCCGACCTGCTCGACGAGACCGTCCTCCATGACCACGATCTTGTCTGCCATCGTCATCGCCTCGATCTGGTCGTGGGTGACGAAGACGGTGGTGGTGCCAAGGCGCTGGTAAAGCTCCTTGATCTCGGTGCGCATCTGGATGCGGAGCTTGGCATCGAGGTTGGAGAGCGGCTCGTCGAAGAGGAACACCTGCGGGTTGCGCACGATCGCGCGGCCCATGGCGACGCGCTGGCGCTGACCGCCCGAGAGCTGGCGCGGATAGCGGTGTAGGTAGGGCGTGAGGCCGAGCGTCTCCGCCGCCTTGTCCACACGCTCCTTCACGATCGCGCGGTCGGTCTTCCTCACCTTCAGCGAGAACGCGAGGTTGGCGGCGACCGTCTTGTGCGGATAGAGCGCGTAGTTCTGGAACACCATGGCGATGTCGCGCTCCGCCGGCGGCAGGTTGTTCACGACGCGCTCGCCGATCCGGATCGTGCCGCCGGTCACGTCCTCGAGGCCCGCGATCATGCGCAGCAGCGTGGACTTGCCGCAGCCGGAGGGCCCGACCAGCACCACGAACTCGCCGTCCGGGATGTCGATGTCGACGCCGCGGATGACCTCGACCGACCCGAACGACTTTCGGAGCTGCCGAATGGTGACCTCAGCCATGGTCCTGTCCCGTCTCCCGCGCCACGCCCGCCGGCCCCGTCGAGGTAGCCGAGGCAGCGGGGCCTGTCCACTCCCCCGCCGTCATTTCACCGCTCCGGCCGCCATTCCCTTGATGATGAAACGCTCCAGCAGGATGCCGATGATCACCAGCGGCAGGATCGCGGCGAACGACAGCGCGGCCATCGACCACCAGTTGATGCCCTGGCTGCCCGTCTGGCTCGCCACCATGACGGGGATCGTCTTCGCGTCGGTGCTGGTGAGCAGGGCCGCGAAGAAATACTCGTTCCAGCAAAGCACCAGCGAGAGGATGAACGCGGCGATCATGCCGGGAAGCGCGATCGGCAGCACGATCTGGATGAACGCCTTCCACACCGAGAGGCCGTCGACCAGCGCCGCCTCCTCCAGCTCGACCGGAATGGCGCTGAACTGATCGCGCATGATCCAGATGACGATGGGGAGCACCATGAGCGTGTAGAGCAGGATCAGCCCGATGTGGCTGTCGAGCAGCGCCAGCTCCTTGTAGAGAACCAGGAACGGCAGCGCGAGCACCACCGGCGGCAGGATGAGCTGGCTGAGGAAGAAGAACGAGATGTCCCGGTTCTTGATGAACTTGAGCCGGTAGCTGAACCGGCTGAGCCCGTACGCCGCCATCGAGCCGAGCACGACCGCGAGCGCCGAGGCCGAGAGCGAGGTGATGACGCTGTTGGTGAACCGCTTGAGAAACTCCTCGCGCACGGTCGAGGTCTCGAAGATGGTCTGCGGCGAGAGCCCGAGCGAGCGCCAGCCGCGCCATGCCGGATCGAAATCGGCCCACGGGATGAGGTGGCCCTGCATCACGTCGGGCGCGATCTTGAACGAGGTCGTGGCGGTCCAGTAGATGGGGAAGAGGCAGATCACGGTCCAGAAGAGCAGCGTGCCGTAGATGAGCACGCGCCGCGTGTACCACTTGGCCCGGAACTTCAGATCGGGCGCGGCATCCTTGAAGATCTGCACGGTCTCGGTGCTCATGGCCCCGCCCGGTGTCGTGACCCAAAGACTGACGCATTCTTCCCGCCGTCATGCCCGGACTTGATCCGGGCATCCACATGCGCCGGACGAGACCGGGGTGAATTCGTGGATGGCCGGGACAAGCCCGGCCATGACGTGAGAGGGAGGCAGGGAGTACTCATCATTGTTCCATGCACGCCGCTAATAGGACTGCCGCATCCACCGCCTCACCAGCTTCAGCAGCAGGGTGATGAAGACGATGATCAGCACCAGGTAGACCATGGCGAGCAGCGTGCCGTAGCCGACGTTGGAGCGGTCGCGGTACTCGCGGAAGATGAAGCTCGTGACCGAGTCCGTGGCCCCGCCCGGCCCGCCTGCGGTGACGTTGATGATGATGTCGGCCAGCTTCAGCTTGAAGATGATGCGGATGAGGATGGCCGTGATGCTGACCGGCAGCATCAGCGGGAAGGTCACGTGCCAGAAGGTCGTCCAGCGCGAGGCCCCGTCCACCTTCGCCGCCTCGACCACGTCCTTCGGCAGCGCCTGGAGGCCGGCCAGCAGCATGATCATCATGAAGGGAATGAAGGTCCACGCGTCCATCACCATCATGGTGAGCCGCGCGATCTCCGCCGTGCCGAAGAACGACGGCGTCTCCCACCCCAGGAAGCGCCCGAGGTTCGCCAGCGGGCCGAAGCGGATCTCCATCATCGACTTCCCCACCATCCAGCTCACCGCCACCGGCGAGAGCATCAGGGGAAGGAGGAAGGCCACGCGGAAGAATTTTCTGGCGCGGATCTGGGCGTTGAGGAGGAGGGCAAGGCCGAACGCGATCGCGTACTCCACGCTGATCGCGAGCACGTAGTAGGCCATGTTCTTCAGGGCGTTCCAGTAGAACGGGTCGCCCGCCATCTGCACGAAGTTGTCGACGCCGTTGAACTTCCGCCCGGTGAGCGAGGAGAGGTTCCAGTCCGTGAGCGAGATGTAGATCCCGAACAGGATCGGGAAGATCACCATCGAGACGACGAACAGCACGCCGGGGAGGACGAAGAGCGCGCGCTTGCCCTGCTCGCCCCGCGTCAGAACCTGCCCGATGCAGAGGCAGACTGCCCAGAACGCGTAAGCGTAGAGCACCGGGCGCCAGGTCTCGAAGCCGAAGGATATGCTCTCGTTCTCACGGAGGGCCTGGATCACCACCATGACGAGGAGGAGGAGCGCGGCCCCCCAGACCAGCCCGCGCCCGGCGAGGATGCGGCCGCGCGACATGTGGTCGGAGGTGACGACGTAGAGCTGGTTGCCCTCGAGTTGCGCAGGGGTGCTCACGAGTCTGCCCGCCAAAGCAGGATTGGCGGCCTCACGGCCGCCAATCCCAATGACACGAGCGAAGGCGGAGGGCTATCAGAGGCCCAGCGACGCCCGGTAAAGCGCGATCTGGCTGTCACGCCCGATCTGGTCTGTGATCCTCTCCCACGCGGCCGCGATGCGGTCCGCGCCTTCCTGGGCGCCGTACTCGCCGGCGTAGATCCGCGCCAGCTCGTCCTCGGCGACCGAGTAGTACTGGAAGATGCCCGGAATGCGCGGCTCGATCGCCGCATTGGGATGGTTGTAGGAGTCCGCCTCGGACGCGAGATAGTCCGCGATGAAGGCCTCGTCGTAGCCGGCGCCCACCCATTCCGGAATGTTGAAGTGGGAGTTCCGATAGGGCTGGAAGCCCGACGGATAGGCGGCGCACCAGAGCGAGAGGTCCTTGCCGCCGAGATGGGCGGCGGCGGACCAGGCGGCCTTCTGCTTCACCGGGTCGCTGTCCACGCGGGCCATGACGTAGACGCCCCAGCCGATGTAGGCCATGTTGGGCGAGAAATTCGGCCCGGATGCCGGGGTCTCCCACGCGCCGGTCGCCGCGTTGTAGACGTCGTCCGAGCCGGGGAGGATCGAGAAGCCGACCGTCTCGCCCACCACCGAGCTGTCGGAGGTCTTGGCGTTGGAGCCGATGTCGCCCCACCAGCTCAGCATCGAGCCGGTGCCGGCCAGGAACTGCTGGAAGCCCGTGGTGCCCGGGTCCGCGTTGATCTGGTCCGGCGGCTGGGCGTCGAGCGTATCCAGCACGTCCTGGATCGCCCGCACCCAGGCGGGGTTGTTGACGCGCGGCTTCATCGTGTCGGCGTCGAACAGCCATGCCGGATCGTCCGGGTGTTTGGCGTAAGCCGTCGCCCGCGAGCCGAGGAAGTAGAAGGCGAAGCCGCCCCAGCCCTTCAGCGGATCGAGGTAGCCGTAGGCGTCGAAGCCGCCCACCTTCTTGCCCTTGAGGAACTTGGTGACCTCCTGCACCTTCTGCCAGGTCGTCGGCACCTCCCAGGGGCCCTCGTGGCCTTCGGCCTCCCAGACCGCCGCAAGGTTCTCGTCCGCGAAGTAGTCGGTGCGATAGTTGAAGTTGTGGCAGTCGCCATCGATCGAGATGCGGTAGGTCTTGCCGTCCCAGGTGCCGACCGGCGCCTTGAGGTAGCCGACATAGTCCTCCATGTCGATCTGGCTCTTCACCCAGTCCGGCATGACCGAGGCGAGGCCCTTGCCGCAGACGTCGCCCTCGAAGGGCGCGCCCATCTCGATGATGTCGAAATCGACCGTGCCCGTGGCGATCGACTGCTGCAGGCGCGCGTTGTAGTCGGCCTGCGCAAGGTCGATCCAGTTGATGGTGGCCCCGGTATAGGCCTCCCACGGCTTCAGGAAACCGCGGAAGAGGAAGTTGTGGAGGTTCTGGTTGTTGAGGCCGAGGAAGGTAAGCTCAAGACCCTCGAACTCGCCTTCGGAGACATGCTCCTTGGCCGGGCCGAGGCACATCGCACCCACCTTCTGCCAGTCGGAATCCATGGGAGAGCCGACGCCCACGCCCGGAATCTTGAGGATTTCGGCCCGGACATTGTCCTCTGCCGCCGACGAGCGCGCAAAGCCGCCAATGCCGGTACCCGCAAGCGCCGCCACCGCGCCGGTGCCGGCCATGCCCTTCAACATGCTGCGCCTGCTCGTCTGAGCAGCCATGATCCGATTGAAGACGTCCACTCTCATGCGTCATCTCTCCCTGAAGAAGGTCGCCCCGTGCCCGCCGTCGCCCCGTGCGCCGGATGGGCCTGAGACACTGGCCGGAAACTAGGACCTCGCTTCCCGGACTGTCAACAGAAGCACCCGCCGGATGCGGTTGGAGCGCTTTTTGACCTGTCGCGATCTCGTCAGGTCGAAGAGCGCTCCAGCCGGAATTCTCCCCCGCCCTACTCGGGCGAATAGCCGGGGCAGATCACGTACTTCGGCTCGGTGCAGCCGCCGGTAAGCTCGCGCTGGCGCTCCTGGTAATTCCAGGCGCGCACCGCGTCGTAGGGATCGACGGCGTGCTCCCTCAGGAACAGGACCGGGTCGATCATCTCCTCGCGGCGCACGACGCCTTCGCTCACGCTGACTGCCAGGAGCTGCGTCGGGGCGAGCACGAAGGTGCGGGGATCGAGCAGGCCGTCGACGCCGAAGCCGATCGCGTCCCGCACCGTGGTGGGACCGAAGATCGGCAGCACGATGTAGGGTCCGCTGCTGATCCCGTAGTGATGGAGCGTCTGGCCGAAGTCCGCGTCATCGGCCGGGAGCCCCACGTTGGTCGCGACGTCGAACAGCCCGGCCATCCCGGCGGTGCTGTTGACGACGAAGCGGCCGAGGCTCGTGCCCGCGCGGCGCCCTTCGAGCTGCAGCAGATGATTCGCGACGACGATCGGCTCCGCCAGGTTGGTGAACGCCCGGCTGATCGCGTGCCGGGCGTCCGTCGGCATCATGCCGCGGTAGAACTGCGCGATCGGATCGAGAAGGAGGAAGTCGAGCGCCCCGTTGACGTAGAAGAAGACCTGGTTCACGTCCTCGAAGGGATCGTCGTGACCGTCCTCTCCGCCCTCGCGCGGCAGGACCGGCCAGTCCGCGCCCCGGCTCTCCACCGGCGGAGCATCGTCGAGGGAGCTGACCTCCTCGTCCATGAGGCTCTCCAGGACCGCGCAGCCCTGCACGGCGGGGACGGTCAGGAGCAGAATGATCGCGGCCGCCGCAGCCCGGTTCACGAGGCCGGGCCGCTGCATCCGGCTATGTCGCGGCCGCCGGGTCATCGTCTCGGTTCAGCACGGCCCGAAAGACGCCGGGATCGACGTTTCCGCCGGAGAGCACCGCCACCGTCGTGCGCCCGGCCGTGGCGATCCTGCCGGCGAGCACCGCCGCGAGCGCCGCCGCGCCCCCCGGCTCGACCACGAGCTTGAGGTGCAGGAACGCCGCCCGCATGGCCGCGCCGACCTCGTCGTCGTCCACGACAACGCCGCCCCGCACCCGCTCCACGTTGATCGGGAAGGTGAGCGCGCCGGGCTTCGGCGCGAAGAGCGCGTCGCAGAGGCTCGCGGGCCCCGGGCCGGAGAGGCCGACGCGCTCGCCCCGCTCGAACGACATGGCATGGTCGTCGTAGCCTTTCGGCTCCGCCGTGTGAAGCTGCGTCTCGGGCCAGGCATCGGCGATGGCGAGCGAGGTTCCGGCCATCAGCCCGCCGCCGCCGGCGGGCACGACCACCGCATCGGGCCGGCAGCCGATGGCGCCGCACTGGCGCACGATCTCGTGCCCCACGGTCCCCTGCCCGGCGATGACGTGAAAATCGTCATAGGGCTTGACCAGCGTGGCCCCCCGCTCCTCCGCGATGCGCGTGCCGAGCGCCTCGCGCGCCTCGCTGGCACGGTCGTAAAGCACGACCTCCGCCCCGTGACGGCGCGTACCCGCGATCTTCACCGCCGGCGCGTCCCTCGGCATGACGATGACCGCCGGCACGCCGACGAGTCGCGCGGCAGCCGCGACCGCCTGCGCATGGTTGCCCGAGGAGTAGGCCACCACGCCGCCTGCCCTGGCATCCGCACCCAGCTGCAGCAGCCGGTTGCAGGCGCCCCGGAACTTGAACGAGCCGGTGCGCTGCAGCGGCTCTGCCTTGAGCAGCAGCCGCCCGCCGATCCGCTCGTCGAGGGCGTCGGCACGCAGCAGCGGCGTTTCGACCGCGTGCCCGCCGAGGCGCGCCGCGGCCGCATACACGTCCGCCGGCGTCGGCAGGGGCTCCCCTATGCGGCTCACGAGAGCCTCCGCCGCCGCAACGCTCCGCGATCCTTCCCGCCCCGGTCCGGGCGGTCGGCGGGCAGCACGACGCCGCCTCTCGCGGTCCGGCAACGCTCGGGCAGGGCGTCGCCGTCGCGCGGTCTGCAGGTGAGCACCACCGTGCGCCGCGCCCCGCCGCGCGTGAGATCCCGTTCGAGGCTCGCCGCGGTCGGCCGGCGGCCGAGCTGCCAGCGGTAGACCTGGGTCCCTTCAAGCACCCGTTGAACGTAGTTTCGAGTCTCCGGGATCGGGATCATTTCGATCCAGTCGATGATGTCCACGTCCGCGTCGTGCCGGGGGTCGCCGTTCGCCGCGATCCAGCGGGCGACGTTGCGGGGGCCCCCATTATAGGCGGCGGCGGCCAGCAGGTACGAACCGTCATAGCGCTCGATCAGGTCGTCGAGATAGCGGCTGCCGAGAGCGATGTTGTGGGAGGCGCTGGACGTGAGGCGCCTGGTGGACTCGCTCAGGCCCATGCTGCGGGCGACGCTCCGCGCGGTCCGCGGCATGAGCTGCATCAGGCCGAGCGCGCCCGCGCTGCTGCGCGCCTCCCGGTCGAAGCGGCTCTCCTGGCGGATCAGCGCGAGCACCAGCGCGCGCTCGAGGTCGCCGTCCTTGCGCGCGAACGGCAGGTCAACCAGCGGAAACAGCCGGTCGATCGAGGCGTAGCCGTCCCGCGCGGCCTGCTGGGCGGCCCTGATCGCCTGATCGGGCTTGCCGACCGAGAGCGCGAGCGCCGAGATCTCGGCGTGGTCCGCCTCGTTGTGCGCGAGCCGGCTCAGGCGGTGGTAGAAGGGCTCGGCCAGGTAGTCGCGCCCGAGGAACGTGAGGAAGCGCACGGCAGCGACCAGGGAATGGCCATTGAGCGTCGTTCCGACCGGAACCGCAGCCTGAGGCGCGTCGGGGATCAGCGGCGCGTCCCGTGCCGCGATCCGCGCCAGGGCGAGCTGGCCGTAGAAGGTGCCGGGATAGGCCGCCGCCCTCTCGTACCAGAGGACCGCGCCGTCCCGTTCGCCAAGCGCCTCGGCGGCCCGGCCCGCCCAGTAGGCGCCGCGCGCGCGGCTGACCGGCATGGTCACCGCGCCGTGCATGTTCACGAAATGCGGGAACGCCGCGCGCGGGTCGTCGAGAAAGCGAAGCGCGATCCAGCCGGCCAGCCATTCCGCCTCCGAGAAGGTCGAGGCCATGGACTGACCGTGACCTGCGGCGATCGCATAGGCCCGCTGCGTCCTCCCGTCTTCGAGCGCGCGGCGCGTGAGAATGGCGCGCTCCCGCCACCAGAGCTTGGGCCGGGGTCCGAGTTCCCGCGGCGGCGAGCGCAGGAGGGCGTAGGAATCGTCGTCGCGGTCCTTGGCGCGGCGCCAGCGCAGGCGCTCGTAGACCAAACCCGGATGATCGCGAAGCGCGCGCGGCACCCGCGCGATGGCCCGGTCCACCCCGCCCTGCCGCGCGCGGAGCGTGAGCCGCGCCTCCGCCAGGTGCTGATGCCCCTCGTCGACGTAGCGGTACATCCGTCGCGCCGCGCCGGCGCGATGGGCCCACACCAGGCGGTCGAGGCGCGCGATGTGGTCCTCCCGCCGCAGCATCGAGCGATAGCGGCGATAGGTCTCGCGCAGCTCCCGCGCGCTGAACGATCCCTCGACCCATGCCGTGCGAACCTGAGTGGCGGCGCGCTCGTCCTCGCCCCCGGCGAGCAGGGCGTCGGCATAGCGGAGCCGGCCGGGGGCGCTGATCGGGTCCCGCCACTGATACCAGGCGATGACCTCGGCGTCGGAGACGCCGCGCGCCATCGCGGCTTCCGCATTGGTCTGGAGCAGTCTCTGGTCCGGCCAGTCCGGGTGCTCGTCGATGAACCGTGCGATCTCGTGGAAGGAGGCCGTGCTGCCGGGGCGGCTGTAGTCCCACCACTGCAGGATCGTCGCGCCGAGCGGGTCGTGGGCTCTCCGGGCCAGGCCGTGGGCGCGCCGCCAGTTGTCGCGCGCCGCGGCCCTGAACGCATCGACGTAGAGGGCGATGTCCGCCCGGCTCACGGCCGGCGGCATGGGCGTCTCCGCCTGCCCCGGCACGGGCACGGCGGAGGCCGCAGGCAGGAGCACGAGCGCCGCGGCGAGAAGCGCCCGCCGAGCCCATCGGGCGGCCTTGCGCGCGCGGCGCGGGAGGTCTGACGTTGGACGCGGCCTTGTTCCCATATTGCTGTCAACCTATTCTCGCCGGACCGGCAACTTACGACCATGGGAGCGTGGCATGTTCCAGGGATACCTGACGGCCCTGATCACGCCGTTCCGCAATGGCGAGGTGGACGAAGACGCCTATCGTGATTTCGTCGCCTGGCAGATCGATGAAGGCGCCGCCGGGCTCGTGCCCTGCGGAACCACGGGTGAATCGCCGACTCTCAGCCACGCGGAGCACCGCCGCGTGACCGAGATCTGCATCGAGGTCGCGGCAGGGCGGGTTCCGGTCGTGGCCGGCACGGGCTCCAACTCGACCGAGGAAGCGATCAGCCTCACCCGCCACGCCAAGGACGCCGGCGCAGATGGCGCGCTGCTGGTCATGCCCTATTACAACAAGCCGACGCAAGAGGGCATGTACGCCCACTACAAGGCGGTCAACGACGCCGTGGACATCCCGCAGATCATCTACAACATCCCCGGCCGAAGCGTCGTGGACATGTCGGTCGAGACCATGGCGCGGCTGGCAGAGCTTCCCAACGTCGTGGGCGTCAAGGACGCGACCGCCGACCTCGGCCGGCCGACCCGCACCAGGAACGCGATCGGCGAGGCGTTCTGCCAGCTCTCGGGCGAGGACGGCACGATCATCGGCTTCCTCGCGCAGGGCGGCGACGGCTGCATCTCGGTGACGGCCAACGTGGCGCCGCGCCAGTGCGCGGGCTTCTTCGCCGCGTGGGAGCGGGGCGATGCCGGCGAGGCGCTCGACCGGCACACCCGGCTCATGCCGCTCCACGACACGCTCTTCGTCGAGAGCAACCCGATCCCGGTCAAGTACGCCGCGTCCCTCCTCGGCAAGTGCGAGCCGGAGGTGCGGCTCCCGCTGACCTCGCCCGGCGAGGCCAACCGCGAGCGGATCGAATCGGCGATGCGCCAAGTCGGCGTCCTCAACTGAGCGCAGCGCTCAGGCCACATCCCGCAAAGAGGCTCGCGCCGTGAGCGGCAATGCCGCCCCCGGCGGCAAGCGAATCGCGCAGAATCGCAAGGCCCGCCGGGACTACCACCTCGAGCGGCCCTTCGAGGTCGGCATTCGGCTCACCGGCACCGAGGTCAAGTCGCTCCGGGCCGGCCGCGCCAACATCAACGATGCCTACGCCGCCGAACGCGGCGGCGAGGTCTTCCTGATAAACGCGCACATCTCCCAGTACGAGGGCGCGGGCACCTTCAATCACGACCCCGTGCGGCCGCGCAAGCTGCTCCTGCACAAGCGCGAGATCCGCAAGCTCGTGGGCGCGCTTCGCCGCGGCGGCGTGACCCTGGTGCCGCTCACCCTCTATTTCAACGAGCGCGGCATCGCCAAGGTCGCGCTCGCCATGGCGTCGGGCAAGCGCAAGTACGACAAGCGCGCCGCCGAGAAGGAGCGCGACTGGAAGCGCCAGAAGGAACGCCTGGTCCGCGATCGGGGATAGAGCGCCTTTCGACCCGACGGGATCGCGACAGCCCGAAGGACTCCCACCTCCCCCTGTCCCCCTCCTCCCAGGAGGAGGGGGAACGAAGGCGGCGCCAGCCTTTTCTCCCTCTCCTCCCCGCCGGGGAGGAGAGGGCCGGGGTGAGGTGGGGGGCCGTGCCGCGCCGCGTTCAAATTGAAGAACGTGCGGAGCCGGGTCTGATCGCGTCCGGTCCGATGCTGCTCTGAAACGCAGTCGTCCATGACGGATACGTTCTGGCCCTCGGCCTGCTCAGTCCGGCGCGGCGCGGATCGCGGCGAACACGTCGGCGAACATCTGGGGCGTCAGGCGGCCCGTGTTCGTGTTGAGGCGCGAGCAGTGGTAGCTGTCGAAGAGCCGCCGCCCGTCGTCGAGGCGGTGAACCGCGCCGTGGGCGAAGCGGAAGGCGCCGGAGCGTAGGCCCAGCGCCCTCAGCACCGCGCCGTGGGCGACCTGCCCCAGCGCGAGAATGGCACGAAGGCCGCTCATCGCCGCGATCTCAGCCTCGAGGAACCCGCGGCAGGCCGCGATTTCCGCCGCCTTCGGCCGGTTTTGCGGCGGCACGCAGCGAACGGCGTTGGTGATGCGGCAGTCGTGGAGCGTGAGGCCGTCGCCGGGCGCAGCAGCGTACGCGCCGCGCGCGAAGCCGAACTGTCCGAGCGTCGCGTAGAGCAGATCGCCCGCAAAATCGCCGGTGAACGGCCGGCCGGTGCGGTTGGCCCCGCGCAGCCCCGGCGCGAGGCCGACGATCAGGAGCCGGGCGTCGAGGCTGCCGAAGCTCGGCACCGGCGCGTTGTGCCAGTCCGGCTCCGACGCACGATGCTCCTCGCGAAAGGCCGCGAGCCGCAGGCAGCGGCCGCAGTCCCGGTCCGGCGCGGGCGGAGCCGGCACCGGCGCGCTCACACCGTGTGCGCGATCTCGTCGGCCATGTCGTCCTCGTCGCCCTCGCCGTCGAACCCTTCGTACTCGTCCTCCATCGGCTCCCGGATGACGCGGGCGCGCTCGTTCCGCCACTTGGGCTCACGCGCGATCAGGGGCTCAAGGTCCTGCAGCTCGATGAAGTAGTCCGCCTGGCGGCGCAGCTCGTCGGCGATCATGGGCGGCTGCGAGCGGATGGTGCTGACGACCGTCACCAGCACACCCTTGCGCTGAACGGCCTCGATCGCGCGGCGGAAGTCGCCGTCGCCGGAGAACAGCACGACATGGTCCAGGGCGCCCGACAGCTCCAGCATGTCGACCGCGATCTCGATATCCATGTCGCCCTTGACCTTGCGCCGCCCCATGGAGTCGGTGAACTCCTTGGTCGGCTTCGTGATCAGGGTGTAGCCGTTGTAGTCGAGCCAGTCGACCAGCGGCCGGATCGGCGAATACTCCTGGTCCTCGACCAGCGCCGTGTAATAGAGCGCGCGGATGAGCCGGCCCTTGCCCGCGAACTCCTCGCGGAGCCGCTTGTAGTCGATGTCGAAACCGAGCGAACGGGCCGCGCCATAGAGGTTCGCGCCGTCGATGAAGAGGCCGATCCGCTCTTGCGGGTTGAAATCCATCAAATTCTATCCTTCTGAATGGGGTTGGGGAGAATGCCGTCGCTCGTGCCGTCGCTCGGTGGTGCCCCCGGATCGCCACTCGGTCGCGCTTGCCCGGCACGCAGGCAATAACTAGGGATTCCCGACGGGGGGAACAAGTGCAAGCCCGAGGTTTTCGACCATGATCCTGGTTGCGCTGGGCGCCAACCTTCCGACCGCGCGCCACGGCACGCCGGCCGACGGCCTGAATGCGGCGCTCCCGGCCCTGGCCGAGCACGGAATTCAGCCCGTGGCGCGGTCGCGCTGGTATCGCAGCGCGCCGCTGCCGCCGGCCTCGGGCCCCTGGTTCGTGAACGGCGTCGTCCGGGTCGAGACGACGCTCGACCCCGTTGCGCTCATGGCGCGGTTGCTGGCCATCGAGGCGGACTTCGGGCGCCGGCGCAGCGTCGCGGGCGCGGCCCGTCCGCTCGATCTGGACCTTCTGGACCACGATGGCCGCATCCTCGACCGCGCCGGGGACGGCGCCGGGCCGGCCCTCGTCCTTCCCCACCCGAGGATGACGGAGCGCGCCTTCGTGCTGGCGCCTCTCATCGAGGTCGCGCCGGACTGGCGCCACCCCGTGACCGGCGCCACCGCCGCGTCGCTACTCGCCGCCCTGGCGCCGGAGCAAGGCGTCGAGCCCCTCTCCCACGCTGGGTCGAACGATTGACCGGGAGAGGAATCGACGCGCGTGTTGATCCTTCTCGCCGGCAAGAGATATCATGCGCTGCCTCGCAGTGCGGGCCGTCGGGACAGCGCTTGATCCGCGCTCGCCGACCAGCGGCGGCGGTGGCAGCCCCGGCGAGGGCCCCGGAGACGCGCCGGCCCGATGCTGGGCACCCGGCGCTACGGTCGAGGGAAAGAATGCGAAGAGTACTGGCAGCCGCCTTTGTCGGCTTGATCGCGGTCACCCATTCGGCGTTCGCGACCGCTCAAGAAGACAGGGAGACGTACGAACAACTCGAGCTGTTCGGCGAGATCCTCGAGAACATCCGTGGCGGCTACGTGGAGGACGTGAGCGCGACGGAGCTGATCGAGGCCGCCATCGAGGGCATGATCGGCTCGCTCGACCCGCATTCGAAGTACCACAACCCCAAGAGCTACAAGGAAGTTCAGGTCCAGGCGCGGGGCGAGTTCGGCGGCCTCGGCATCGAGGTCACGATGGAGAACGGCCTCGTCAAGGTGATCGCCCCCATCGACGACACGCCCGCGCAGCGCGCAGGAATCGAGCCGGGAGACCTGGTGACCCATCTCGACGACGAGCCGGTTCTCGGGCTCACGCTGCAACAGGCGGTGGACAGGATGCGCGGCCCCGCCAACTCCGAGATCACGCTGACGGTCCGCCGCAGCGGGGTCGAGGAAGACCTGATATTTCCGATCACCCGCGCCATCATCAAGATCCGCTCGGTGCGCACGCGGGTGGTGGACGACGAGATCATCGTCGCGCGGATATCGGCATTCTCCGAGCACACGTCCGACGACCTCGACGACGCCGTGGGCGACCTCTGGGAGGAGCAGGGCGACCGGCTGGTGGGCGCCGTGCTCGACCTGCGCAACAATCCGGGGGGCCTTCTCGACCAGGCGGTGGCGGTCTCGGATGCGTTCCTGGAGCAGGGCGAGATCGTATCGACCCGCGGCCGCGACCCCGAGAGCGCGCTGCGCTTCAACGCGCGTGAGGGAGACATCATCGACGGCCTGCCACTGGTCGTGCTCATCAACGGCGGCTCGGCGTCGGCCTCGGAAATCGTGGCGGGCGCCTTGCAGGATCACGGACGCGCGCTCATCCTCGGCACGCGCTCGTTCGGCAAGGGCTCGGTGCAGACGGTGATTCCGCTCGGCGGCGGCAACGGCGCCCTGCGCCTGACCACGGCACGCTACTTCACGCCATCCGGCCGCTCGATCCAGGAAATGGGGATCGATCCGGACATCGTCGTGGAGCAGATCAGGAAGGAGTCCGAGCCGGCAGCGATGGCCGAGCAACGGGAAGAAGATTTGGACGGGCCCCTCGACAATGGCGGGATCGTCATCGACGAGGACCAGGACCCGGCGGCGGACGAAGCCCAGGAGGAAGCCGAGGACGACGTGACGGAGGGCGACTACCAGCTCGCCCGCGCGATCGAGCAGCTACGCGGCGCCCGCATCCTCTCCGGCGCATCGGCCGTCAACTGAACGCACGTCGGCCGACCGACGCCGTCAGCCGGCCTCGCTGCCGCCATGACCAGCCGCGAGGCGCTCCCCTATCGGCCGTGCGTGGGCATTCTGCTGTTCAACGCCGAGCGGCGGGTCTTCGTCGGCAAGCGGATCGACATGGTGCAGGAGGCCTGGCAGATGCCGCAGGGCGGGATCGACCGGGGCGAGGACCCGCGCGACACGGCGCTGAGAGAGCTTGAGGAAGAGACCGGCGTCAGGCCCGACAAGGTGGAGATCCTCGCCGAGACGCAGGCGTGGCTGCGCTACGACCTGCCGCCCAACCTGGTGCGCCGGGTCTGGCGGGGCCGCTACCGGGGGCAGGAGCAGAAGTGGTTCGCCGCACGCTTCCTCGGCACCGATGCCGACATCGACATCTGGACGGCCCATCCCGAGTTCAGCGACTGGCGCTGGTCGCCCGTCGATCAACTCACCCGGAACGTGGTTCCGTTCAAGCGGGCGCTCTACGAAGCGGTGATCGCGGAGTTTCGCCCGTATCTCTCACCATCGCGAGACGCCGGACATAGAGCCTGAGCGCGCCCCAGGCCACCGCGGCGATGATCCTGCCCAGCCGCGACTGCGGCTTGATGCCGATGGATTTCAGCGTCATGCCCACGCCGCGCTGCACGTGGTCGCGCCGGTAGAGCGGCAGCGTGCGCGCCGCATAGGCGAGGACCGCGCGGCGACGAACGTAGGGATCGGGCTCGCCGGCGCCGCAGTGGTAGGCGTACGAAAGCTCGTCGTCGCTCGCCTCGAAGAGGCGCCCGATGGCCACCCTGGCCCGGCTCAGACGGCCGACGCCCTCGATGTCCCGGTAGCGCTTCATGGTGGAGTAGAAGAGCTTGTAGTGGCGGAACTCGTCGCCTGCGATCCGCTTGCAGATCGCCTTGAACACGGGCTCCTCGGCGGCATCGCGGAGCGCGCTGTAGTAGGCCGACGTGCCGACCTCGACGATGCAGCGCGCCACCATCTCGCCGCAGCGTGAGCCGCGGATCGAATCGCTCGCGTCGGTGTCAATGGGGTGGCCGGCGACGAAGCGCGCAAACGTCGCGTCGAAGTCGAACGACGGGTCCGCGAGTTCGGCGTAGCGCCTCAGCGCGGCGCCGTGCTGCACCTCCTCCTCCGCCCACGCGAGCGCGTCGGCGCAGAAACCGGGATCGTCGTGGAAGACGCCGCAGAGATACCTGCCGTAGTCGGCGCTGTGGTGCTCGACCATGCACGCCGCCTTGGCGATCTTGACCATCTCCGGGTCGAGCTTCGACCGGTCGAACTGGTCCCACGGGATGTCATCAAGGGTCCAGGTCCCCATGCTCCGCTTCCTGGATTACGACGATTCGACGGCGGCGAATACTAGCACAGGCGGGCGGATTGCGCGCGCGCTCAAGCGCTGAAGTGTCCGGGCCACTCCCCGTAGAGAGCCGCGCGCCGGCGGCGGTCCCGGAAGGTGGGCGCGGCGCCGTTCTCGCGGTTCTCGTGGAGCCTGTCGAGATCGACCACGCCCTGCACCACGGTCTCGATGTTGGGCTCCGGCGATTCCGCGACGACGCCGTTCGGCGCATCCCACGGCGTATCGCAGGGGCTCAGGATCGAGCTGCGCCCCCAGGGGGACGGCAGCGGCCCGCCGGGCGGGAGCACGGCGCTTCCCCCGCAGTGGACGACGTAGACCTGGTTCTCGATCGCGCGCGCCTGGGCGCAGTGACGGACGCGCCAGAAGCCCTCCTCCGTGAAGGTGAGCGACGGACACAGGATGATCTCGGCGCCCTGCTCGGCAAGGCTCGCGGCGCACTCGGGAATCTCGGCCTCGTAGCACACGTTGAACCCGACCTTCGCGAAGGGAAGCTCGACCATCTCGATGGTATCGCCCTCCTCGGTCGACCACTCGGCTTCGGCCGGGAAGATATGCGTCTTGTCGTGGGCGTGAACGAGCCCGTCGGGGCCGTAGAGGTAGGCGACGTTGAGATACCTGCCGCCCTTCTTCTCCAGGTGAGAGCCCGCGACGATGTGCTGCCCCCGCTCCCTGGCCTCGCTCTCGAAGAGCCGGCGGTAGTCCTCGGTGTAGTGGGTGTTCCCGTACCGATGGATGCGGGTCAGCTCGGAGACCGGCAGGTCCATCCAGTCGGGAAAGGTCGTGAACAGCTCGATGGTGAAGAGTTCCGGGAACAGCACGAGGTCCGCGCCTTCCGCCCGGTCCAGCAGCCCGCGCGCGTGGGCGGCGAATTCGTCGAAGCTGCCGACGGGCCTGACGACGAACTGGCAGGCCGCGATCGAGACGGTCCTGGGCATGGCTCGCTCTCCTATGGACCCGACGGCCCGAGGCACCAGAAACGGAAATCTCTCTAATTTACGTTATAAACCAATGAGTTATGAGAAATTGGCTTCGTTTAGAAATTCTTTGTCTTGGGGATTACATACCAAAGTCACAATCAGACCGCAGAGAAACATAGCGCGCGAGCTTCACGCCCTTAGAGACCTCCGTAGCATAAGTGGTGTGGCTGAGTGCAGATAAACGGACAATCTCGGCGACTGACGCCCCGCAGTGACGAATTTCGTCGGCATACCTTATCCCGAACAGGTGGACCATCACCGCCTTATCTCCGTCAGCAGCGCGGTGATGCATCCGGGAAAGAGTGTCTGCAAGTTCTGCCGACGTCATGACTGACTTCCTTTAGGCGTCGGGGTCTATTTGACCACTTTGACGGGCCAAAGATTCCCGGCGCGCCTCAGCCGGCGTTGGCGGCCAGAAGCTCGGCCAGCTCGACCTCGCGCTCGTATTTCGCGCGCTCCTCGTCGCCCTCGGCGTCGCGCAGCCGCAATTGCGCCTGCTCGAGCCGCGCGTCGGCCTGGGCGCGGTCGATCGCGCCGGCCTCGAAGGCCTCGGTGGAGAGCACCGTGCAGCGCTCGCCCGTCACCTCGGCGAAGCCTTCGGCCACCACGTAGCGGTCCTTCGGCTTCTCGTTCTCGTAGATCTCGATCACGCCCGGCCGGAGCGTGGAGAGCAGCAGCGTGTGGCCCGGCAGCACGCCGAAGTCGCCTTCGGCGCCCGGCACCACCACCATCTCGACGTCGCCGGAGAAGATCAGCCGCTCCGGCGCGACCAGCTCGAACTGCAGGGTGTCGGCCATGGCCGCTCCTCAGGCTTACCGGCGTCCTTAGGCGGCCTCTGCGGCCATCTGCTTCGCCTTGTCGACCGCTTCCTCGATGGGGCCCACCATGTAGAACGCGGCCTCCGGCAGGTCGTCGTAAGCGCCTTCGCAGATCGCCTTGAAGCTCGCGATGGTGTCCTTGATGTCGACGAGCTTGCCGGGCGTGCCGGTGAAGACCTCGGCCACGAAGAACGGCTGCGAGAGGAAGCGCTGGATCTTCCTGGCGCGCGCCACCGTGAGCTTGTCCTCCTCCGAAAGCTCGTCCATGCCGAGAATGGCGATGATGTCCTGCAGTGACTTGTAGGTCTGCAGGATGCGCTGCACCTCACGGGCGACGGTGTAGTGCTCGTCGCCGATGATGCGGGGGTCGAGCATGCGCGAGGTGGAATCGAGCGGGTCCACCGCCGGGTAGATGCCGAGCTCGGCGATCTGCCGCGAGAGCACGGTGGTCGCGTCCAGATGCGCGAAGGAGGTTGCCGGCGCCGGGTCGGTGAGGTCGTCGGCCGGTACGTAAATCGCCTGCACCGAGGTGATCGAGCCCTTCTGGGTCGACGTGATGCGCTCCTGCAGCGTGCCCATGTCGGTGGCGAGCGTCGGCTGGTAGCCCACGGCGGACGGAATGCGGCCCAGCAGCGCCGACACCTCGGAGCCCGCCTGGGTGAAGCGGAAGATGTTGTCGATGAAGAGCAGCACGTCCTGCCCCTCCTCGTCGCGGAAGTACTCGGCCTGGGTCAGCCCCGTGAGGCCCACGCGGGCACGCGCGCCGGGCGGCTCGTTCATCTGGCCGTACACCAGCGCCACCTTGGACTGATCGCCGTCGAGGTCGATGACGCCCGATTCGATCATCTCGTGATAGAGGTCGTTGCCCTCGCGCGTCCGCTCGCCCACGCCGGCAAACACCGAATAGCCGCCGTGCTGCTTCGCGATGTTGTTGATCAGCTCCATGATGATGACGGTCTTGCCGACGCCGGCGCCGCCGAAGAGCCCGACCTTGCCGCCCTTGGCGTAGGGCGCCAGCAGATCCACCACCTTGATGCCGGTGACCAGGATCTCGGCCTCGGTCGACTGCTCGACGAAGGCCGGCGCCTGCGCATGGATCGGCTTGCTCGACTTGGCGTTGACATCGCCGCGCTCGTCGATGGGGTCGCCGACGACGTTGATGATGCGGCCCAGCATCTCCGGACCCACGGGCACTTCGATGCCTTCGCCGGTATCCACCGCGTCGCCGCCGCGCACGAGCCCATCGGTGGTGTCCATGGCGACGCAGCGCACCGTGCTCTCGCCCAGATGCTGCGCCACTTCGAGAACCAGGCGGTTGCCCTGATTGTCGACGTGAAGGGCGTTCAGGATCGCCGGAAGCTCGCCCTCGAACTGCACGTCCACGACCGCGCCCATGACCTGGGTGATCTTCCCGACCGCGTTTCTCGTCGCCATCTTGCTTTGCTCCCGCTCGAACTCGTTCGCTGCCCCGGCTAGAGCGCTTCGGCGCCGGAGATGATCTCGATCAGCTCCTTGGTGATCTGCGCCTGTCGCGTCCGGTTGTAGTGGAGGGTCAGCTTGTCGATCATTTCGCCTGCGTTGCGCGTCGCGCTGTCCATCGCCGTCATCCGCGCGCCCTGCTCGCTCGCCGCGTTCTCAAGCAGCGAACGGAAGATCTGGATCGATAGATTGCGCGGTAGAAGGTCGGAGAGGATCATCTCCTCATCGGGCTCGAAATCGTAGATCGCACCTGAGTCGTCGCCGCCCTCGGCCTCCGCCTGCTCGGGCGGGCTGAAGGGGATCAGCTGCTGGAAGGTGACGACCTGGCTCATCACCGTCTTGAAGCGGTTGTAGACCACCGTGCAGGTGTCGAACTCGCCGGCCTCGAAGCGCTGCGTCAGGCCGCGGCCGATCGCGTCCGCCTCCTCGAAGGAAGGGCCGCCGGAGCGTCCGATCCCGTCCGTATGGTCGACGATCATCGCGCCGAACTCGCGGCGGAGCTGCTCGCGCCCCTTGCGGCCGACGCAGATGATCTTGGTGGTCTTGCCCTGCTCGCCCAGCTCCTTGAGCCTGGCGCGCGTCGCCCGCGTGATGGAGCTGTTGAAGCCGCCGCAGAGGCCGCGGTCGGCGGTCGCCACGACGAAGAGGTGCGTCTCGTCCCTGCCCGTGCCCCGCATCATGGCGGGCGCATCCTCGCGCTCGCCCATGACCTCGGCGAGCGAGCCCACCATTCGCTCCATCCGCTCGGAGAAGGGGCGCGCCGCCTCGGCCGCCTCCTGCGCGCGGCGCAGCTTGGACGCCGCGACGAGCTTCATCGCCGAGGTGATCTTCTGGGTCTGGCGCACGCTGTTGATGCGCACCCGGAGGTCTTTGAGGCTCGCCATTGCGGTGGCCTATTCTCTCAACGATATCAGGGCTTAGGCGAACTTCTTTGAGAACTCGTCGAGGATCGCGGTGAGCGCCTTGTCGCTTTCGTCGCTCATCTGCTGCGAGGTGCGGATCTCGTCCAGCAGCGCGCCGTGGCTGGCCCTCATCTCGCTCAGGAACTCGCTCTCGAAGCGGTTCACGTCGTTGACGTCGATGCCGTCGAGATAGCCGCGCACGCCGGCGAAGATCGAGACCACCTGCTCCTCCACCGCCATCGGCGAGAACTGGTCCTGCTTGAGCAGCTCGGTCAGCCGCGCGCCGCGGTTGAGCAGCCGCTGCGTCGCCGCGTCGAGGTCGGAGCCGAACTGCGCGAACGCCGCCATCTCGCGGTACTGGGCAAGCTCCAGCTTGATCCGGCCCGCCACCTGGCGCATCGCCTTCACCTGGGCCGCCGAGCCCACCCGGCTCACCGAGAGGCCCACGTTAATCGCCGGCCGGATGCCCTGATAGAACAGGTCGGTCTCGAGGAAGATCTGCCCGTCGGTGATCGAGATCACGTTGGTCGGGATATAGGCCGAGACGTCGTTGGCCTGGGTCTCGATCACCGGCATGGCGGTGAGCGAGCCCGAGCCGTTCTGCTCGTTCATCTTCGCTGCACGCTCGAGCAAGCGCGAATGGAGGTAGAACACGTCGCCCGGATAGGCCTCGCGCCCCGGCGGGCGGCGGAGCAGCAGCGACATCTGGCGGTAGGCCACGGCCTGCTTGGAGAGATCGTCGTAGAAGATCACCGCGTGCATGCCGTTGTCGCGGAAGTGCTCGCCCATGGTGCAGCCGGCGTAGGGCGCCAGGAACTGCAGCGGCGCGGGCTCAGACGCGGACGCGGAGACGACGATGGAATAGTCGAGCGCGCCGTTCTCCTCCAGCGTCTTTACGATCTGCGCCACGGTGGAGCGTTTTTGCCCCACCGCGACGTAGATGCAGTAGAGCTTGCGCGATTCGTCGTCGCCGGCGTTGACCTCTTTCTGGTTGATGATCGTGTCGATGGCGACCGCGGTCTTGCCGGTCTGCCGGTCGCCGATGATCAACTCCCGCTGGCCGCGCCCGATGGGCACCAGCGCGTCGAGCGCCTTCAGTCCGGTCTGCACCGGCTCGTGCACCGAGCGGCGCGGGATGATGCTGGGCGCCTTCACCTCGACCCGGCGCCGGTCGTCGCTCTCGATCGGCCCCTTGCCGTCGAGCGGGTTGCCGAGCGGGTCGACCACGCGGCCCAAGAGCCCCTTGCCCACCGGCACGTCGACGATGGTGCCGGTGCGCTTGACGATGTCGCCTTCCTTGATGTCGCGGTCTTCGCCGAAGATCACGATACCGACGTTGTCGGTCTCGAGATTCAGCGCCATCCCCCTGATTCCGCCGGGGAATTCGACCATCTCGCCGGCCTGGACATTGTCGAGGCCGTAGACCCGGGCCACGCCGTCTCCGACCGAGAGCACCTGGCCGACCTCGGCGACGTCCGCCTCCGAGCCGAAATTGGCGATCTGCTCCTTCAGGATTGCCGAAATTTCGGCGGCGCCGATATCCATGTCAGATCCCCTTCATCGCCAATTCGAGATTCTGCAACTTCGTCCTGAGCGAGTTGTCGAGCATGCGCGAGCCGACGCGCACCGTGAGCCCGCCGATCAGGGAGGGATCCACGCGGGTCTCCAGCGCCACATCGCGGCCGACGATGCTGCGCAGCGCGTCCCTCACGGCGTCCATGTGATTGGCCTTGAGCGGCACGGCCGACGTCACTTCCGCCGACACCTCGCCCCGGTGCTCGGCGAGCTTCGCCTGGAACGCGGCGATCATGTCCGTCAGCAGAAAGACCCGCCGGTTGCGGGCAAGCAGCGCCACGAAGTTCCTGACGTACTGGCTCGATCCCAGCCGCTCCAGCACCGCGTCGAGCGCCTTGCCCTGCTCGCTGCGGGTGAGCGTCAGGCTACGGACCACACGCGCGAGGTCGTCGCTGCCGTCCACGAGCGCGCGGATGGCTTCGAGGTCGCGCTCGATCTGCTCGATCGCATCCCTCTCCAGCGCAAGCTCGAAGAGCGCGGTCGCGTAACGATCCGCGAGACCGGCTCCGCCGACCGATTGACCAGCCACCGCCCCTCCCCAGGTCATCTCCGGATGCGCCGCCACACGCGGTATTCCCGCGGCGCGGCCGCAAAAAAAGCCTCGCGGGCGCCCGTCCCGGACAAGGCGTCGGATGGGTAGCATACTCACCCGCCCCGCGCAACCGCCGCAGAGGCTGAGGCCCGCGCCCTTTCAACCCCGCCGGACCGGCACCCAGAGCCTGGACTCCTGCGCCGTTTTGCTGCTTGAAAGGAGGGCTGGCGCCGAGAATCACCCGGCAGAGCAACCGAGGAGTACGACCGAATGTCGCTGAAGGACGAGCTGGCCAGGCTGCGGGCCGCTTCCGCCCAGAAATTCCCGGCCGAGACCCTGGCCGTGATGCAGGGGGCCACGAAAGACCTGATCGCGTCGGGCATCGCCGAGCAGAGTGCCGGCGAAGGCAGCGCTGCCCCCGACTTCTCTCTCCCCAACGCGAACGGCGAGCCGGTCGCCTCGGAGGCGCTCTGGGGCGACGGCCCCGCCGTGGTCTCGTTCTACCGCGGCGGCTGGTGCCCCTACTGCAACGTCGAGCTGAAGGCGCTGCAGGACCGCCTGCCGGAGATCGAGGCGCTGGGCGCGCGCCTGGTCGCCATCACGCCCGAGACGCCGGACAACGCGCTCACCACGCAAGAGAAGAACGAGATCGGCTTCGACGTGCTGAGCGACGACGGCAACCGGGTGGCGAGCGCCTTCGGCCTCACCTTCCGCCTGCCCGATGCGGTCAACGACCTCTACAAGGGGTTCGGCATCGACCTGGAGAGCTCCAACGGCGAGGCGAGCCAGACCCTGCCGGTGCCGGCCACCTTCGTCATCGGCAAGGGCGGCACCGTGCTCAAGGCCTTCGTGGACGCGGACTACACGACGCGGGCCGAGCCGGACGAGATCATCGCCGCCCTGAAGGAGGCTGACGAATAACAGGGCCTCTCGCCAGCCTCATGGTCGAGGCCGGCACCCATTGACAGATCGAAGGAGGAGACCGTGCCCAATCCCTTGCTGCAACGGGTCGCGCCCGACGCCATGGATGGATGGCTGCGCGCGGCCTACCAGGAGAGCCGCACGCTGCAGGAGAGCAAGGGCGGCGATGCGACGTTCTACGAGATCGGCGCCAACGCCCCCCACATGCTCGAGTGGTACTTCAAGAGCTTCTACGAGGGCATTTTCTATGGCGGGCGCGTCGAGGTCAGGATCAAGGAGCTGCTGCGCTATCGGCTCTCGATGACCCACGGCTGCGCCTTCTGCAACAAGGGCAACGTCGAGGCCGCGCGCCGCGCCGGCGTCACCGACGCCCAGCTCGATGCCATCATGAACGAGGCGAGCGCCGTCTTCGACGAGCGCGAGCGCGCCGTGCTGCGGCTGGGCGCGGAGATGGTGCTCCCCAACATGGAGGGCCAGCTCACGCCCGCCCTCTACGCCGATCTCTCGGCCCACTTCGACGACGGCGAGATCTTCGAGCTCGGCATGGTGGCGGCGGTGCTCACCGGCGTGGCGAAGTTCCTCTTCGTCTACGACCTGGTGGAGCGCGAGGCCCACTGCCCGGTGGGTCCCCGGGCCGCCGCCTAGAATTCGGGACAATTCGGGGAAGCGGCGCGTCGGTCCACGCGACGGAGTGAGGAGGACACCATGCTCAAGACGTACAATCCGGCCGGCATCGCAGGGCCCTTCGGCCACTACGACCACGGCGTCGAAGCCGTCGACGTCTCGCGCCTGCTGCACGTATCAGGCCAGGTCGGCACCGACCCCGACGGCACCGTGCCCGAGGACGTGGCGGCGCAGATCGAGCGCGTCTGGCTCAACATCGAGGCCGTGCTCGCCGAAGCCGGCATGACCACCGCCAACATCGTGCGCACCATCACCTACATGCTCGACGCCGACTGCGTGCCGCTGCTGGCGGCCGCGCGGCGGCAGCACCTGGGCGCCGATCACAAGGCCGCGTCCACGACCATCGTGGTGGCCGGCCTCGTCAAGCCCGAGTGGAAGGTGGAGATCGACGCCGTCGCCGTCGCCTGAATGGCCGTTGATTCAGTCGGTTACGCCGACCGGGCCTCTTTTCACGACAGAGGCCAGGTGAGCCTTCGCCGCCGGACCCCCGCCTACCACTTGATGATGAAATTCACGACGAAATAGGGCGGCATGTTGTTATGCGCGCCGGCGCCGCCGGTAAGCGACGTGAGGCCGCCGTCAGCCTCGTCCACCGAGCCGCCGCCGGCGTAGTCCGAGTTGCCGAGGCCGCCGTTGCTGGCCCAGGTGAAGGCGCGGTCGTTGCGGTGGCCGTCCTGATTGCTGAGGCGGTCCTTGGAGATGGCGAAGTGCCGGTGCCGGGGCATCTCGGCTTCGGTGAGCGTGTGCGTCGCCGCGCCGCCGATGTCGCCCCGGTCGCGGGTGCCGCCGCGCGCTAGCGGGAAGCGGCCCGACATGTTGGGCAGGTTGAAGGTCGCCAAGCCGTCGCCGGCGCCGTAGCGGGTGCCGATGACGGCGAAGAGCGCGGCATAGGTCGTGCGGCTGATGGCGCTGCCGTAGCAGTTGAACCAGCCGGCGGGCGGGTTGGCGCCCGACCACATGCAGACGGTGCCGACCGGCACGGCATCCGGGACGGCGGACGGCGGCGGGAGCTGGGCGGCGGGCACGATGCCGGAGCCGTCGAGCGCGGCCACGCCGTTCGCAACGCCCCGCCCCAGTTCCGCGTCCGGCACCCGGCGGCGGCCGTCGAGGCGGGCCACGCCATCGATGTCGCCGCGGGCCGCGATGATCGTCTTGACGCGCTGGAAGAGCTTGAAGAACTCCGCGCGGGGCGGCCGGTCGGCGCCGGAATCGACACCGGCGGTTGAAAGGTCGTCGGTCGGCCAGGGCATGCGCTCCTCCTATGCCGCGATCCCGCGCACGATCACGTCGACCACGGCATCGGCGGGGTTGCCGGCGCCGTCGTAGATGCGGATGCGCGTCGGGTCGTTCTTGCTGAGCAGGGTCCAGGTCCAGCCGGCGCCCACCGATTGCAGCGTCACGTCGAGGTCGGTCGCCAGGCGGAGGTCGTGCGGCACGATGCGCCCCTGCGCCGCCGTGCCCTGCCAGCCGGCGGTGTCGCGGTCGAGCAGCTTGCGGATGGCGCCCGGCGCGTGCGCGGACCAGCACAGGTGATCGAGGCCGAGCGCCTGCGTGCCGTCGCCGCCCACGCGCCAGCGGAGCTGCACCCACCGCCCGCTCACCGTGGCACCGGCGGGATAGGCCGCCCAGGCCCGGCCGGCGAGCGCGGCTTGCGTATCGGCGGCGCGGTACTCGAAGGCGACGTCACCCGCCACGTCCGCCGACCAGCGCATCTCCGCGTCGAGGACGGCGCCGAGGTCGAAGGCGTCGCCCTCGTAGACGATCTCCGCCGCCCCTTGGCCGCCGTTGCCGGTGGCCCAGGTCTGCCACGCATCCCAGGTGGTGAGGTCGTTCCAGGTGTAGTCGCCGATGCCCTCCAGCGCGTCGCGCCCGTCGTCGGAGCGCTCGATGGTGGCGCCGAGCGTGCCCGGCCAGCCCGCGGCCGACGGGCATTGCCATACCAGCGCGTCGCCCTGGCGCTGCGGGCCCAGCTCGGCGACGATCCGCACGTCGCCCTGGGACAGCCTGCCGCCTGTGTCGATCGAGCGCGCGGCGAAGACCCAGACGCCGGCCGGCGGCTCGACCGTCTCCAGCGGCGAGGCCGTGAGAAAGCCCCGGTGCAGCGGCGTGAGCTGCTCCCACGCGAGCGGCGTGCCGCCCTGCGCGCCGTAGCGGATCAGCACGCCGGCGAGGTCGGCGTCGGCCGGTGGGGTCCAGCGCAGCCGCCGCGTGCCGTCGCCCAGCACGTCGATGAGGAAGTTGGTGGGCGGCCCCGGCGGCGCGAGCGGGCCGACGATCGCGTAGGTGACGGCGAACGGCCGGCCGCTCGGCGCGGCCTCGGTGCCGGGCGCCACGGTCACGCGGAGCGTGCCGGCAGGCGGTGCCAGCCAGCGGGCCGTGGTCTCGCCGTCCACCAGGCGGGCCACGACGCGCGCCGGGCCGCCGTCCGTGGCGGCGCGCACGACGCCGCCGCGCCAGTCGCCGGCGACGGTGAGCGCGGCCTCGATCTCGACCGCGAAGCCCGCGCCCACGCGCACCAGCGCCTCGGCGACGATGATGTCGAGGATGCGGGGCGCACGCGAGCGCGGCACCGGCAGCGGCGCGGCGAGGTCGAGGGTGGCGGCCTCGTAGTAAACGGCAAGCTCGTCGATGGCGGTGAAGCGCACGCGCCGGTCTGTCGCGGGCTCGACCGCGATGATGCGCGCGCGCACCGGCGGCAGGGCGGTATCGTAGAGGCGCCACAGGGTATCGAGCGGGCTCGCCTCCTGCGCGTCCGGCGCCTCCGGCAGGGGCACGTCGAGCGCGATCTCGGCGGTCTCGCCGACGACCCCGGCGGGCGCGGAGACGGCGGTCTGGTGCACGCGGCCGTCCGCCAGCCGAAAGAGCATCTCGCCGCCTGCGTCCACGTTGACCGGCCGGTCGAGGACCACGCTGGCGCCATCGCCGCCCACGAGCCGTCCGGCCTGCCCGCCGTCGATCAGGGAATGCGTGAGGTGCACCACGTCGCCGCGCACGAGCGACAGGCCCTCGGGCGCCATCTCCCACGAGAACCTGCGCCGGTGGTAGAGCTGGCGCGCGGCCTGCAGGTTGCACTCGGCCGCCGCCTGCACGCTGGAGGTGACGCCGTGCAGCGTGATCGTGGCCGTGCTCTCAGGCATGCCGGTGACGCCGGGTGCCAAGCGTCGCAGCGTGTTGAGCTGCCAATCGAGATCGGGCTCGATGTAGCGGACGGCGATCTCGTCGGCAGCGCGGCCGTTGGCGTATTCCACGGCGAAGGAGCCGGCGAGGATATTGCCGGGCGCGATCAGCGCCGTGGCCGGCCGCCCGGCCTCCTCCCACACCACGCCGAGCATGCCGGTCTGCCAGCTCACGCTCGCGCGCCCGCACTGCGCGATCACCGCCAGCACCTCGCCGTGCGTGATCGCGCGGTCGAGGACGAGGTTGCAGCCCAGGCCCTGCGCCGCGCACCAGGCGCCCCAGGCCTTGATCGACTCCTCGTCGATGCGCGCGCCGTCGAGGCCGAGGCCGGCCACGAGGCGCCCTGCCACGCGCACGCCCAGCGCGTACCAGCGAAAGAGCCACGCCGGGTTGTCGGAGGGCAGGGGCGCGGTCCACTGCCGGCCGTTCCACGTCGGCACGCGCTGGCGCACCATCGCGGAGACGCGGTCGAGCCGGCCGGAGAGCTGGCCCGAGGCGCGGATGCGAAGCCCGAGCCGGGTCTGGCCCCGATAGTCCGCCGGGTCGAGCTGATAGGCGCGGAGCGCGGCCCACGACAGATCGTCGTAGACCCGATCGGAGGCATCCGGGTCGGCGGTGCGGCGAACGCGCACGGTCCATGCGCGGGGCGTGCCGAGGTCGTAGGCGAGCGTGCGGCGATAGGGCGTCTGCACATCGCCCGTGAGCGTGACCCTGCGGCGCGCCACGGGGCCTGAGCCGTCCGCCGGCTCCCACTCGATCTCGACCTCGACGCCGTTCTCGATGATGTCGCCCCGCTCGTTCACGCGGAAGATGCGCCCGGCCAGGTCGATGCCGATGCGCCGCGTGCCCCGGCCGGTGGTGCGCTCGACGAAGGCGGTGTCCTCCAGCGCGGCCCCGGCTTCGCTGTCGACGTTGCCGGCGACGAGCGCGATCTCGCCGTGCGCGTTGGCGAACTCGGTCTCGACCTCGTCGAAGGTCGCGAGCGGCGTGTCGCCGATGCGGAGGTCGGAGACGGCGAGGGAACCCAGGCCGAAGTTGAATATCTGGTGGAGGTACTGCTCGCCGCCCGCGACCTCGGTGTATTCGGCGGCGCCGAGATCGGGAAAGACGCGGTGCGCGCCGAGCACGAGCAGGAGCGGCGCGTAGGTGCGCGCGCGGTTGGCGCCGGCCGAGAGGCTGTAGAGCGGCTCGGCCGCGGGGCCGGGCTTCGGCAGGGCGGCATCCGGCCCGCGCGGGGGCGCCAGCGCGTTCACGATCAGCCCGCCCGCGACGGTGATGGCGGCGCCGGTGAGCGCCTGCGCCCAGGAGGAGGCGAAGAGCAGCGGCGGCACGACGATGGCGGCGACGAGCACGCCGATCTGGAGGATGGCGGCGAGCGGATTCTTGTCGCCGCCGCCGGCCAGCGCGGCGCGGAGCGTCACGATCTGCCCCTCGCGGAGCGGCGTCTCCGCCCAGGCCGCGCGCGGCACCGGCAGGCCGTCGATGGTTATTTCTGCGCTATCGCTTCGCTGCTTGAGCGCGATTGATCCTCCCGGCCATTCCTGCGCGATCAGGTCCGCCACGGTCGAGCCGGGGGCAAGGGCGACTGTGCGCAGCGCGCGCCCCTCGGCGGTCAGCGGGTGCGGCCAGACATCGGCGGAGACTCGTGCCACCGCCCTATCGCTTCGCTGCTTGAGGGCGGGCGTCGTGCCCGGCGCTTGCACAGGGCTTAGAGCCATCGGTAGACCCCCTCCAGCACGAGCGCGCGGCGGCCGAGATCGCGCAGCGGGTGAAGGATCGAGCCGGTGCCCCGCAGGCAATGGAGCACATAGGCCTCGCCGCCGACGGCGCACCAGATGCCGATGTGGTGGCCGATGCTGCGCCGCCTGGCGGCCGCCGCCATGAGCACGCCGTCGCCCTCGCGCGGCGTCTCCGTCGGTTCGGCGTAGGCGCCGGCCAGCGCTGCGATCTGCGCGTCCCACTGCCGCACGCCATCCCCGTGCGCCGGCAGCGCGATCTCGTGGCCGAAGCGCTCGCGCAGCACGGCAGCCACGAAATGCGCGCAGTCGTGCCGCCCCTCGACGTAGGGCCGGCCGACAAAGTCCTCCGCCCAGTGTTGCTTATTCATGCTCCCTCAACGGCGGGCGCTCGCTCCGCTCGCTTGCCTACGCGCTTCGCGCGCGGCGCTGGCGCGCCGTCCGGGCCGCTGCGCGTCCCGGCCTTACAAGGCAACGGCCGAGTCCCGCGTTCGCGCATCAAAACAACCCCGGCGAGGTCTGTGGATCGTGGCGGAGCGTGACGGCCGCGCCGCCGAGCAGCGGGTCGAAGCCGAGGCGCACGGTCACGCGCTCCTGGTCCACGTTGATGCCCGCCACGTCGAGCGTAAGCTCCCACTCGACCGGCGGGTCCGGCACGGCGAGCATCAGCATCACGCGCACGGTAGCGCCGATGCCGCCGCCCGCCGCCTCGATCCACTGGGTGAGCGCGCGGCCCACGTTGTCGATGGCAAGCTCGGCCTGCGGCGCCTGGCCGGCGATGTCGTCGGCGAGTCGCGCGTCGAAGCGGAGCGCGACGTAGTCGCTGCCCTCGATCCGCCGATTGACGGTGTCGTTCACCACGCGCACCGGCACAGGCACCGCCGGGTGCCGTATCTCCAGCGCCGTGACCACGCGGTCCACCGGCGCGGCCTCGCGCTGCCAGCGCTTGAAGAGCACCTCGGAGGCGCGCACGCCCACCGCGGCCCGTGCGACCGCGCCCCCGGCCTGCACCCGGCCCCGGATCGCACGCACCGCGATGGGCGAGAGGCGGGCGCGCGCCAACGTCGCGCCGGCTGCAGCCACGCCACGTACCGCACGGACGCGCTGCACGAGCACTCTGACGCTCGCGCTGGCCTCGCCGGCCGCGGCCGTGCCCCGCAGCCTGCGGATCGCGCGCGGGACGCGGGAGACGCGGGCGGCGGCCTCCGGCGCACCGGCCTCGGCCAAGCCGCGCACCGCAACAATCGCGCGAGCCACACGCACCAACGCGAAAATGAACCGATCGCCGTCGCCAATCCCGTCGAGCAGCGCCTGAAAGCCGCTGTCGATGGCGCCGAAGTGGATCATGTTGCCGCCTGCGCGCGCGTGGGCGCTTACGGCAATCGAGGCAACCCCGGCCAGGGTCTGAACATAGAGCGTGAGGTCGGCGCCCGCTCCGCCGGGGCCGAAATACGTCGCCAGGGACAACGCATCGTTGTCGTTGACCACCAGCATCGTGCCGTTTCGCCGGCGGATGCGGGTGATCGCGACCTCGCTCTCCCCAAGCCCCAGGTCGCCTTCGAGCAAGGCGCCCACGGTGCCGCGCGGCGGCGCGGCATAGAGCGCGCCGTTGGGACCGGCGCCGGCGCGGATCAGCGCGAGCACATCGACCTCGAGCCCGGCCGCGTCGAAGTCGGCGAGCGCGAGCTGCGGCACGCGGTCCACCGTGGCGACGGTCTCGGCCGCGCCGGCAGCCGCCGTGCCGCCGACCCCGCGCACGATCTCTGTCACGCCATCGTCGAGCGTGAGCGTGAAGGCGCCGGACCGGCCGGTGAACCACGCATTCATCGCGGCGCCGTTGTCCGGCGTCCAGAAATAGGGCTCGGTCGGGTCGGCAAAGCTGTTGTCGCCGTGGCCGGGACCCTTCAGCGTGACGGTGGCGCCGTCGCTGCCGGCGAAGGTCAGGGCCTCGTCATGGGTCTCAAGCGCGGCGGTGAACTCGGGTCCGGCGTCGAGCGGGGCGGCGGCCGCGCTCGCCGCAAGCCGCACCCGGATGCTGTTGCCGACGCGCTCGATATGGCGCAGGTAGGCGACGCCCCCGCCCGCGACCAGGCCGGGGTCGATGAGCACGGCGCCGCGCCAGCCGCTTTCATGGCTGAGGCCGGTGAGGTCGAGGACCTGCCGCGTCATGCGCCGGCTCGCCGGTTGCCCTATCGCTGCGCTGCTTGAGGGCTAAATCGCGCCGGCGGGGATGCGCACGACGACGGCGCCGGCGGCGACACGCAGGATATCGTCGGTCGACTGTTGCGAGACCGTGGCCGGATTGTTGCCGGCGTCCACCAGCCGGCCCCAGGCGCGCACGCTGCCGCCGGCGGCGGCCGTCATGATGGCGAAGTGCGTGGCGTTCTGGACCAGGCCGGTGGGCTGGAAGTCGACCGCCGCGAGGTTCTTGACCTCGCCGGCCGGGTCGGCGTTCTCGCGCCCGAGATTGATCTCCGCCCGGCCTGCGGCGGCGATCAGGTTGTTGCCCGCCGCCGTGGGGTCGGCCGTGGCAAGCGCGAGAAAATCGTCGCCGGCGTTCGCGATGGCGAGCACCGCCCGGTTCTGTTCCGCTTCTGCGATGGGCATGGCTTCACAGTCCTTCCGTTGAACGTGAGATGGGCCGGGCCGCAGGCCCGGAGCGCGCGACCGCGCGTCGCACGGCCACGTGCGCAGGCGCACGATGCGCCGAAGGCGCGTAGCCAAGCGATCGGAGCGAGCGCCCGGCGCCTGAGGGAAATAGGAAGACTCACAACCCGACGCCTTCGAGCGTGAGGGCCGCTTCCCACGAGCGCCGGCTGTCGCCGCCGACACGCGCCGTGTACTCGATTCCGCCCGCACCGCCGCGCACGCGGACCTGGTGCACGGTGCCGCTTTCCGGCGCGGTCCACGCGAACCAGCGGTGCGCGCAGTCGGCGGCCCAGGCGCGGAAGCGCCGGTAGTCGGCATCGTCTGCGAGCAGGGTGGTGACTCTGAGCGCCGTCAGCGCGCTCGCATGGCGACGCTCCTGGCGCACGAGGCCGTCGTCGAAGGGTGTGCGTTGCACGTTGATGTCGTCGGCGACGGCGTAGCCCTCCGCCTCGGTCGCCGCGTAGGAAGGCCAGACCAGCCCGCCGGCGCTCACGGCACGCTCCCCAGCTCGCGTTGCATGGTCTGGCGGATCGGCCCGCCGCGGCGGATGTCGTCGGTGACGATGGAGACGACCACGCCCCGTGCATCAAGGCGCACCTCCCGGCTCACCTCGCGCTGCGGCGTGCCGCGATTCTCGAAGTTGACGTGCACCGAAGGCGGCGCGATCTGCGCCCCGCTCGGAAGCACGGTCTCGCCGCGCTGCGCGATGATCGGCACTTCGTCCGCCCGCAGCCCTGCGTCTCGCCGGACGCCACCCAACGCGCCGACCGTGCCGCCAGCGTGGAAGATCGGGGCGGAGCCGGCTGCCGCTCCGCCGCCCAGCACCCCGAACAGCAGGTCGCCGAGGGGCTGGGTGAAGAAGCGCCGCACCGCCAGACGGGCGAGATCGGCAAGCACCGAGTCGACGAAGCTGGAGAAGTCGAGCGTGCCCGTGGTCACGAAGCGGGCGAGAGCGGCCTCCATGCCGGCGAAGGCCGTCTCCGCCGCGTATCGGGTCTGATCGAGCGTGCGCTCGCTCTCCCGGCCGAGCGCGCTCAGCGAGGTCTGCAAGGCATCGATCCAGCTTGCCCCTGCCCCTCGACCGGGTGCCCGCTCGAAGGTCGCGGAAAGCTCCCGCGCCGCGCCGGTCGCGCCCGCGAGCGCCTTGTCCGCCTCGCCGCCGCGCCGTGCGGTATCGCCGAGGGTCCGGTTCAACGCGCCGATCCCGCTGAGAGCCTCGCGCATGTCCGCGCGGACCCGGAGCGCGAGGTCCAGATCACCGGGCATCGTTCATGTCCTCCGCTCGCCCGATGGCGGCTCGGTCGCCACGCGCCAGAAAAGAACGATCTGCCGCCATGTCAGGCGCTCGCCGAGGTCGAGATGGCCGCACCCGTGGCCGGCGCGGACGAGGGTGTCGAGCACGCGGGAGAGAGCGACGGGCTCACCCCCCTCCCCCGCGCCCGGCTCGCCACCCGGGCCACGACGCGGCGCAAAAAAAATCCGCCGTTCGCCGCCCACATGGCTTCGGAGAGCGCGCGGCCGTCGGCATCGCCCAGGCGGGCGAGCCAGCCCGCGTCCCGGCCGCAGGCGCGGGCCGTGAGTTCCAGCCAGAGAGCCGCATGGGTGGCGAGCACGCTCTCGATTTCGAGCGCATCCGGCCCCTCCCCTTGGGCGCTCGCACCGTCGCCCCTCTCCGGCACCAGCGCCGCGAGCGCCGCGATCAACGGTCGGGCCAGCGCCGTCGCCTCGAGCCCTTCGCGGAAGCGGAACTCCCGCACGTTGAGCGAAACCTCGGCGCCGCCGTCAGGATCACGCACCGCCACGTCCCGATCCGGAAAAAGCACCGAGAGCTCGTCCACGTCCATCATGCTGCCTGCCCGTCGATGTAGAGCGCAGGCAAGCCGGCGCCCGGCTCCAGCATCGAGACGGCGAGGCGGATCTGCTGCTCGGACGAGCGTCCGTCGAGCAGGGTCAGCCCGCCGGCCGGCTGGATCGAGCAGCGCGGCGCATAGATGTTCCGCCCCTGACCCTCGGCCGCGTCCTCGATGTAGCGAAAGGCGCCGATTAACTGTCGGAACGCGCCTTGCACCTGGTCCCGCGGCGCATCGTCGGGCGTGTAATCGACGGCGAGAGCGGTGCCGGCTTCGACGCCGGCCTTGGCTTCGTAGAGCGCGTGGTCGGGAGGCAGCCAGAAGATGCGGGCGCGGGCATAGTCCACCACGTACTGGCCCTTCTGCTCGGTCTCGCTGGCAGCGTTCCCGAATTGCCCGGCGGCGATCGCCTGCGTCGCCGTCACCGGCGCCTGCGCCGTGGTGGCGACGGTCACGGCTGCGATCGCAGCGGCCTTGTCGGCCGGCGCAGCCAGCCTGAGCACGCCGGCGGGCCGGTCGGCCCCGCCGAGCTGATACCATCGGCCGGGTCGCAGAACGGCGGCCTCGCCCGAGACGTGGTCCGCAGCGTCGAGCCGTTTCACCTCGCCCACCGTGAAGAGCGCCAGGTTCTCCAAGCTGATGTCGTGGAGCGTGAGCCTCACGGTGCGCGTCACGCTGCGGGCGATGCGCGTAAGCTCGCGCGCGACGGGGCCCGAGCCGGAGAAGACCGTGGTTTCCTCGGTCGCGACCTCCAGCTCCGCCCCCACGGCATCGCCCAGGTAGCGCTCGCCCGTCGCAGCGCCTCCCTCGTGGATGTCGAGGTAGACTTCGCCGGCGCCGATGAGGATGTTGTCGGTGCGCTTGTCGATGCTTCGCGCGGTCATTCGCGTGTCTCCCTATTCAGCTTCCACGACGCCGGCGCGGGCGACGCGGCGGATTTCGTACTCGTCCAGCCACTGGAGGCGCCCGTCCTCCAGCGAGACCAGCCGCCCGCGGCGGAAGGAGAGAACCTCGCGCTGGCCGGCCGGCGCCCAGCCCGCGAGCGCCTGCCGTGCGCGGGCGAGCAGGGCGGAGAGGCGCTCGCGCCCGCGCACGCCGCCGCGGTCGTTGGGCGCCGCGACCATCACCGAGACGCCGATGCGCACGACATGCTGCACGGGCGCGCTTTCGACCCGGCCCGTCGTGCTGCTCTCCGCTTCGTCCGAGATCGGCAGCACAAGCGCTGCCGGGGTCTTCGGCCAGGCCGTCAGCACCGCCGCATCGAGCGCGCTGAGAACGGCGGCGAAGACCGGCGCGCCGTCGTCCGCCGCGAGAGCCGCGAGCCGTTCCGCCATCGCGTCGGCGAGGTGCATTTCGAGCGCTGCGAGAGTCATGTGCCCGCCCTTTCGATGGCGCGGGCGACGATGCGAAGGATGGCGGCGCTGTCGCGCTCGTCGACGCCGAGGTAGGGCCGCGCGGGGATCTTCGCCCGCCGCTTCCTGCCGGCACGGCCGCCGAACTGGTGAATCGCGGCGTAGAGAACGTCCGTCCCGACCTCGACCCCTCGCCCACCGTCGGTGAGCGTGTGCGTGATCGAGCCGCGCAGGCGGCCGGTATCCGTGAGTGTCCGGTTGCCCTCGGCAATCGCGCGCGCGCTTTTGAGCCAGGGCGTGCCGTCCGGCGCGCGTTCGTTCTCGAAGCGCCGGTGCGTGGCGGCGACCATGTACCTGCCGATCCGGTCCATGACGTCGCCGGGGTGCGACAGCACCGTCGCCAGGCGCGCGAGCGTTCCGTCGCGCACCGCGATGTCCACCACGACGCTGCCCCCCTGCCCTGCCATCACAGCCCCGCCAGACTGTCGGGGGTGAGCGAGGGCGTTGCGCCACGATGCGCAGCCGTGTCGCGCCGGGGTGCCGGGCGGCCCGAGTCGTCGAGGAGCGCTTCCTCCCCGGCGGCCAGACGGGCGAGCGCCGACCGGGCCCGCTCGGCCCGCGCATCGACTTCGGCAGACGAGACGTCGTCGTAGAGCGCACGCCGCGCGAGATCGCAAGCGACGCCCACGAGCCGCGGCCAGGGGCCGCCGGCGAGCGGCAGGCGATAGGCAGCGGCGAGTGCTGCGTCGATCTCGGCCGCCGCGTCCGCGAGCGCGGACTCGATGCGCTCCGCCTGCATCCCGGCGAGGTCCAGCGCCTCCTCGGCGCCGAAGCGCGCCTCGAGATCCGCGCGCGCCGCGTAGGTCATGCGCGCATCCCCTGGACCTGGGCGGGCGTAAGCGGCGCCTCGTAGCGGTCGCGCCGTCGATGAGCCAGGCGGATGGCGACGCCGTTGATCGTTTGGCGCAGGCCGTCGAGCGCAGGCTCGCCGAACGCGCGCAGCGTGCCGCCGCGCTTGCCCCGGTCGATCAGCACCAGCCGGGCCGCGAAGCGCGGCGCGGTTTCCGCCGTCGGTGTCAGGATCGTCCTGCCCCACCGGCGCGCGCGGACCTTCCAGACCACCCGGTGGCCGGTGTCCTCCGCGCGAGGGGCCGCCTCGTCTTCATTGTCCGCGCGCTCGACCGGCTTGCCGTCGGGGCCGAGGGCGGCTTCCTCGTACACCCGCCGGATTTCGTTCTCATAGACCGCGATGCGCGCCTCCACCCGGGCGCTCGCCCGCCTGGCTTCATCCGGCGTCTCCGTTACGCCGGCCTCCGCCATCGCGTTCTGGCGCCGGGCTTCCTCCTCGCGTTCGCGCTGGATGGCGTCGGCCATGCGCGCCGCGTATTCGCGCGCGGCCGCGCGGCGGGCGGCACGTTCCGCCTCTTCCGCCTCCAGCGTCATCCGCTCGCACGCGTCCCGCACCTCGTCCGGCAATGCCGGCTGCGGATAGTCGATGCGCTTGCGTGGCGTGTGCGTCGGCACCGTCTGACGGGCGCGGGCGGCGTAGTCGAGCACCGCCAGCAGCGTCACCGACGGCTGGTCCGCGACTCGCCGCTCGGCGCCCTGCAGGTCGCGCATCTCCGGGATGATCCGCTCGAACAGCGTCCGGCTCATGGCCGCGCCACGCAGCCACCCGGTCCACGAGTCCCGGATCTCGCAGTACGCGTGGACCATGTTGAGCAGGCGCTCGGCGTGCCGGCAGACCCCGCCTTCGGCTTGGCTCTGGCGCGGGTCCGCCGGCGAATAGCCAAGGCCGCAGAGATGATCCGGCGGGCGGGCTTGAGCCATGGCTCAGGCCACCGCGTCGCGCCAGAGGTAGCCGGCACGGCCGTAGGCCACCAGCTCCTTGACGCATTCGCTGACCTTCACGACCGTGGACCCCCGGTTGACGCCGCGCGCGGGCTCCTCGTATGTGCCCACCTGCAGCCCGCCGAGAGCGTCGGCGGTCCAGCAGAACTTGGGCATGCGGTCGCGGGCGGACACCATGTCGTGCCGCACGTGGATGGCGCACGCGTGCTTGCCCCAGAGGCGGGCGAAGGAATCGGCCTGGCCGCGCTTGGCGCTCTGGTACCAAGCCTTGCCCACCAGCACGCGGTCGACCTCGAAGAGCTCGGCGACTGCCTCCTTCATCACGATGCCGGAAGCCTGGTCGCCGGCGCCGGTGGCGGTCACGGCCTCGACGATCTTCGGGTGCTGGCGCAGGGCCGTCCACACCTTCTGGCCGAACACCAGCGTGTTGGGCCGCACCAGCGGCACGTCGAGGGCCTCCAGGATCGCCTTGCGGGGATTGGAGTTGGCGTGACTCCACTGCGCATTGCCGTTGAGCGCCGTGGAATGGCCGGCCGCGTAATTGGCCGCGGTCGTCACCAAGTCGGCGACACGCCGCTCGCGGGCGAGCTTCACCAGCTCCGCGGTCGAGATCGCCGCCTGCTCCAGCGGGTCGTAGGCGACCTCCTGGGCGTGCGCCTCCTCGATGTCGCGTGAGGGGACGGGGTCTTCGAGGCCGTAGTCCACGACGCTCGCCGTGGTGTCCGTGGCGCCGAACTCGACCTGGTTGAGGTGGCCTGCGCGGGAAGCCCGCACGTCCGGAATGGTGAGCAGGTCCTCTTCGCTAAGGGTCGTGTAGGTGAACTTGAACCCGGTGCGAACGCGCGGGCAGACCTCGTCGGCGATCAGGCCGGCGGGCATCGCCGCCTGCGCGATCTGCGTGAGCCGGGTCTGGACCTCGTAGGGGCCGGAAGCGAGCTGGGCGGTTTGGTGATCCATGGTGATTCCCTCAGTGGAGACCGGGCGCGAGCAGCACCTGGCCGATGTCGCCTGCGACGCCGGAGACCTCGGCGATGCCAATGACGCGGTTGCCGTCGGTAGCGGTCACCGCCTTGCCGTCGGCGTCCGCCGTGAGCAGCGCGCCCCGCGCGACGTTGCCGCCGTACTGGATGTCGGCGATGCCGGCGCGGGCGATCTCGACGCGACCGCCCGAGGCTGCCGACGCCCGGCCGGAGACCCCGACGTGGGCGTCCCCTGCCGCATCGGACTGCACCACCTTGCCGTCCGCGTCGCCGTACTTGACGATCCGGTGCGAGGCGACGGCGCCGCCGGCGTCCGCCGCTCGCCACATCAGAACATGACTCATTGCGTTCCTCCTCCGATGCCGAGTCCGCGCCTGGCGCGCGCCCGGTCAACGGCTTCGGCGGGTGTGAGGGTGATGCCCCTCTCCGCCTCAGCCGCCATCAACGTGCGGGCCTCGGCAGCGATCCGTTCGCTGTCCTCGCCCGTACCGTCGTGAGAGCCCGTGAGGGCCGATGCGCCCGGCACCGGGCCGCCCGCGAGCGTCCGGTAGTCGACGCGCCCGGGCAGGCCCTCGATGAATCGTTCGAGAATGGCGGCAGGCGGCATTCGCTCCTCGTCGCCCGAATCGGATGCGAACGAGACCGTGATGCAGCCGTCGTCGCCGCCCGCGCCGTCCCCGCCCCGCTCACTTTCGAGCGCGGCGAACAGGGCGATGAGTGCCGGCCGCTCCGCAGGCAGGATTCGCCCCGCCTGCACGTGGGGCGCAATCGCTGCTTCCGCCGCCCGGCAGAGGTCGTCCGCCGCGGCGGCTTCCTCCCGGGCGCGCAGCGCGTCCTCCCGCGCCGCGAGCGAGGCTTCCCGCTCGGCGAGCGCGACACGGCCCCCGTCTCCCGCTTCGCCGTCGGGAGAAGTGACAGGATTGTTATCGCCGCGCTCATCGGCCTCTCCCCGCCCCTGGGGCGCGGAGAGCGAGACGAGGCTGTCGCCGTCTTCGTCTCCTCCCGGCTCCAGGGAGCGGAGAGAGTCGGGGTGATGGGCGTGTGATTCGTCCGGCGCCTCGGCCTCGCCATCGTCGGTGAAGACGACGACCGTCTCGGGCGCGGCTGCGAAGCGGGTCGGCGCAAGCCCCGGCACTGCCGGCGCGCGGCCGCCCAGGAATCCGACGTGGCGCAACGCATCGCCCTGGAGAGCGATGGAGCGGCCGCTGTAGCGTCCCGCCTCCACCGCCTCCCGGAAGGAGGGAGCGATGTCGCGGAGCTTCGCCTGCAGCCGGTCGCCGACGCGGCGCAGCCCTTCGATCCACGCATAGGCAGGTGCGTCGGCTTCGGGATGGCCGATCACGACCGGCGCCGGATCCGCGGTGGCGTGCGTCACCACGATGCGGTCAAGCCGTTCCTCGTCGAGGCGCACGTCGTGACCCTGCATGTCGCGCCAGGTGCCGGAGCGGCAAATGTCGATCCACCCGTCGAGCGCACTCATCACGCGCCCTCGCACGAGTAGAATTGAATGGGTACGCCCCCGGGCATGCGGAAGCGGTGGATCGCGGCCCCATGCGCGCGGTATCGAAGTGCCGCGCCTCGGGCCGGGTGGCAGGTGGGCGATGGAGCGTTCAGAGCGTTCATGGCGCGGACAATGCCTCGCGCCGGATCGTCTGTGCACCGCACCATGGTCCGGGGTGAAAGCCGGGCGTCGCGGCTTGGTTACCTACCCCTGATGCCGCTTCTTCGCGTGGATTGGGATCACTTGAATTCGACTATATGCAGGGACGCGCGCGCACATGCCCACCGTAATTTATCGCGACTGAGGCCGAGATAACCTCGGTCCAGCCCGATTCCGATCGTACAAATCTCCCCAATTTGGGGGAGATAAAATTCACGCAACTATTTTCTTGCCGGCTCGCAAACGAGGCGGTGACGACCGCGCCGAAGCAGATACCCACCGCGCGGAATCGCCAGCGTACCTTCCCGGATGAGCGGCCAGAGCATATCGACGACCAGCGCCGCGTCATGGTCCACTTTAACCTCGATGGGCTTCGGTAGCGTGGCATACCAGGCAGCGAACGCGCGCTCGCCAATCTCATCGCCCACGGACTTCCGCAGTGTGTCCAGCTTGCGTCTCTGGCCCTTCGTTAATGTGCTCTCGTCGAACCTTGCCATCGACCGTCCTGCCATGAACTTACCTCCGTCGAATGCGATTATTTTGTGAATTTTTTGCCATATAGCAGACATGAAGTCGCTTGAAAGCAGCAGATGCAACGATATTCACTATAGGCATACCAATCCATGTTGGGGGTATATTTGCAAGTCATTAGGCTAAAGAGAAATTTGGGGATAGGGCGTGTAGAATAACCAACAAGTCACGGGAGTTTTTCCCTAATATGCGGACAAAATGTTCGTCTTCTATGCCGCTATTGCGCGGTCCAACCGCCGTCGATCAACAAACTGGCGCCCGTTATCAGGCTGGCTGCGTCGCTTGCCAGGAACACAACGGCGCCCATCACGTCGGTAAGCGCGCCGAGACGCCCGAGCGCAATCCGGCTCAGCGTGTCCTCCTTAAATGCGGGGTTTTCGAGAAACGGCACGGTCATCGGCGTGGAAATGAAGGTCGGACCGATGGCGTTGACCCGAATGTTGTAGGGCGCGAGGTCCATCGCCATCGCCTTGGTCATGCCTTCGATCGCGTGCTTGGAAGCGCAGTAGACCGTGCGTCGCGGCCCGCCAACATGGCCCATCTGCGACGACATGTTGATGATGACGCCGCCCCGCTCCGCAGCGACCATCTCCCGCGCGACCGCCTGGGCGCAGAAATAGGCACCGCGCACGTTAATACCCATGACGGCGTCGAAATCTTCGACCGTCACGTCGAGCAAAGCAGCGGGGCGGTTGCCGCCGGCGTTGTTGACCAGGATGTCGACCGGCCCGAGCGCCGCGAGCACCAATGCCGCCCGCTCGACGTCGGCGAGGTCCAGGGGCAGGATCTCTGCCGCGCCGCCTGCCGCGTCGATCTCGCCCGCCACGCGCTCCAGCCCGTCGCCGCCTCTAGCGGCGAGCACGACGCGGGCGCCGGCTTCGGCGAGCGCGGCGGCGCAGGCGCGGCCGAGGCCGCGGCTCGCGCCGGTGACGAGCGCCCGCTTGCCGTCGAGACGAAAGGACGGAGTCTTCGGCAGCGCGCCCTCGTCCGAGAGATCAGGCAAGGTTCTTCCCGCCGTAGCGGCGCACCCGGATGTCGGCCTGCTCCTTGTGCCCGGCGAAACCCTCCAGGGCGCACAGCCTGGAGCAGTACTCGCCGACCAGGGTCGATGCCTCGTCGGTCAGCACGCGCTGATAGGTGCAGGTCTTGAGGAACTTGCCGACCCAGAGGCCGCCGGTGTAGCGCGCCGCCTTGCCCGTCGGCAGCGTGTGGTTGGTGCCGATCACCTTGTCGCCGTAGGAGACGTTGGTCCGGGGCCCGAGGAAGAGCGCGCCGTAGTTCGTCATGCGCTCAAGGAACCAGTCGGGATCCTCGGTCATGACCTGCACGTGCTCGGCGGCGATCTCGTCCGCCACCGCCGCCATCTCGTCGCGCGTATCGCAGACGATCACCTGGCCGTAGTCCTGCCACGCCTGGCCTGCGATCCCGGCCGTGGACAGGATACCGAGCTGGCGCTCGACCTCTGCCATGGTCTGGCGGGCGAGCGCTTCGGAGTTCGTCAGCAGCGTCGCCGGAGAGGTCGGACCGTGCTCGGCCTGGCCAAGCAGATCGGCGGCGCAAAGCTCGCCGTCCACGGTCTCGTCGGCGATCACCAGCGTCTCCGTCGGCCCCGCCAGCAGGTCGATTCCGACCCGGCCGAAGAGTTGTCGCTTGGCCTCCGCCACGAAGGCGTTGCCGGGACCGACGAGCATGTCGACCGGCGCGATGCTGCTGGTACCGAGCGCCATGGCACCGACCGCCTGAATGCCGCCCAGGACGTAGATCTCGTCGGCGCCCGCAAGGTGCTGCGCCGCGACGATCGCGGGCGCAGGCTTGCCCTCGAAGGGCGGAGCGCAGGTCGCGATGCGCGCGACGCCCGCGGCCTTCGCCGTCACCACCGACATGTGGGCGGACGCCACCATCGGGTACTTGCCGCCCGGCACGTAGCAGCCGACCGCGTTCACCGGGATGTTCCTGTGGCCGAGCACCACGCCCGGCAGGGTCTCGACCTCGACGTCCTGCAGGGCGTCGCGCTGAGCCTGCGCGAAGTTCCGGATCTGCTCCTGTGCGAAGAGGATGTCCTCGCGATCCTGCTTGGCGAGCGATTCGAGGCAGGTCTCGACCTCCGCCTCGCTCAGCCGAAAATCGTCGCGTTCCCAGCCGTCGAACTTGACCGACATCTCTCGCACGGCCGCATCGCCCCGCCTGGCGATGTCGTTCAACGCATCTTCCACGACGCGGCGAACCTTCTCGTCCGCCTCCGCCGCTTCGGCATTGCTGATGCCGGCCTTCAGGTATCGAGCCATCGGGTTTCCTGCTTTCTGTTTCGCGCTTCGGGTCCGAAACCAGGGGCGCGGCCGAACGGTGCTCCTGGCTCAGGACTCGACGGTGACTCCCCGCCAGAAAGCGACATGGTCCCGGATATTTTCTGCCGCAGGCTTCGGGTCGGGGTAGTACCACGCAGCATCCGCGTTGCGCTCTCCACCGACCTCGATGGAGTAATAGTGAGCCGTGCCCTTCCAGCCGCAGACGGTGGTCGTCGGGCTCGGCGCGAGAAGCGCCCGGTTGACCGTATCCGGCGGGAAATAGACGTTGCCCTCGACGGTCTCGTAACTGTCGGCTTCGGCGATGACCTGTCCCTGCCAGAGTGCGCGCGCCATGGCTTGTCCTCCCCGGATTCGATGGTCTCTCAGGCCTGCGGCACCCACTTGATGATGTGCTGGGCCACGGCCACGGTCTCGCCACGCTGGTTGACGACTTCGATGTCGGACAGCGCGCGGCGGCGCTCCTCGTCGATCTCCGCGACCGTGTAGGTCACGCTCACCGTGTCGTTGATGTGGACGGGCGCGGTGAAGCGAATCCGGTCGTAGCCGAGCGAAACGGGGGTCTCGTCGCCTTCCCCCTCGGCGCAGCGGGCGATCATCATGGTCGACGTCGTGGACATGAAACCGACCAGCAGGGCGCCGTGAGCGATGCGCCGCCCGTAGGCCGTCCCGGACATGAACTGCTCGTTCACGTGAAGTCCGTTGAGGTCTCCGGTAATGCCCGCGAACAGGTAAACGTCGCTCTCGCCGACGGTCTTGGAAAACGTCACCTGCTCGCCGACGCTCAAATGGAAGTCGGACATCCTTCGCCCCCCAATTGGCCTTACCGCGTTCGCATGGAAATCGGGGCAACCCCGAGGGCTGCGCTAGAAGCCGGCGGACTGTCCCCAACGGTCGGCAAAGACGAACTCGTGGAACGGCCGCCTTGCGCGCGCGCCCAGCTCCATCTCGCGGAGGTCGTCGGGGAGGGAATCCGGGTCGCCGGCATAGCCGACGGCGATGCCCGTCACCGGATCGTAGCCCTCCGGCACGCCATAGGTCTCGCGGATCTTGTCCGCTTCGATTCCCGCCATCTGGTGAGTGGCGTAGCCCATCTCCGTCGCCTGCAGGACGAGCTGGCAGGCGGTAAGGCCGATATCGTGGACGCAGCAGCTGTTGGGCGAGTCGTTGTGATCGAACGTGCGCTTGGTGACCGTGAGGATGAGCAGGGAGGCGTTCCGCGCCCACACCTGGTTGCCCGGCACCAGACAACCGAGCAGTTGCGCGAACCGCTCTTCCTCGTCCCGGGTCGCGACCAGGAAGTGCCAGGGCTGCTGGTTGAAGCTCGACGCAGCCCAGCGCGCTGCTTCCAGGATCGTCAGGATATCCTCGCGCGGCATCGGGCGCGGCGTGAACGCGCGCGGGCTCCAGCGCCGCTTCATCGTCTCGTTGATCGGGTGATCGGCCAGCGCCGGCTTTTCCATGTCCTCACTCCTCCACCGCGTCGGTCGCGGTCACTCTTCCGTCCATAGCCAGACGCCGGGACTCTCGCGCACGCTCAGATAGTGTTCTTCGGGGTCGTACAGGTCGACCGGAAGCCCGAGCTGGCGCGCCGTGAGAGCGCCGATCGCCGCCTTTAGCTGGTAGGCGGCGACGATCTCCTCCCGCTTCGCCCGGACGCGGTTGATCTGCGCCTTGAAATGCTCCTGCTCCGCGTCCAGCACGTCGAGCGTCGTGCGCAGACCCACCCGCGTCTCCTGCTCGACGCCGTCGAGGGCAACGGCGGCGGCGGCCACCTGAGACTCGAAGGCGGCGATCTGTGCCCGTGCCGACGTGAGCGCCCTCCAGGCATGGGCAACCTGCTCCTGCACCGCGCGCCGGGTCTGATCGAGCTCGAGGCGCCGCTGCGCCGATACCTGCTTCGACTGGCGGATGCGCGCATTCGCGGCACCGCCCTGATAGAGCGGCACCCGCACCGTCGCCATCAACGAGAGATCGGTCTTGGACTCGATGAGGTCGGAGGAATCGAAGCGCTGGCGAACGTCGCCCACGATCGCGATCTGCGGCCTGAGCGACGCTGCGGCCACTTCGATTTCCGCCTCCGACGCCTGCGCGATATAGGATGACGCGACGATCGACGGGTTGCCTCCGGCCGCGGCGGCGAGAGCGTCGTCCTCGGTCTGCGGCAGTCCCATGGGAACCGGCGGCCAGGAGAGCGCACCCGGCGGCGCGCCGATCACCTGCCGAAAGAAGGCTCGGGCGGACATCATGCCGCCCTCCGCCATCACCCGCTCGGCGCCCGCCTGCGCGAGCCTGGCCTCCGCCTGAGCCACGTCGGTGCGCGTCACCTCGCCGACCTCGAGCCGGTCCTGAGCCGCCTGCAGCTGGCGGCGCACCACCCGCTCGCTGCTCCGGCTGAGCTCGATTTCGGCGCCGTACCGGAGCACGTCCATGTAGGCTGTCACCGTGTCGAGCAGGATCGATTGCTCGACCGCCTGGAGCTGGGCGCGGCCCGCGTTGACACGGTTCTCGGCCGACTCGATCTGCGCGTCGACGCGCCCGCCCTGGTAGATCGGCGTGACGGCTGAGAGGCCCACGCCGTAGGGGGCGACCGTGGCGCTCCCGCTGTTGGGAACCATGCCGTCGGTGTCGCTGTAGAGCGCCCCGACGTCGCCTGCGATCTCGATCGTGGGGCGCCAGCCGGCCAGCGCCTCCGGCACCTCCTCGTCCACTGCCCGCAGGCGTGCGCGTTCGGCCTGCAAGGCAGGATTGTTCTGGTAGGCGAGGACGAGCGCCTCTTCCAGGGTTTGTGCCGCGGCGCCTCCGAATTGCGCCGATGCACCAACGACGAGTGCAGCCAGCACCGCGAGAGCTGCGCGTCTTCCGGTCGTGGAGTGCCGTCGATCGCGAGTCATGGGCCGCTCCTTTCAGTAGGTCGGCATGGCGGGATCGACCGTACGCGCCCACGCGTCGATGCCGCCTTCCAGATTGACCGCATTGTCGTAGCCGAGCCGCCTGAGCCACGCCGTCACGTGACCGCTGCGCTGGCCGTGGTGGCACAGCACCACCAGCGGGCGGTCCGCCGGCAGCGTGTCGAGCCGGTCGGGCAGCTCGTTCATGGGGATGGTCAGTGCCTCCGGCAGCGCGCCGAGCGCCACCTCCCAGGGCTCCCGCACGTCGAGCAGCGCGTACTCCGCCTGGCGCGCGCGCAGCGCCGCAAAGTCTCCGACCGAAAGCGCCGGCACCTCCCCGTCCATGGCGCTAGAACTCGAAGCGCACGGGGCGGGCGATGCCCGGAAGCGGTGGCAGCGACGCCTCGAAAAGGGTTCGGTTCGACAGCACGCCCCGGTGCCGCGCCCAGAGGGTCGCCTGTCCGACCGTGCCGGCCTCGCGCAAGACACCGACGACTCTTCCCCCCTCGGCCAACTGCTCCGCCAGCGCCTCCGGCAGGTGATCGACCGCACCGCCCAGCAGAATCACGTCGTAAGGCGCCTGACGGACGTAACCCTCGGCCAGCGGTCCGGTCACCACGATCGCGTTGTCGGCGCTCACCTCGCTCAGCGCCCGCTCCGCCTCCGCGGCGAGCGCTCCGTCCACATCAAGCGCGATCACGGTGCCGGCGAGGCGGGACATGACCGCCGTCGCGTATCCCGTGCCGCAGCCGACGTCCAGAACCACGTCGTCGGGCGCGATCGTTGCCTCCTGCACGAGCCGCGCGAGCACCATGGGCTCCATCAGGTAGCGGCCGGACGCGATCTCCACGTCCTCGTCCACGTATGCGACGCCCCGCCTGGCATGGGGAACGAAGCGCTCGCGCGGGATCTCCTCCATCGCCTCGATCAACCGCTCGTCGGTGACGCGGTTGGTCCTGATCTGGCCCGAGACCATGTTGCGGCGGGCGGCGGCGTGGTCGGTCATTGTATGGAAAACCCGTTGGAGGCAGACGTTGCTAGTTCATTCTAGTGCGCAAACCGGAAGAATGGCAATGATGCCGCTCTCACGATACAGTGTTCGACGCAGCGCATCATTCCCGTAATGTGCCAATACTTACAATATATCGTTGTGCAGTCCTCACGCTCATTACCATATGTTGATCGATTTGTGTGTCAAAGCACAGTCATCGGGGAGGAATACTGAGAGGCAACAGGGCGCAGCAGCCGCGGCAGGGCTGCCGGCGCGGCGACTCGGCATTCACCGCCGGCGGGTGGTTTTCTTCTTCTTCGGCTTCGGCTTCGGCGGCAGCCCGAACGGCCCCAGCGCCAGGTGCCCGCGCTCGTCGAACAGGTAGCAGTGTTCGGGTGGGTAGACCGCCGTCTCGCCCTCGCGGTCGATGTGCTCCGGCCAGATGGCGAGGGTGGCGCGCTCGCCGGCGGCCGCCTCGTTGAAGTCGGAGCGGAGCGTGAGGATGGTGCCGTCCTTGAGGCTGACCGTGAGCGAGTCTCTCTTCTTCTCCTCGACGCGCGCGGCGCGGAGCCTGGCCCCGAAGAGCTTCGCGACGCGCCGGGAGACGGGCCACTGGGCAACACGCTCCGGGCGGCCCATCTGCAGCCTGCGCCCTTCGTGGAGGACGACGACCCAGTCGGCCAGGTCGTGCACGGAATCGACGGTGCCGGCGGCATAGACCACGGTGCGGCCGAACTCGTCCCGGAGCCGCCGCATCTCGCTGACCGCGAGCTCCCGTATGACGTTGTCATCCTCCGGCGGCAGCTCGAAGAGGTAGACCCCGGGGTCGCGCACGAGCGCGCGGGCGAGGCCGATCTGGTAGCACTGAACGTCCGTCAGCCTCTTCGGGCGCTCCTTGAGCACGTCTATGAGACCGAAGTGCTCGGCGACGGCAAGCACGCGCTCCTCGATGGTCTGCTGGTCGAAGCGCGCGATCCTGAGCGGATAGGCGATGTTCTCCAAGGCTGACTTGTGCGGCATCAGGGCGGCGCTGCGGAAGACGGTCGCCGCCTCGCGCACGCCCTCTTTCTCTCCGCCTACGTCTTCGCCGTCGATCAGGATGGAGCCGCCCTGCAGCTTCTCGATCCCGGCGATGACCTTGAGCGCCGCGACGCAGCCCGACTCCTCGTCGCCCAGGAGCGCCGTGATGCGACCCGACGGCGCCTTCATGCTGAGACCGTCGAGAACGATGTGCCGGTGGTGCCAGCGGTCGACCTTGCGCAACTCCAGCTCTGCCATACCCCGATACCCTGCTCCGCTAAACCTCGAGCACGACCTTGCCGAATACCGCGCGCGCGGCAAGGCGCTCGTGCGCCGTGCGCATCTCCGCCAGCGGCAAGACCTCGCCGATCACCGGCCTGAGCTTGCCCTGCTCCATCAGGCGCAGGACCTCGTGGTTGGTGGACTTCGGCGCGAAATGACAGCTCGTCATCGTGATCTGCTTGCGGAAGAACTCGATCATGTCGATCTCGACCTTCTCGCCCGCGTGCGCGCCGCAGGTGGCCAGCCGCCCGTTGAGCGCCAGCGCGTCCAGGCTCTGCTGCAGCACCGACCCACCCACCATCTCGATACAGACGTCGACTCCCCGGCCATCGGTGAGGTCCCGCACGGCCTCGCCGATCGCCGGGGTCTCGTTATAGTTGATGACCTCGTCGGCGCCCAATTGGCGCGCGCGCGCGAGCTTCTCGTCGGAGCCGGCGGTGGCGATCACGCGTGCGCCTGCGACGCGGGCGCACTGGATCGCGGCCGAGCCGACGCCGCTGCCGGCGGCATTGATGAGCACGTCCTCGCCCTGGCGCACCTGCGCCTTCTTGACCACAAGCTCCCAGGCGGTGGCGAAGGCGACCTGCCCCGCCGCCGCATCCAGCGCCGAGAGGCCGTCGGGAATGCGGAGCACGTTGTGGTGGGAGACCCTCACGTACTCGGCGTACGTGCCCCAGCAGGTCACGCCCAGCTTCTCGAAGTCGAGGCAGATGTTGTCCATGCCGAGCGCGCAGTTGCACACCCTGTGCCGACAGAGGCCCGACGTGATGGTGAGGAAGGGCATGACCCGGTCGCCGGGGCGAAAGGCGGTCACGGCGGACCCCACTTCGGCGACCGTGCCCGCGCCCTCGACGCCCAGGATGTGCGGCATGTCGAGACTGAGATAGCCGGAGATGCCGTCGCAGACGTCGAGGTCGAAGTGGTTGAGGCCGACAGTCTCGAGGTTGATCAGGACGTCCTCGGGCCCCACTGCCGGCGTCTCGATGTCCTCGTAGACCAGCTCCTCCGGCCCCCCGTGACGGTGGATGACGACCGCCTTCATGCCCGTGTGCTCCGTTCGTCTGCGGCCCGTCTCCGCGAGCGGGCGGGGTACTCGGCGCTCGCCACACGCTCGCTCTGGTCTTCATCGGGTGGCCCCTTCAACTCGATCGTGTTGCCGTCCGGGTCGGTCAGGTAGAGCGAGGGCCCGTGGCCGTCGGCGCCGTACCGCCGCGCCGTCTCGCCGGCGTCGATGCCGCGCCGCTTGAAGTAGCGGCGGAGCTTCTTCTCGTCGAAGGCGGCGATCCTGAGGGCGAAATGCTCCATGTTGCGCCGCGTCCTGCCCGGCGCACCGCCGCCCGGCTTGCCGGCCTTGCTGGCGACGGGAACGAGATCGATCAGGTTCGTGCCCGCGCGGAGCTGGTAGAGCCCAAATCCCTCGATCCGCCGCTCGACGGTGCAGCCGAGCACCCGCCGATACCATTCGAGCGATGCGCCGATGTCGGCGACCCGCAGCACGACGTGGTCCAGTCCAAGCACCTCGACAGGGCTAAGGCGTGCGGAAGCTGGCACGGTTCAGGGTCCCAGACGCGAGCGGCGCGGCGGTCAGGCTGCGACCAGCCGGGCGCTCTGGCGCTCGCGCGGGGTCTCCCGCATCACCGCGGCCATGTCGGGATTGTCGTCTGCGCCAAAGGGTGTGAGATGGCGGCCGGTGAACGAAACCTCCAGCCCGTCATCGCGGAAGGGATAGGGATCGAGGCTGTAGACGCCCCCGCCGAGCGCCTTCACCTCGATGCTCACATCCTTGCCCACGTCGCGCGGCACGTTGTCGAACGTGCTCTCGCCGCGCCCTTCGGGATGCACGCAGTTGAAGTAGAGGGCGAAGGTATCGAAGAACTGCAGCGCCTTGTAGTTGGCGAAGAGCTGCTCTTCCTCGACCCAGGGCGCGGTGTCGGGATCGTCCTGCAACACGGCGGTCAGGCGCTCCTGGCGCTGGCGCTCCGTGTCCAGCATGGTATCGGCGGCGAGGCGGTGCTCGTCCGGCACGATGTCGATCAGGACCTTGTCCGAGAGCCCGTAGCGCCCGTTGTAGAGGCCCCAGATGTGCATGCTGTCGAGCAGCCCGCAGTAGGCGTGGTGCGCCTCGTTGTACTCGGGCGAGCGGCAGCCGGTCAGCGTGATGATGGGGATCGGAGTCTCCACCAGGTTGTAGGGCAGCCCCGTGGCGGGGTCGAGCGGCGGATTGTCGTCCAGATCCTTCCAGCCCTTGTCGTGCCAGCGGCAGGCATAGAGGAAGTAGTCGCGGGGCTGGGGCTCCACGAAGGCGTCGTTGCCGAAGTTCTCGGCGAGCTGCGCCACGAGCTGGAGGTGCTCGTCGAGCGTTATGGCGAAGCGGGCGGCGTCCGGCCGCTCCTCTGCCTGGGTCTGGATGATCATGGCATCCCCCTTGCGCGCCTTCCCGCCGCTGCACCGGTTGAGCCTGCGCGACCCTAGCAAATGGCCCCGATCCTGTCACGGCGAGTGCGCCTCACAGGCGAGCGCGCCTCACATGAAGCTGTGCGGGTCGATATCCACTTGAAGCCGGGCGCGCGTGCGCCGGTCAAGCGCCGCCAGCCACCGCCGCATGTGGGGCTGCAGCAGCACGCCGCGCGGCGCCTTGAAGAGAAGACGGAAGCGATGGCGCCCGCGCAGCAGCTTGAGCGGCGCCGGCGCCGGACCCAGAACCTGGATTCCGAGACTCTTCTCCTCGGCTCTTGCGGTGCGGGCGAGCGCTGACGCGGCACGCGAGGTCTCGGCCTCGTTCGGGCCGGACGCGATGACGGCCGCGAGCCGGCCGAAGGGGGGCAGGCCGTGGGCCTTCCGTGCCGCTGCCTCCCGGGCCATGAATGAGTCGCGGTCGCCGGCGGCCAGCGCCTCGATGACGGGGTGCTCGGCAGCGTACGTCTGGAGCATGACCCGGCCGGGGCGTCCGCCGCGCCCTGCGCGCCCGCCCACCTGATGGAGAAGCTGATAGGTGCGCTCGGCCGCCCGCATGTCGCCGCCGGCAAGCCCGAGGTCGGCATCCACCACGCCCACGAGCGTGAGCTGCGGGAAGTGATGTCCCTTGGCCACCATCTGCGTGCCGATCAGCACGTCGATCTCGCGGGCCGCGATGGCATCGACCAGGTCCTGCACCTGGCTGGGTCCGCCCACCGTATCGCTGGTGAGCACCGCCCAGCGGGCGCCGGGAAAGGCGCCGTCCACTTCCTCGGCCAGCCTCTCGACTCCCGGCCCGCACGCCGCGAAGCTCCCCTCCGTTTCGCAGGCCGGGCAGGATTCGGGCTGCGCCTGGCGGTAGTCGCAGTGGTGGCAGTCGAGCGTGCCGGTGAAGCGGTGCTCCACCAGCCAGGCGCTGCAGTTCGGGCAATGGAAGCGGTGACCGCAGGCGCGGCAAAGCGTGAGCGGCGCGTACCCCCTGCGGTTGAGAAAGAGCAGCGCCTGCTCGCCGGCATCCAGGGTCCCGGCGAGGGCCGCACGCAAGGGGGGCGCGAGCCAGGCACCGCGCTCCGGCGGCGTCTCGCGCAGATCGACCGTCTCGATGGACGGCAACCGCGCGGCGCCGTGGCGATCCGGCAACAGCACGCTGGCATAGCGGCCTTTCTCGACATTGACGGCTGTTTCAAGCGACGGCGTGGCCGACGCCAGAACGGCGGGGCATCCCTCCAGGCGTGCGCGCACCACCGCCATGTCGCGCGCGTGGTAGACGACGCCGTCCTCCTGCTTGAAGGCGGCGTCGTGCTCCTCGTCCACGACGATCAGGCCGAGCGAGCGAAACGGCAGCCAGAGCGCGGAACGCGCGCCGACCACGACCTGCGCCCGGTCTTCGGCAACGGCGCGCCAGGTCTCGCGCCGCCGGCGCGTGCCCAGCTCGGAATGCCAGACCGCGGGCGCCACGCCGAAGCGTGCGCGAAAGCGCCCGAGCCACTGGGCGCTGAGCGCGATCTCCGGCAGCATCACCAGCACCTGATGGCCGGCGTCGAGCGCGGCGGCGATCGCCTCGAAATAGACCTCGGTCTTGCCGGCTCCCGTCACGCCGTCGAGAACGGTGACCGAGAAGGCGGCATCCGCAAGCGCGCCGGAGAGCGCCTCGGCGCCCCGGCGCTGCGGCTCGGAGAGGACCGGGCGGGCGCAGCGCGTGTCGGGGCAGCCGAAGGTCGCCACGTCACGTATCGAGACCGCCTCGACCGCGCCGAGCGACGCCAGACCGCGCACCACACCGGCGCTCACGCCGGCCTCGCGCTCGATCTCGGCCGCGGTGCGGCTCGGCCCCTCCCTCAGCAGGTCGAGCACGCGGGCACGCGCTTCGGTCATGCGTGGCGCCTCGCCCTGCCCGCGCCGATAGGCGGTCCGCACCGGCGCGGGCTCGAGCGCGGCAGGCACGCTCATCGCCATGCGCAGGACGGCGCCCCGCTGTGCGAGCGTGTACTCGGCCGCCCAATCGACGAGTCGGCGGAGCGGCTCGGTCATCGGCGGCGCCTCCAGCACCGCGGTCACCGGCTTGAGGCACGCAGGCTCCACGCCGCCTTCGCCCTCTCCCCAGATCACCCCGACACGCTCCACCCCGCCGAGAGGCACCCGCACGAACGAGCCGGGCAGGGCGGCCTCCTCCAGATCATCCGGCACGGCGTAGTCGTAGGCGCGGTCGAGCGGCAGCGGCAGCAGGACCGCAACGGTGACGGGCGGAGGCGCGTGCGCGCGCACGTCTCCGCCGTTGCTCGATTGGCTCACGGCACCCGGCCCGGAGCGCCGGAATGGAAACGACGCGCGGGACATGCTATGAGGCCGCCGCCGGTCAGCGCCGGCCCGACGTCGATTCGAATCGCGGATGCTGCGGTCATGCACTCGTCCTGCATCACTCCCGCGACGGCGTCCAGCCCGATGACTCGTAGGACCGGCGCAGGGCCGCAGGTCTGGCACGGAGCGGCGGCATGAAGTTTTTCGTAGATACGGCGGACCTAGCCGAGATCGAGGATCTCGCGGCGACCGGGCTGCTCGACGGCGTGACCACCAATCCGTCTCTCATCGCCAAATCCGGCGGCGACTTCTTCGACGTGATCCGCAACATCTGCGACATCGTGCCAGGCCCCGTCAGCGCCGAGGTCACCGCGACCGACGCCGAAACCATGCTCTCCGAAGGCCGAACGCTTGCCGCGATCGCCCCCAACGTCGCAGTCAAGGTGCCGCTCACCTGGGACGGCCTCAAGGCCTGCCGCGCGCTCAGCCAGGGCGGCACCAAGGTCAACGTCACGCTCTGCTTCTCTCCCTCCCAGGCATTGCTGGCAGCCAAGGCGGGCGCTGCCTTCATCTCGCCGTTCGTGGGCCGCCTCGACGACATCAGCCAGGACGGCATGGGCTTGATCCGCGAGATCGTGACGATCTACCGCGCATATCCCGATACCATCGGCACCGAAGTTCTGGTCGCTTCGATCCGCCATCCGCTGCATGTCGTGGAGGCCGCGAAGCTCGGCGCCGACGTGGCGACCGTGCCGCCCGCAGTGCTGCGGAAGCTCGCGAGCCACCCGCTTACCGACAAGGGTCTCGACGCCTTCCTCGCCGACTGGCAGAAGACGGGCCAGTCGATCCTCTCATGAGCAGGCCGGCGCGCGGGCCGATGCCGGCCGCCGCCGACCTCGCTGCGGCGGTAGACACCTGGCTCGGCCGCCTCGCCGACGAGCGGCGACGCTCCGATCACACCATCGCCGCCTACCGGCGCGACCTCGACGGTTTTCTGCGATTCCTCGCCGAACATCGGGGTGCTGCGCCCGACCTTGCGTCGCTCGGCGACCTCACCGTGCGCGACATCCGCGCCTGGCTCGCGCGCCGGGCGGCAGAGGGCCTGGCACGAACCTCCACCGCACGGGCACTGTCGGCAGTCCGAGTCTTCTTCCGCCATCTGGAGCGCGACGGCGTTCCCGTCTCCCCGGCGCTCTCGCTGGTGCGCGCGCCCAAGACGCCGCGCGCCGTGCCCCGGCCCCTGACCGAGGGCCAGGCCAGGGCGGTCGTCGATCTGGGCGGCTTGAACGCCGGACCGCCCGACTGGACCGCCCGCCGGGATGCCGCGGTGCTGCTGCTGCTCTACGGCTGCGGGCTGCGCATCGGCGAGGCGCTGGGCCTCGACCGCGCCGACGCGCCGGCCGCCGATGCCGCGCTCCACAGCCTGATGATCACGGGCAAGGGCAACAAGCAGCGGGTCGTGCCGGTGCTGCCCGTCGTGGCGGAGGCAATCGCCGACTATCTCGCCGCCTGTCCGCACCGGCTGGAGCCGGGCGACCCCCTCTTCGTCGGCGTGCGCGGCAAGCGGCTTCAACCCCGGCCGGTGCAACGGACCATGGCGCGGCTGCGTGGCGCGCTCGGCCTGCCGTCATCGGCGACGCCGCACGCGCTCCGCCACAGCTTCGCCACCCATCTGCTTGCAGGCGGCGGCGACCTGCGCACGATCCAGGAGCTGCTCGGGCACGCGAGCCTCTCCACCACGCAGCGCTACACCGAGGTGGACGAGGCGGGCCTTCTTGCCGCCTATAGGGCAGCGCACCCCCGAGCCGGCTGAGACCCGGCGCTGAGCGACGCCGGGCCCGGCCGGCGCCGATCAGGCAGCCTGCACCCGATCCAGCGACTCCACGTAGTCGAGCATGGTCTGGGCGTCCGAGACTTCGAAGGGGTCTCCGGGCGCATTGTCGCAACGCCCCGGCTCCACGAACATCCTGGTGATCTCACCGTCCTCGACTAGCATGGAGTAGCGCCAGCTTCGCTGTCCGAAGCCGAGATTGTCCTTGTCCACGAGCATGCCCATGAGGCGGGTGAAGGTGCCGCAGCCGTCCGGCAGCAGGGTGACCTGGTCGACCCCCTGGTGCCTGCCCCACTGGTACATGACGAAGGCGTCGTTGACGGAGAGGCAGACGACCTCGTCGATACCGTAAGCCGTGAAGGTGTCGTGCAACGCCTCGTAGCCGGGCAGATGGGTGGTGCTGCAGGTCGGCGTGAACGCGCCAGGCAGCGCAAAGAGCACCACGCGGCGCCCGTCGAAAATCTCGGCGCTGGTCCTGTCCTGCCAGCGAAACGGATTCGACCCCTCCACGCTCTCGTCACGAACGCGGGTCTTGAATGTCACCTCGGGTACACGCATGGCACTTGCTCCTGATCCAGAATGGCTCCTGACCTGCAATTTAGAACTATTCTTATTATAGTCAAGGATCAATTTGCATGCCATCCGGACAGGCCCCATTGCGGCCCGGCTTCAAATTTAATGCGGAGCTTCAGTTAGCTAAGTGTCGCAGCCACGGAGACTCAAGGCCCCCTACTCCGCGGCTTCGGCGATGTCGTCGGCCGTGCCGAAGTGGCTGAACATTCCGGTGAAGCGCTTGCGCTCCGGCGGGCGGTAGGTCTTGCGCTTGCTGGTCTTCAGCCCGAGTTCCACCAGCAGCTCCGCCTGCTTGGTGGCGCAGACGACGCCGTCGAGGATCGGCACGCCAAGCTCGGCTTCGAGCTCCGCAGCGAAGCGGGCGAAGCCGGCGCAGCCCAGGCAGACGGCCTCCGCCTCGTCCTCCTTGACCGAGCGGCGCACCTCGTCCCGGAGCTTCTCCATCGAGCCCTCGGGATCCCGCTCGATGTCGAGCACGTAGAGCGGCGTCGTGCGGATGGCGACGATGCGTTCGGACATGCCGTAGCCGTGCACCATCTCCTCGAGCATGGTGCGGATGCGGGGGATCACCGTCACGACGGAGAACCGGGCCGCCACCATCGACGCGGTGTAGAACGAGGCCTCGGCGATGCCGACCACCGGCTTTTCGGTCATCTCGCGCGCCGCATGAAGCCCGGGGTCGCCGTAGCAGGCGATGACATAGGCGTCGACGCCCTCGCCCTCTCCCTTCCGCACCTCGTCGAGCACGCCGCAGGCGGCCACCTGCTCGTCGTAGTAGCTCTCGATGGAGTCGGGGCCGAAATCGGGGCTCACGGCCACGATCTCGGTGCCGCCACTGGCGACCGAGCGCGCGGCCTCGCCGATCCCCTCGGTCATCTCGAGTGTGGTGTTGGGATTGATCACCTTGATCTTCATGGGCGTTCCTCCCTATCGGCTTCCGCGCCGGGCTTCGGTGGCGGCGGCGTCCAGCTCGCCCGACTCGGTGACGACGACACCATAAAGGCTCTCGGCCGTCCCACGCGATATGTAGCCGTCGCGCACGTCCTCCGCCACGGCGTCAGGCGCGCGCTCGGCGGCCTCGCCGTAGCCGCCGCCGCAGGTGCCGGTGAGCGTCAGGCTCTCGCCGGCCTTGACCGCGCGGTTCGGCATCATCGAGGGGAACGGAATATCCTCGCCGTCGGCCCGGTGATAGACCAGCGCCGCCTCGCGCCCCTCCGCGCCGCCGTCGAAACCCCAGGGCCGGAAGGCGTGACCGTCGCCCTCGACCGAGATGAAGCTGTCGGAGAGGAAGGAGACCTCGCGGACGGACCCGATGCCGCCCCGCCAGCGCCCCGCCGCAGAGGCGTCGTCGCGCAGCTCGTAGCGGGCGATGCGGAGCGGCAGGTGGGACTCGATGTCCTCGATCGGATTGTTGCGGGTGTTGGCGTAGAGCGTGTCCACCGCGTCCATCCCGTCCTTGCCGGCGCGGCCGCCGTAGCTGCCCTCGTGGATGTCCATGTGCACCCAGTGGCCGCCGTCCTTGAGGCCGGAGAACGCGATCACCTTGAGGTTGCCGACACCGGCGGAGACCTTGTCCGGCACCGCCTGGGCGAGCGCCTTCATCAGCGTATCGGCGACGATATTGCCGGAGACGAAGCGCGCGATGGTGGGCGCCGGGAAGGTGGGATTGGCGATCGTGCCCTCCGGCGCCTTGATGGTGATGGGACGGATCAGGCCCGAGTTCTGCGGAATGTGGCCGAAGGTCTCGCTGTCGAGCAGGATCGAGCGGACCGTCAGCCAGATCGCGCAATCGACCGTGCCTTCGAGCGGCATGTTGATGGGCCGGTCGTCGCACTGGCGCGCGGTGCCGTCCAGGTCCACCACCAGCTCGCTGCCCTCGACGGTGACGGCCACGGCGACCTTGAAATGACGCCGGTCGGGGTCGTCGAGGAAGCCGTCCACATGCCCTTCGGCCCGGTAGGTGCCGTCGGGCAGCGCCTCGATCGCCTGGCGCATCAGCCGCTCGGAGTAGTCCATGAGCGCATCGGCCGCCGCCTCCACGGTTTCCAGTCCGTGGCGCTCGATCAACGCGAGGTAGCGCTCGGCGCCGATGCGGCTGGCCGCGACCTGCGCTTCCATGTCGCCCACCACCATGTCCGGCGCGCGGATGTTGTCGCGCATCATGTGCCAGAGCGCTTCGTTCTCGGTGCCCTTGTCGTAGGCCTTGAGCGCCTTGAACTGCAGGCCCTCGGCGTAGGCATCCATCGCATCGACGATGCCGCAGCTTCCCGGACTGAGCGCGCCGATGTCGAGGTGATGCGCGGTGGTGACCGCGTAGCCCACCAGCGCGCCATCGAGGAAGACCGGCACGATGAAGGCGACGTCCGGCCCGTGGCTCGCGCCGTGATAGGCGGAGTTGTGAATGATCACGTCGCCCTCATGGAGGGTCTGGCCGCGCTCCTCCAGGATCTGGTTCATCCCTCTCACGTAGCCGGGGATGGGCCCCGACTGGAGCGGCGTCGAGTGCACCGACTCGCAGAGCTGGCGGCCGTAGCGATCGATGATCGCCGCGCCGAAATCCTCGGATTCGCGGATGATCGAGGAATACGACATGCGCATGAGCTTCCAGCCCATCTCGACCGCAATGTTCTCCAGCGCGCCCTGGATCACGCTCGCGGTGACGGCGTCGATGGGGCGGCGGTTCGGTGTCTCTGACATGGCTCAGTCCTCCTCGCCCAGGCGCAGGATGAGGTTTGCGCTCAGATCCACGCGCACCGACCAGCCGGGCGGCACCACGGTGGTGGCGTCCTTCTGCACGATGATCGCAGGTCCCGGGATCGGCGTCTCCAGCGGCAGCGCATCCCGCCGGTAGAAGGCCGTGTCATGGCCTTCGAGCGCGCCGTCCACGCGAAAGACCGAGCGCGCGATCTTGACCCGCGCGTCGGCCAGCGAACCGCCCGCCGGCGAGGGCGGCGCCGCGATCTTGGGCATGTGGCCCACCCCGGTGATGCGGATGTTCACGATCTCGATGGGGCTCTCGGTGAAACAGTGGCCGTATTCCTGCTCGTGCAGCGCGTGGAAGGCCTGCCAGACCTCCTCCAGCCCGGCCTCGTCCAGTTCCTCCGCCGGGAAGGCGACCCGCAGCTCGTAGCCCTGGCCGACGTAGCGCAAGTCGCCGGCGCGGCGCTCCTCCACCCGGTCGGCGCCGAGACCGGCGGCCTCGTACTGGGCCAGCAGGTCGCGGCTGAGCCTGGAAAAATCGCGGTTGATCCGCTCGATGTCCACCGCGCCCTTGACCTGGAAGGCGGTCATGATCTGGTCGTACTTGAGATCGGTGGTGAGGAGGCCCGCCGCCGACGTGATGCCGGGATGGGGCGGCACCACGACCTCCGGCACGTCCAGCATCGCCGCGACCTCGGCGCCGTGCAGCGGCCCGGCGCCGCCGAAGGCCACCAGCGAGAAGTCGCGTGGATCGAGCCCCTTCTGGACCGTCTTGGAGCGGATGGCGTTCGCCATGTTGGCGTTGACGATGGTGAGCACGCCTTCCGCCGCTTCGTGCTTGTCGACGCCGAGGGTCTCGGCAAGGTCCGTGAGAGCCTTGTCCGCACGTTCCGGCGCGAGCGTCATCTCGCCGCCGAGGAAGTTGTCCGCATCCAGCCGGCCGAGCACGAGGTTGGCGTCCGTCACCGTGGGCGCGCTGCCGCCCCGGCCGTAGCAGGCGGGGCCGGGCTCCGAGCCGGCACTCTCGGGGCCGACCTTGAAGGCCCCGCCGGCATCGACGCGGGCGATGCTGCCGCCGCCTGCGCCGATGGTCGTGATGTCGATCATCGGCACCAGCACCGGGTAGCCGCCGATCCAGGTATCGCGCGCGGTGGCTTCGTTGTAGTGGCCGTCGATCACGATGCCGATGTCGGCGCTGGTGCCGCCCACGTCGAAGGTGAT
>JAPPMY010000247.1 GCA_028818855.1 Rhodospirillales bacterium
CTCAGCACGTGCCCGTCGGTCGCCGCGCCGAGGATGCCGAAGGTGATGGCATCCGCGAAATACTCGTTCATCAGTGCCAGCACGACGCCGGTCGCGACCGTAAAGAGCGCCGCCCAGCGGAACCAGAAGAGCGCCGCCGGCGCGATCACCTTGCCGATCGCGGGCTTCTGCTCGTCCGGAATCTTCGGCATGTTGGGGATCTGGACGAAGTTGAAGTACCAGAGCAGCCCGATCCACATGATGCCCGCGAGCACGTGGGACCAGCGGAAGAAGAACTGCCACCAGGCGTAATCGACTAATGGTGTGTCCATCGCCTCACCCCCTCGCTCAGCTTATGCCGTAGAGAATTGCGACGATGATCACGGTGAGGATGACCCCCATGACCACAGTCTGGGTGAGCGATGTCAGCGGGTTGGTCATTGTCTTGTGCCCCCCTGCATTCACGATTCGCAATTGCGTAGCATAGTGCCCCGACGGACGGTTGCAATTGCCCGTGGCGTTTCGCGCCCCCGGCGGAACGCCGAGCGGTGTGGCAGCCTGTTGACTTATCATGTATCCGAGCGGGCGATATTCGGCGCCGAACCACGGGGTTGAAACCATGACGGACATGAGACGCTTCATCGAGCACATGCCGAAGGCGGAGCTACACGTCCACGTGGAGGGGACGCTGGAGCCGGAGCTGAAGTTCGACCTCGCCCGCCGCAACGCCGTCGAGCTGCCCTACGAATCGGTGGAGGAGATGCGGGCTGCTTACGACTTCGACGACCTGCCCTCGTTCCTCAAGGCCTACTACGAGGGCATGAGCGTCCTGGTGACGGAGCAGGACTTCTACGACCTCACGACCGCGTACCTCGCCAGGGCGCATTCCCAGACCGTGCTCTACGCCGAGATCTTCTTCGACCCCCAGGCGCACGCCTCGCGCGGCGTCGCCTACGACACCGTGATCCGCGGCATTCGCCGCGCGCAGGAGGAGGCGGAAGAGCGGCTCGGCATCCGCACCCAGCTCATCATGTGCTTCCTGCGGGACATGAGCGCGGACTCCGCGATGGCCACGCTGGAACGCTCCCTGCCCTACAGGGACTGGATCGTGGGCGTCGGCCTCGATTCGGACGAGAAAGGCAACCCGCCCGTCAAGTTCAGGGACGTGTTCGCCCGGGCGCGCGCCGAGGGCTACCGGCTCACCATGCACTGTGACGTGGACCAGGAGAACTCGGTCCGGCACATCTGGCAGACCGTCCGCGACATCGGCGTGGACAGGATCGACCACGGCGTCAACGCGCTCGAGGACGAGGCGCTCTGCCGGGAGATCGTGGAGAGGGGCCTCGCGCTCACGGTCTGCCCGGTCTCCAACAGGTGCATCACCGGCAGCCTCAAGGCTCTCGAGGTCCGGCGCATGCTGGAGATCGGCATGCGTGCCACGGTCAACTCCGACGATCCCGCCTATTTTCAGGGCTACATCCTCGAGAACCTCGTCGCGACCCAGGAGGAGGCGGACCTGAGCCGGGATCAGGTCGTCCGGCTCGCCGCCAACGCCTTCGAGGCAAGCTGGCTGCAGGCCGACGAAAAGCGCGCGTTCTCGGACCGGCTGGCGGGCTACGCGGCCTCGGGGGCCGGACCGTGACTCATTCGGACCGTGCGCTGGCCAGCCGTTTCCTCGACGTGATCGAGCATGACGTCGTCGCCCTGACGCGGGCGGGGGTGGCGCGCGGCGACAAGGTGTTCGGCGGCGCGATCCTGCGCAAGGCGGACCTCTCGCTCGTCATCGCCGCCACCAACCGGGAGACCGAGAACCCGCTCTTCCACGGGGAGATCTCCACGCTCAACGCGTTCTTCGCGCTCTCCGACGCCGCGCGTCCCAAGCCCCTGGAGTGCCTCTTCCTCTCGACCCACGAGCCCTGCTCGCTCTGCCTGTCGGCGATCACCTGGGCCGGATTCGACAACTTCTTCTACCTCTTCCCCTACGAGGACACGCGGGATGCCTTCAACATCCCCCACGACCTGCGGATCCTGAGCGAGGTCTTTCGGGTCGAGAACGGAGACTACGCCCGCGAGAACGCGTTCTGGCGAAGCCGCTCCGTCGACGATCTCATCGGCGGCGACGGCGGCGATCTGAAGGACCGGATCGCCCGCGTCCGGGCGCTCTACGACGAGCTTTCGTCGGTCTACCAGGCGTCGAAAGAGGGCAGCGACATCCCGCTGAGCTGACGCCGGGGGCGCTCAGCCCGGCCGCGCCGGCATCAGCGCCGCGGCGACGCGGCGGTCCTCCGCCATGAGCACGTTGTAGGTGCGGCAGGCCGCGCCGGTGTCCATGCACTCCACGGCGATGCCGCGCGCGCCGAGCGCCTGTCTCAGGGCCGGCGGCGCCAGCTCGAACGCATCACCGCTGCCGATCAGCAGGATCTCGACCGGGGGCTCGGCGGAGAACACCGCATCCAGCGTCTCGATCCCGGCGGTCGCGATGCCCGAGACCTGCCACGGCACCACGCCTTCGGGCCAGACGATGACGGGGCTCGAATAGCGCTCGCCGTTGATCCTGAAGCCCTCGTCGCCGTAGCTCTCGATGACGCGCCGGCCTTCGGGGACGAGCGGCGTGATGTCCAAGGGGCAGACTCAGCGCTTGCTGCGCTTGCGCCGGCGGCGGCGCTCCCGGGAGGAGCTGGCGCGGCGCTGCCTGCGCGAGCCCGTGGCCTCGGGCTCTTCCTCGTCCCCCTCCGCCATCGCTTCCTCCGCGGCCTGGGCCGCCCGGACGATCGCGGCCCTGTCGTCGGGCGCTGCGTCGGGCTCCGGCAGGGCGCCCGCCGGCTCGGCCGCAAGCGCTGCGGGCTCGGCGTCCTCGTCCACGGCGGCGAGCCGCTCGGCCTGGCCCACGGTCTTCTTCTGACCGCCCCGCTGGGGCTGCACGTAGAGCAGCAGCGCGCCTGCGATGAAGATCGAGGAATAGGTGCCGACGATCACGCCCCAGATCATGGCGAAGCTGAAGTCGCGGATGACGGCGCCGCCGAAGATGATCAGCGCCAGCAGGGCGAGCAGGGTGGTCATCGAGGTGATGACCGTGCGCGCCAGGGTCTCGTTGACGCTCTGGTTGAGCAACTCCAGCAGCGGCATCGTCTTGTACTTGCGCAGGTTCTCGCGCACGCGGTCGTAGACGACGACGGTGTCGTTCATCGAGTAGCCGACGATGAGCAGAATCGCGGCCACAATGGGCAGGTTGAATTCCAGCCCGAGCGCCGCGAAGATTCCGAGCGAGAGCAGCACGTCGTGGATAAGCGCGATTACCGCGCCGATGGCGAACGGCAGCTCGAAGCGGAACCAGATGTAGACCAGCATCAGGAAGACCGAGACCACCACCGCGATGATGCCGGCCTGGATCAACTCGGAGCCCACCTTGGGCCCCACGGTCTCGACCCGGCGGTAGCTCAGCGTATCGCTGTAGTTCGCGCTCAAGGCCTCGCGCACGGCGGTGACGGCGACCTGCTGGGCACCGGCATCGCCGGGCTGGCGCTCGATGCGAATCAGGACTTCGGTGGGCGAGCCGAATTCCTGCAGCGCGATCTCGCCGAGGCCGAGACCCGTGAGCGCGCTTCGCATCTGCCCGATGTCGGCCTCTCGCTCGGTGCCCACCTCGATCAGGATGCCGCCCGCGAAGTCGATCCCGAAGTTGAGCCCGCGCCCCAGCAGGACGGCGACCGAGAGCACCGCCAGCGTGATCGAGAGAATGAAGAAGGTGCGGCGCTGCAGCAGGAACGGGATCGCCGTCTTGTCGGGTATGAGCCGGAATCGCCACATGACGCGGATCCTAGTGCCCGGGAACGCAAGCAGGGATCACGTCGAACGGATCCGCCGCACCACGCCCTCTTTCCGTCATGGCCGGGCTTGTCCCGGCCATCCACGGCGCCGCACCGCACGTGTCGCGCCGCCCTCTGGAAATCGTTCGGCCAGGTGGATGCCCGGAACAAGTCCGGGCATGACGGCGGGTGAAAACAGCCGGTTCAGAACCATCACGGGTGGTGGGCACGATCATTCGAACGTCGCTCCCATTGCCCTAGAGCGGCAGCATCGCGGGCCGCCGCTGGCGGAGCCAGGCGACCAGGATCATCCGGCTCACCAGCATGGCGGTGAACATGGAGGTCGCGATCCCGATTCCGAGCGTGACGGCGAAGCCCTTCACCGGCCCGGTGCCGATGATGAATAGAATGATGGCGGCGATCAGCGTCGTCAGGTTCGAGTCGATGATCGTGGTGAAGGCGCGGCGATAGCCGGCCTCCATGGCCGAGAACGGCGCCCGGCCGGCGCGCGCTTCCTCCCGTATTCGCTCGAAGATCAGCACGTTGGCATCGACCGCCATGCCGATGGTGAGCACGATGCCGGCGATGCCGGGCAGCGTCAGCGTCGCCTGCAGCAGCGACAGCACGCCCAGCATGATGATCAGGTTGAGCAGCAGCGCGAGATCGGCCACCAGGCCGAAGAGGCCATAGTAGAGCGCCATGAACAGGATCACCGCAGCCAGCCCGATGATGCAGGCGATCTTGCCGGCCTCGATGGAATCGGCGCCGAGGTCGGGGCCGACCGTGCGCTCCTCCAGGATCTTCATGGGCGCGGGCAGCGCGCCGGCGCGCAGCAGCAGCGAGAGGTCGTTCGCCTCCTCCACGGTGAAGTTGCCGGTAATCTGCCCGTTGCCGCCCACGATGGGCTCGCGGATCACCGGCGCGCTGATGACCCGCTCGTCGAGCACGATGGCGAAGGGCCTGCCGACGTTCTCGGTCGTCACCTCGCCGAACTTGCGCGCGCCGGTCGAATCGAAGCGGAAGCTCACGGCCCACTGCCCGGTCTGGTCGCGCGTGGTCGCCGCATCCACCAGCGAATCGCCGCTCACCATGACCCGCTTGCGGATCACGTAGAACACCTCCTCGCCGTTGGCGTCGAGCTCGTCGGAGGGCAGCCGGAGCGAGCCCAGCGGCACGCGGCCGGAGCGCCGGTCCTCCGCCGTCACGTTCTCGTCGAGCAGGTGGAAGGTGAGCTTCGCCGTCTTGCCCAGCAGGCGCTTGATGCGCTCGGGGTCGTCCACGCCGGGGAGCTGGACGAGGATCCGGTCCTCGCCCTGGCGCTGGATGGTGGGCTCCCGCACGCCGGTCTCGTCGATCCGGCGGCGGATGATCTCGATCGACTGGTTGACCGCCGCGAGCCGGCGGGCCTCGACCGCCTCCTCGGTCAGCAGGATCTGGAAGGCCGCGCCGGAGTCGCTGTCGATCTCGGCCTCGGGGTCGAGGTCGTCCACCGCCTCTGACGCCGCGTCGATCTGGCCCGGATCGATGAGCAGGAAGACGACGCGATCCCGCTCCGCCTTCAGCCCGGTGTACTTGATTCCGTTGCGGCGCAGCGCCACCCGCGTGTCATCGACCAGCGTCGTGATCCGCTCGCGCAGGATGTCGGCGACCTGCACCTCGAGCAGGAGGTGGGAGCCGCCCTGCAGATCGAGGCCGAGATTGACCTGGCTGGAGGGCAGCCACGTGGGATAGCTGTCGAGCGAGGCCCGGCTGAACAGGTTGGGCACGGCGAAGAGGATCGCCGCGACGATGACCGCCGCGACGACGCCAACCTGCCATAGACGGGTACGAAGCATCGGCTACGCAGGGGTCGCGCGGTCGCTCAGCGCCTGCGCCTTCCCCGCCTGTCGTCTTCTTCCTCGTCCTCGTCGTCTTCCTCGTCGAGGTCCTCGTACTCCTCGTCGTCGTCTTCGATTTCCTCTTCCTCTTCCTCTTCCTCTTCGAGGGTCTCGTCCTCGCGCTCGTCCTCTTCGTCCTCGTCCTCGTCTTCCTCTTCGTACTGGTCATGGCGCGGCATGATCTGCGAGAGCATGGTGCGCATGACCCGGACGCGCACGTCGGGCGCGATCTCCACGAGCAGGGTGTCGCCGCGGCCGACCTTGACGACGTTCCCGACCAGGCCGCCGGTGGTCACGATGTCATCGCCCCGGTTCACGTTCTGCAGCATCTCGCGGTGGGCCTTCTGCTTCCTCTGCTGCGGACGGATCAGCAGGAAGTAGAACACCACGAAGATGAGAATGAGCGGCAGGATCGACATGAGCATGTCGCCGCCGCCGGCTTCGCCGCCTTCCCCGCCCTGCTGCATGGGCGGACAGCCGGCCAACGCGATCAAGACAAGCCCGAGCGCGCCCGTCTTGGCGAGCGCACTCACCAACTTCCTCGGAACCATGGGTTCGTACTCCTGGCCAGAAAATCGCCCGCAAGATAGGCCCAAATCCATGTGCGGGCAACGCATATGCCGAGCGCCGGGCATCCCGCCGCCAATTGCGGCCTGCCGCGCCCCTTTCCTCCCGCTTCCGGGAGCGAAGGAGGCCGGCCGCAGCGAGGAAAGCCCGCGCGAATAGCCGAATCGGGCGCGCCCGCCGTTTGCCGGAGTCGCGGCGATATGCGAGCGTGAGAGGGCGGAATCACGAGCCGGCGGCGGGCAGGGTGAGCGCAAGCGTCACGGAAACCGGCAAGGCCGGGCTGGGTGCGGTGGTGACCGGGATCGACCTCGAGCGGCCGACGACGGAGGACGGCGACGCGCTCCGCCGCGCCTTCCGGGCGAGCCCGATGCTGTGCATTCGCGCCGGCAAGGCGACGCCCGAGTCGTTCCTTGGGCTCGCCCGCGTCTTCGGCACCCTGCAACGCGAGCTGATGGGCGTTCTGCGCGATCCCGTCTTTCCCGAGATCTCCTTGATCGAGCGGAGGCGGGGCGTCAGCACCGCCACGGGCAAGGCCGCCACCTTCGGCGGCCACTGGCACACCGACGATTCGTACATGGCCGTCCCCTGCGCGGCGACGCTCCTCTATGGCGAGGTCGTGCCGCCGAGCGGCGGCGATACCGCGTTCACCAACATGCACGCGGCCTACGACGCGCTGCCCGCGAAGACGAAGGAGCGGATCGCGGACCTCAGCGCGATCCATACCTACCAGTCGCGGCGCAACGTCTCGCCGGTGGTGGAGCGGACGGAAGAGGAGAAGGCGCTGACCCCGCCGGTGACGCATCCCCTGGTGCGCACCCATCCGGAGACCGGCCGCAAGGCGCTCTACCTGAACCCCAACCGTATCGACCGGGTCTGCGGCATGGCGCTCGCCGACGGCGACTCCCTCCTCGACGAGCTGATCGCGCACGCGACCCGGCCCGCGTTCGTCCACGTCCACGCCTGGCGGCCGGACGACATCGTGATCTGGGATAACCGCTGCACCATGCACAAGGCCTCGCCGCACGAGGGCGACCACCCGCGCCGCCTGCTGCGTATCCTCATCGAGGGCACGGTGCCGGTCTGAGCGCGCGCCGCGCTGCCGAACCGATCCAGGCAACACGCGAAGGGAGAGACCGATGCCCACCGCCTCCCGCCCGATGGGGGTGTTCATCCTGGGCGATGCGCCGCCCCGCGACCTCGTCGATCTCAGCCGGCAGGTGGAGCGCGCGGGCTTCTCCGACCTCTGGTTCGCCGAGGACTACTTCATGCTCTCGGGCTTCGCGAGCGCGGCGCTCGCGCTGCAGGCCACCGAATCGGTCCATGTCGGGATCGGCGCGGTCTCCAACCGGGTGCGGCATCCGGCCGTCACCGCGATGGAGGCATCGACGCTGGCGAACGCCTATCCGGGGCGCTTCACCCTCGGCATCGGCCACGGCGTGCCGGCCTGGGTCGGGCAGATGCGGCTCACGCCGAAGTCGGTGCTGGGCTCGATGCGCGAGGCGATCACCGGCGTGAAGCGCCTGCTCGCGGGCGAGACCCTGACGCACTCCGGCGCCTACTACGGCTACGATGCGGTGACGCTCACCCATCCCGCGCCCGACCTCGACGTGCTGGCGGCGGTGGTGGGACCGAAATCGATCGACCTCTGCGCCGAGATCGCGGACGGCATGGTGGTCTCCGTCCTTGCCGGGCCGCGCTACGTGGCGACGGCGAAGGAGCGGATCGCGGCCCTCCGGCGCGAGCGGGGACTGCCGGAGGCGTTCGCGCTGGTGACGTACGTGCTGGCCAGCGTGGACGAGGACCGCGCCGCCGCCCGCGCCAAGCTCCGCCCCGTGACGGCGTTCTACCTGGAGGCGATGGGGCCCACCCTCATCACCGGCGTCTACGACGCCAACGAGGCCCTTGCCGCGATGCTGAAGAAGGGCGGCGCCGGGGCGATCGAAGCCGACATGCCGGACGACTGGCTGGACTGGCTCGGCGTCGCCGGCCGGCCGGAGGACTGCCGCGCGGGCATCGAGGCGCTCTTCGACGCAGGCGCCACCAAGGTCGTGCTCTGCATCGTGCCGTCGGAGGAGCTGCCACAACAGCTCGAGACCTTCGGCCGCGCGGTGCTGCCGGGCCTCTGAGTCAGGCCCGCTGCCGGTCCTTGCTACTCGGGACCTATCTGCCCTTGAAGTCTGCCGCGCGCTTCTCGCGGAAGGCATCGGTGCCTTCCTTCAGGTCCTCGGTGCCGCCGAGATCGTAGAACGAGCGGGATTCGAGGCGGAGCGCATCCGCCCGCGGCATGTCGAAGGAGCGCAGCATGACGTCCTTGGCGAAGCGCTGGGCGAGCGGCGCCCGGCTCGCCACGAGCTGGGCGAACTCCAGGGTCTCGGCCACGAGCCGCTCGGCCGGCACGATGCGGTTGACGAGGCCGATACGGAGCGCGTGCTCCGCGTCGATGCGCCGGCCCGAGAGGATGATCTCCATGGCGTTGCCGAGGCCCACGATCTGCGGCAGGCGCACGCAGCCGCCGTCGCAGGGGTGAAAACCCCAGTTCACGTCCTGATGGGCGAACTCGGCGTTGGGCGAGCAGAAGCGGATGTCGCAGGCCTCGGCAAGCTCCAGCCCGCCCGAGATCGCGTAGCCGTTGACCGCCGCGATGATGGGCTTGTCGATCTCGAGCCCGCGCGTGATGCCGCCGAAGCCGGGCCCGTCGGTGAAGCGCGTGCGGAACTCGGGCGCCGGGCGCCCGGCATAGTTCATGGTGTAGGTCTTGAGGTCGGCGCCAGCGCAGAACGCGCTCTCGCCCGCGCCGGTGATGACGGCGACCCGCGCCTCGTCGTCCGCCTGGAACGCGCGCCAGCGCTCGATCAGCCGGTCGTTGGCCGCGAAGTCGAGGGAGTTCATCTTCTCGGCGCGGTCGATGGTGATGAGCCGCACGTGGCCGTGCGCCTCGTAGAGGATGTCGTTCGCCGCCGTCACCGCGCCGCCCTCGCCGCTACCAGGCGGCCCAGCCGTTATCGACCAGCAGGTCCACGCCGTGGACCGAGTCCGAATCGGCCGACGCGAGGAAGACGGCGGCGCCCGTGAGCTGATCCGGGTCCATGTGGCCGATCCCGGTCGGCGTCAGCTCCGCCTGGCGCGCGTCGTAGGCCTCGTCCGCGCGGAAGGCGGCGTTCATGTCGGTCTTGATGTTGCCGGGCGAGAGCGCGTTGACGTTGATGCCGTCGGCCGCAAGCTCCAGGCAGAGCGCCTTCGTCATGTTGGTGAGCCCGCCCTTCGTCGCGCAGTAGGCGCTGGAGTTGGGAAACCCGCCGCAGCCCGCGATGGACGAGATGTTGATGATCTTGCCGGCGCCCTTGGCCTTCATGGCGGGTACGACGGCCTTGGTCAGGAAGAACGCGCCCTTGAGATTGAGCGCGTGCTGGGCGTCCCAGTTCTCCTCGGTGACCTCCTCGATGGGCATGGGCGTGAAGATGCCGGCGTTGTTCACCAGGATGTCCACGGTGCCGAAGGCGGCGATCACCTCCTGCGCCAGGCGCTCGCACGCAGCGACCGCGCCGATGTCCGCGGTGAACGCCCGGGCCTTGCCGCCGGCGGCCTCGATCTCGGCCACCACCCCCTCGGCGCGGTCCCGCTTCTCGTGGGCGACCACCGCGACGGTGGCGCCCTCCTGCCCGTAGCGCCGCGCGATGCAGGCGCCGATCCCGCGCGAGCCACCGGTGACGATCGCAATCTTCCCCTCAAGCTTCATGGCGCTCCGTCCCTCGTTGCGGCGCCGATCTTAGGAGCCCGCCCCGGCCGGCGACAAGGACTGCGCGCGACTCACCGCCTCGCCCGGCCCGCCAAGGATGGCCACGGAGAAAAATCCTTGCACCGCCGCGCCTGCCGACGGCAAGCTTCCCATGCGGCAGTCAGGGGAGGACCGCCCGGAGCGGCGCCCGCGAGACAACGGAACACGCCTGCCGCGCAGGGAGGGATCGACAATGCACATCACGTGGCTGCATCGCCTGCTCGTCGCAATCGTGGCTGCCATCGGCGTGGCCGGTGCGGCGCAGGCCAAGGACCTGCTGGTGCTGGCCGACGACATTCCCGCCGGCCTCGACTACGACGGGCCGACGGCATCGCTGATCCCGACCTATGGCGGCATCGCGAACCTGCTGGAGCCGCTGGTCTACTACGCGCACGGCGAGGTGAACGAGGAGGGCGTGCAGCTCCTCGACTTCAACAAGTTCGAGGGCAGGCTCGCGGAATCCTGGACCTACGACCCCGAGACCTTCACCTGGACGTTCAAGCTCCGCCAGGGCGTCAAGGGCTGCAACGGCGCCACCTTCAACGCCGACGACGTGGTCTATACCTTCGCCCGCGCGAAGTCGGTGAGCGGGGCTGCGCCGATCGGCTGGTTCCTCTCCAATGTGGGCTCGATCGACGGCTTCACCCCGGCCGTCTTCGCCCAGGACGAATCCGGCGCCGCAGCGCGCACCCTCGGCGACGAGGTCACGAAGATCGACGACTACACGGTGCAGATCCGCCAGTCCGGGCCGAACCAGCTCTTCCTCCGCGTGCTCACCATCTTCGGCCTCTACATCTACGACAAGGAGACCATGGAGGCCAACGCGACCGAGGAGGATCCCTGGAGCCACACCTACAACAACAACGTCAACGCGCCGGGCTTCGGCCCCTGGTGCCTGGACAACTGGGACAAGGGCGCGGGCTTCACCGTGAAGGCGAACCCGGATTACTACCTGGGCCCCGCAGCCTATGACCGTGTCGTGCTGCGGAAGGTGCCGCAGAGCGCCAACCGCGTCGCCATCCTGCAGTCGGGCCGGGCGCAGATCGCCGAGCGGCTGACGCCCAAGGAATACGACAGCCTGAGCAAGATCGACGGCGTCAAGGTCGTCAGCGCCTACGGCAACGAGAACCTCTTCCTCTACGTCAACTACCAGGTGCCGCCCTACGACAACCTGGCGATGCGCAAGGCGCTGGCCCACGCGGTGCCCTACGACAAGGTCATCTCCACCAGCTACTTCGGCAAGGCGCGCAAGTGGCCGGGGATGATCCCGACGACCTATCCGGGCTACCACGAGGCCTCGGTGCAGTACGAGGAGAACCAGGCGAAGGCCCGCGCGTACCTGGCAGAAGCCGGCTATCCCGAGGGCCAGGGCCTGGAGGCCTTCCCCGACGCGCTCAGGATCACCTACATCGCCGAGAAGGAATCGGCCTTGGGCCCCACCGCGACCGTGCTGCAGACGGCGCTCCGCGACGTGGGAATCGAGATGGAGCTGGACCCCATCCCGCAGACCCAGTACGGCGAGCGCGAGCTGGTCAAGAAGGACATGCCGCTCGGCTTGACCGACCACGTGAAGCCGATCGGCGTCGACGCCGCCTACGGCATCCTGCTCAGCTACGTGACCGCGGCCAAGGGCGGGATCATGAACGCCATGAACTACAGCAACGAGGCGGTGGACAACGCGCTCTTCGCCACCTTGAACGAGGCGGACGACGCCAAGCGCACGGCGACGCTGATCGACATTCAAGAGACGCTGATGGAGGAGCTCGCGATGGTGCCGATCCTCGAATACAAGACCCACTGGGCGACGTCCGCGGATGTCACCGGGGTCGTCTGGCACCCGGACAACGCGCTCCACTACTACGACTTCCGCCCCGCCGAGTAGGGCAGAGAGCGGGAGGCCGGAACGGTGGAGATGGAGCTCAGCAGGGAGCGCACGGCGCTCGTCGTCATCGACATGCAGCGCGCCTTCCTCGAGGACGAGGGCTCGCTTGCGCAGGCGGGAATCGACATCACCGGGCTGAAGGCCGCGATGGCGGGCTGCAAGCGGCTGCTGGCCTCGGCCCGGCAGGCAGGCGTCCCGGTGATCCACACGCGCTATGTCTACCGGCCGGACTACGCCGACGGCGGCATCCTCGTGAACTACATCATGCCGCAGCTTCGCGAGGTGGATTCGCTCGCCGCCGGCACGCCGGACATCGAGATCGTGGACGAGCTTGCGCCGGTGGACGGCGAGACGGTCATCGACAAGAACCGGCCGAGCGCCTTCTACGCCACCAACATCGAGCCGCTGCTGAACGGCCTCGGCGTCGACAGCCTCGTCGTCTGCGGCGTGACCACCAACATCTGCGTCGAGACGACGGTGCGCGACGCCAGCCAGCGCGACTACAAGGTCTTCGTGCCGAAGGACGCGACCGGCGAGCTGGAGCAGCTCCGCTACGACGGCGCGCTCGCCGGCATGGCCTGGGTCTTCGCCAAGATCGTCGACACCGACGACGTGATCAGCGTCTGGGGCCAGGGCAACCAGTGAGCGAACGGCCGGCGGCCCGGCAGCGGCCGGCGGCCACGCGGTGACTTCAGCCGATTCCCACCTCCCCCTCTCCCCCTCCCGACTCTTCGATTCCCTCAGTCGGCGCGCGGCGCGGTCGCGCCGTCCGGGCCTTGCGGCCCGGCAGGGCGGAGGAGGAACGCAGGCGGCGCCGGCTTTTCTCCCTCTCCTCCCTGGGGAGGAGAGGGCCGGGGAGAGGTGGGGACGCTTGCAGGCGGCCCGCGTAGGATGATCGGCCGCTTCGTCCTCCGCCGCCTCGGCATCGCCGTGCTTCAGCTTCTCGGCGTGGCGCTTGCGGTCTTCTTCCTCATCAGGCTGCTGCCGGCCGACCCCGTCGCCCGTCTGGTCGGGCTGAACGCCAGCGAGGAGGCCTATGCCCAGGCCGAGCGCACCCTCGGCCTCGACCGCCCCGTCGTCGATCAGCTCTTGAGCTTCCTCGGGCTTTCCGACAAGGGCGCCGACGGGCTGGCCGACGGCAGCCTCGGCCTCTCGTGGGTGACCGGCGATCCGGTATTCCTCGAGATCGGGCGCTTCCTGCCGGTCACGCTGGAGCTGGTGACGCTCGCGCTCCTGATCTCCTTCCTCATCGCCATCCCGCTCGGCATGGCGAGCGCGACCAGGCCGGGCGGCATCGCCGACCGCATCGCCTTCGTCTGGGGGCTCTTCGCCGGCGCCCAGCCGGATTACTGGTGGGGCCTGCTCTTCGTCTTCCTCTTCTTCTTCATCCTCGGCATCGCGCCGCCGCCGCTCGGCCGCATCGACCCGCTGCTCATCGAGCCGAGCGTGATAACGGGCTTCCTCACCGTCGATTCGCTGCTGCAGGGGCGGCTCGACACCTTCGTCTCGGCGCTCCACCACCTGATGCTGCCGATCCTCACCCAGGTGTTCGTGGTCTCCGGCGCGATCACGAAGATGGTGCGCCAGAACATGATCCGCGCCCTGCAATCGGACTACATCCTCTACGCCCGCTGCTGCGGCCTTTCCAAGCGGCACGTCGGCCGCTACGCGCTCCGCGCGGCGCTCACGCCTGCGGTCACGCTGGTCGGCATCTTCTACGGCGTGCTGCTGAGCGCCGCCGTCACGGTGGAGCTCGTCTTCTCGCTCGGCGGCATCGGCGAGTACGCGATCCGCTCGATCCTCTCCTTCGACTACCCGGCGATCCAGGGCGTGGTGCTGATCGTGGCGCTGGTGTCTCTCCTTATCTACCTGCTGCTCGACATCATCCACGCCTACCTCGACCCCAGGGTGAAGTACTGAGCGGGGCGGGGGCGGCATGACCGATCTCACGGGCGCCCCCAACTCGGCCCTGCCGGCGGCGGACCGGCGCGGCCTGCTGGCGCGGCTCAGGAGCGACCGCTTCTTCCTCGTCGGCACGGTGATCGTCGCGCTCTCGCTCTTTCTCGCGGCCTTCGGCCCCCTCATCAGCCCCTACGACCCGTTGCGCTCCACCGGCGAGATCTCGGTGCCGCCGCCGCCCATCGAGACCTGGCCGCGCCTTCTCTACGAGACCGTGAGCGGCCAGCGCGAAGCGCCGCCGCACTGGTTCGGCACCGACCAGTCCGGCCTCGACGTGTTCTCCCGCGTCATCTCGGCGCCGCGCGCGGACATGACGATCGCGCTGGGCGGCGCGCTGATCTCGCTGGTGATCGGCACCTTCCTCGGGCTGCTGGCGGGCTTCTATCGCAATTGGGCGACCGAGTTCATGATGCGGATCTCGGACGTGCTGCAGTCCTTCCCGGTCTTCATCACCGCGATGATCCTGGTCGCCCTCTCGGGCCGGCAGACCGGCAACCTCGTGCTGGCGCTGGCGCTGGTCTACACGCCGATCTTCGTCCGCCTCACGCGCGCCGAGGTGATGGCGCAAAGCTCGCGCGGCTACGTGCAGGCGGCGCTCGCGGTGGGCAACTCGCGCTGGACCATCGCGATCAAGCACGTGCTGCCCAACTCGCTCGTGCCCTCGCTCGTGCAGATGTCGGTCACCATCGGGTTCGCGATCATCCTCACCGCGGGCCTCAGCTTCGTGGGCGCCGGCGTGCGCCCGCCGACGCCGGAATGGGGCAGCATGATCTCCATCGGCGCGCAGCAGCTCATCCTGGGCGAGTGGTGGCCCTCCGTCTTCCCCGGCGTCGCCATCTCGCTCACGGTGCTGGGCTACGCCTTCGTCGGCCACACCATCGAAGCGGAGTTCCGCGAGGAATGAGCGCAGACGCTCTGCATGGCGCCGCCGACGGCGCGGAAGACATCCTCTCGGTGCAGGGCCTCACCGTGGCGTTCGCCGGCAGCGAGGGCGCGGAGCACGTCGCGGTGAAGGATTTTTCGCTCACCATCGGCGCGGGCGAGTTCGTCGGCGTCATGGGCGAGCCCGGCTGCGGCAAGTCGACCGCGGCGATCGCGATGATGGGCCTGGTGCGCCCGCCCGGCCGCATCGTGGCCGGCGAAGTGCATTATCTCGGGCGCGACCTGCTCGCCATGAGCGACGCGGAGCTGGATGCGATCCGCGGCCGGGACATCGGGCTCATCGTGCAGAGCCCCCGCACCTCGCTCCATCCCATGCTCACGGTCGGCCGGCAGATCGAGAACGTCTACCGCGCGCACAACCGCGTGAGCCGCAGGGCCGCGCACGCGCGCGCCATCGAGATGCTGCAGCTCGTCGGCATCAACGACCCCGAGCGGCGGGTGAAGTCGTACCCCCACGAGCTTTCCACGGGCATGACCCAGCGCGTGCTGATCGCCATGGCCATGAGCTCCGGCCCGAAGCTGCTGATCGCGGACGAACCCACCAGCGGCCTCGACGTCACGATCCAGGCGCAGTTCCTCGACCAGATGTGGGAGACGGCGAACCGCACCGGTTCCGCCGTGCTGGTGGTGACGCAGGACCTCGGCATCGTCGCCAACTACTGCGACCGCGTGGTCATCATGGAACGCGGCGAGATCGTGGAAGCCAGCGCCGTGCGGGACTTCTTCGCAGCGCCCGCGCACGACTACAGCCGGCGCATCCTCTCGCTCCAGCGGGAGAGCGCGGCCAGCGTGGCGGACGCGGCCGGCGCGGGCGGCACGGCGGCCGATCCGCTGGTCTCGGTGGAGGGGCTCGCCAAGGACTTCGACATCCGCGGCTCCAAGGACAAGGTCCACGCCGCCGACGATGTCTCCTTCCTGGTCCATCGCGGCGAGGCGATCGGCCTCGTCGGCGAGAGCGGCTCGGGCAAGACCACGGTCGGCCGCTGCATCGTGCGCCTGGAGGAGCCCACGCGGGGCACGGTGCGCTTTCGTGACGAGACCGTGAGCGACATCACGCAGCGGGAGTTCACGCCCTTCCGCAACGCCATGCAGATCGTCTTCCAGGACCCCACGGATTCGATGAACCCGCGCTGGAGTGTCGAGCAGGTGCTGACGGAGCCGCTCGACCTCCACACGACGCTCGCTCCGGCCGAGAAGCGCAAGCGCGTGACGGCGCTGATGAAGATGGTGGGGATCGACCCTGCGGTGCGCGAGGTGAAGCCGCGCCAGCTCGGCGCCGGCCGCCAGCAGCGCATCGCCATCGCCCGCGCGCTCGCGACCGAGCCCGCCTTCATCGTGCTCGACGAGCCGACCTCGGCGCTGAGCCCGGAGACGCGGGCCGAGATCATCGAGCTTCTGATCCGGCTCTCGCGCGAGCTCGACATCGCCTATCTCTTCATCTCCCACGACCTGACCACGATCGAGCGCGTCTGCGACCGGATCGTGGTGATGTACCTCGGGCAGGTGGTCGAGACCGGCACACGGGACGAGGTGTTCCGGGCGCCGCTGCACCCCTATTCGCGGGTGCTGCTGGCCTCCCACCTCTTCCCCGACATCGCCGACCGGCGGGTCGACAGGGCCGAGCGGGTGACGCTCAAGGGCGAGATCCCGAGCCCGGTCTCGCTGCCGGAGGGCTGCTACCTGTATGGTCGCTGCCCGAACCAGGTGGAGCGCTGCCGCGCCATGCCGCAGGTGCTGGAAGAGGTGTCGCCGGGCCGCTCGGTGCGCTGCTGGCGTGCGGTGGCCGGCGAGCTTTCAGGCTAGGATCGCGAAGGGACGGGAAACGCAGGGGCAAATGCGATGAAAGCAATCGATATCGTGGTCAACCCGTACACGCCGCAGGAGGTGGAGAACGGCCAGACCGGCATCGACGCGGTCTTTCAGGACCAGATCAGGATGCCGGCGGAGATGCGGGGCGGCGTCACCGTCGACGACTACGTCGCGAAGATGGACCGCGCCGATATCGAGCTTTCGCTGATGATCGCCGTGCGCGCGGGCGACATGCGGCTCGCCGGCTCGTTCGAGATTTCGTACGAGCGGGTGCACGAGATGTGCCGGAGCCACCCGACCCGCTTCGCCGGCCTCGCGGGCGTGGACCCCTATCGCGGCATGCAGGGCCTGCGCGACCTGGAGTACGGGGTCAACGAGCTGGGCTTCGTCGGCGCCCACCTCTACCCGCACTGGTTCGAGCTCGCGCCCGACGACGCCAAGTACTACCCCTACTACGCCAAGTGCTGCGAGCTCGACGTGCCGATCATGATGCAGGTGGGCCACAGCCTCGTCTACCAGCGCGAGCGCCGCATGCGGAGCGTCGGGCGCCCCATCTGCCTCGACCAGGTGGCCTGCGACTTCCCCGAGCTTAAGTTGCTCGGCATCCACATCGGCATCCCCTGGACCGACGAGATGATCTCGATGGCGTGGAAGCATCAGCACGTCTACATCGGCGTCGACGCCTACGCGCCCCGCTATTGGCCGTCGCAGCTCGTCCACTACCTGAACACGTATGGCCGGCAGAAGGTGCTGTTCGGCACCGACTGGCCGGTGATCGACCCGGAGCGTGCGGTGGCCGAGATTGCCGAGCTCGACCTTCGCCCGGAGGCGTACCGCGCGCTCATGCGGGAGAACGCGCTCCGCGTCTTCCGGCTGCCGCAGATCGCGTCAGAGGGCGGCTGAGGCCGGGCCGTGGCTGAGCGCGACGGCGGCCGGCCCGCGACCTATCGGTCCGCGACCATCGCGACGGGCATCCGCACGGCGGCGCAACGAACGCCGGAGAAGATCGCGCTCCGCGAAGGGGAGCGTGCCCTCACGTACCGGCAGCTCGTGGAGCGGATCGACCGGGTGAGCGCGGGCGCGCGGCACGATCTCGGTCTCGTCCCCGGCGACCGGGTCATGCTGCTCGCGCTCAACCGCCTCGAGTACATCGAGGTCGTGGCCGGCTTCGCGGCAATGGGGGCGGCGGTCGCCACCATCAACACGCGGCTCTCTGCGAACGAGCTGGAGGCGATCTGCCGCGATTGCGCGCCGCGCGCGCTGGTCGTCGATCCGGCCTGCGAGGAGGTTGCGCGGAGCGCCGCGCTGGAGGGGATCGAGCGGGTGCTGGTGCTGGGCGGGAGCTACGACGAATGGCTCGCGCAGGCGGCGCCGGAGGAGCCGGAGGAGACCCCGGAGGAGTGGCAGCCCTTCGCCATCTCCTACACCTCGGGCACCACGGGCACGGCCAAGGGCATCGTGCTCTCCCACCGCTCGCGGGTGCTGACGTGCTTCGGCATGGCGGCGGAATACGGCTGCTACGGGCCGGACGATACCCACCTCGCCTTCGCGCCCCTCTTCCACGGCGGCGGCTTCGCCTTCGCGCTGGCCGCCGTCTTCTTCGGCGGCACCTGCGAGCTGCTGCCGCGCTTCGACCCGGAAGAGGTGATGCAGCGGCTCTGCGCGGGCCGCTTCACCGGCACCTTCATGGTGCCGACCCACTTCCACGCGATCCTGAACCTCGGCGAAGCGGTGCTCGCGCGCCATCGCGACCACGGGCTGAAGGCGCTGGTCTCCAACGCAGCTCCCCTGCCCCAGGTCACCAAGGAGAGGATCGTCGCCCAGTTCGGCGAGGGCGTGCTGCACGAGACCTATGGCTCCACCGAGGCCGGCATCGTCACCAACCTGCGCCCGCCCGATCAGCTCCGCAAGAAGAGCTGCGTCGGCCTCCCCTTCGTCGGCAACCGCATCCGCCTGCTCGACGACGCGGGCCACGAGGCCCGGCCCGGCGAGGTGGGCGAGCTGTTCAGCACCTCGGCCTATCTCTTCAACGGCTACTGGAACAAGCCGGAGGAAACGGAAGCGACCATGCGCGATGGCTGGGTCTCGGCCGGAGACATGGCGCGGCGCGACGAGGAGGGCTACGTCTATATCGTCGACCGCCGGAAGGACATGATCATCTCCGGCGGGGTCAACGTCTACCCGCGCGAGGTGGAGGACGCGCTCTCGCGGCATCCGGCGGTGCGCGAGGTGGCCGTCGTCGGCGTGCCGGACGACTACTGGGGCGAGCGGATCAAGGCCTTCGTCGTGCCGCAGCCGGACGCGCAGCCTGCGCCCGACGAGCTGATCGCATACGGCAGGGAGCACCTCGCCGGCTTCAAGGTGCCCAAGGAGGTCGATTTCATCGAGGCGCTGCCACGCAACCCAGGCGGCAAGGTATTGAAGCGGGTGCTGCGGCAGAAGGGCGCAGGCCCGGCATGATCGAGCATCGCTTCGTCGCCTGCGGCGGGCGCATGGTCATGGTGCGGCGCGCCGGCAGCGGCCCGCCGGTCCTGCTGCTCCACGAATCGCCCCGCTCGTCGGCGGCGTTCATCCCCATGATCGAGGCGCTGGCCGAGCGATTCACCGTCATCGCGCCGGACACGCCGGGCTACGGCGGCTCCGACCCGCTGGCCCAGCACCGCCCGCAGATCCCCGACTACGCCGATGCGCTCAAGGAGGTGATGGACGGCCTCGGCCTGGAGCGCGCGGCCCTCTTCGGCCGCCACACCGGCGCCGCCATCGCCATCGAGTTCGCGAACCTCTACCCCGAGCGCGCGAGCGGCGTCGTGCTCGACGGTTGCCCCGTCTTCACGCCCGCAGAGATGGAGGAGCTGGTGGCGGGCTACCTGCCGCCCTTCCGCCCCTCCTGGGACGGCAGCCACGTCGCCTGGCTCTGGTCCCGCGTCCGCGATCAACTCACCTTCTTCCCCTGGAACCGCCAGGGGCCCGCGTCGCGGCTCGCCATCGACATGCCGCGGCCCTCCATCCTGAACCGGATCGCGACGGACCTGCTGCTGGCGGGCGACGGCTACCGCGTCGCCTACGAGGCGGCGTTCCGCCACGACGGCGCCGCGGCTGCCGCGGCAGCGACCGTGCCCGCCCACTACATGGCGACCGAGACCGACGTTCTCCTCCCCCATCTCGACCGGCTGACCGGCCTGCCCGCCAACGCGCAGATCCACCGGCTGACGGACGCGCCGCGCGTGGCCGCCGCCGGCGATCTGCTGGCCGCCTGCGCAGACGGGCTGCCGCCGGCACCGCCGGCGCCGGAGGAGGCAGGCGCGCGGCGCTTCGTTCAGGCGGAGGGCGCATCGCTCATGGTCCGCCAGTGGGGCGCGGACGGCGGGCGGGCGCTGCTGCTCGTGGCCGACCTGCCGGGCTCCACGCAGGGGCTCGGCGCCGTTGCGGACCATCTGGCGAAGGGGCGCCGGGTCGTCGCCATCGATCCGCCGGGTCACGGCTTCTCGTCCCCCGCCCCGCCGGACACGGCCGGCGGCGGCATCGATTGCGTGGCTCGCGCGGTAGAGGCGCTGGGTCTCGGGCCGGTCGATGTCGCCGGCATCGAGAGCGGCGCGTGCTGGGCCGCGCACCTGGCGGCACGGCTGGGCGCGCGCTGCGGCCGGCTGGTGCTGGTCGACCCGCCGCCCGACCCGCAAGGCTTGGCCGAATGCCTGCCGGCAACCGCGCTCGTGCCCACCTGGAGCGGCAGCCACCTGCTCACCGCCTGGCACCTGGCGCGCGAGTCCCTGCTCTACCGGCCCTGGTACGTGCCCACGGCCGCAACCCGCAGGCCCGTCGAGACCGGGCTCGACGTGGACCTCCTGCACCGGCGCTTCGTCGACACGGTCACCGCAGGCGCGGCCTACCCCGAGACGCTCCGTGCGGCATGCGCAGAGCCGTGGCCGGCCCTGCTCGCGCCGCTGGCGGAGCGGATCGCTGTCGTCACCGGCGAGGGCATGCCGGACGCGGCGGAACAGGCGGCGCTCGCCGCTTCCGCTTCGGCCCCGGTCACGCGTGCCACGCCGGACCCGCGAGGTTACGCGGGCGCGATCCTCGCGGCGACGGAGAAAGAGTGAGCGACGCCCTCGCGGCGCGTCTCGCCGCTCTCTCCGGCGCGGCGAACGTCATCGACGACGCGGCGGAGCGCGCCTACTACGCCCACGACATCGCAGGCCCGGCCCCCTACCCCGCTCACCTCGTCGTGCGCCCGCCGAGCGTGGATGCCGCCACCGCCTGCGTCGCGGCGATCACGGGCGCGGGCCGCGCGCTCGCCGTGCGGGGCGGCGGGCACTCCTACACTGGCGGCTACGGGCCGACGCGGCCGGGCACGGTCATCCTCGACATGAGCACGCTCGACCGGGTGGTCGAGATCGACGAGGCCGACGGCTGGGTGACAGCCGAGGCCGGCTGCACATGGGCCACGCTGCACGACGCGCTTGCGGCGGTCGGGCGGCGGACCCCGTTCTTCGGACCGCTTTCCGGCATCGTGGCCACGGTCGGCGGCGCCGCGTCGCAGAACGCCGCGTTCTTCGGCTCCGCGCGTCACGGCCCGATGTCGGCGAGCGTGCTGGGGCTCGACGTGGCGTGCGCCGACGGCACGTTGCTGCGGCTGGGCCGCGTCGGCGAGACCGGGTTCGCGCGGGACTTCGGGCCCGATGCCGTGGGGCTCTTCCTCGGCGACTGCGGCGCCCTCGGCGTGAAGCTCCGGGTCACGATGACGCTCGTTCCGGTGCCCGCGTCGGTCCGCTATGCCTCCTTCGCGTTCGAGAGCTTCGGGGCCGTGATCGATGCGCAGACCGCGCTCGCGGGCGTCGACGCGATCAGCGAGAGCTACGGCTTCGACGCGGAGACCCACGAGAACCTGCGCCGCGCCGGCTTCACCCTCGGCGAGCGAGTCGGAGCGCTCCGCGACGTGGTGCAAGCCGAGGGCGGACGCGGCAGCGGCATCGCCGCCGCGGTCAGGACTGCGACAGGCGTGCGCCGCGCCGTCGGCGAGACGCGCAACTCGCTTCACCTCGTGATCGAAGGAAAGAGCGAGGCGGCAACGGCGGAGGCCCACGATGCTATAGCGGCCTGCGCCGAACGCCACGGCGGCGCAGGGATCCCCGACACGATCCCGCGCATCACCCGCTCGCGCCCCTTCCGCCCGCTCAAGGCGCTGCTCGGCCCGGATGGAGAGGCGTGGCTGCCCATGCACGGCCTGCTCCCGCTCTCCCACGCCAGGGCCGGCCTGCAGGCGGTGGAAGACTGCCTCGCGGCCCACGGCAGCGAGATGCAGGCGCTCGGCATCCGGGTCACCCGGCTCACGACAATGGTCGGCGACCGCCTGCTGCTGGAGCCGCAGTTCTTCTGGCCGGACGCGCTCTCGCCCTTCCACCTGCGCGCCGTCACCGACGGGCAACGGGCGCAGTTCGCGGAGCGCCCGGCCAACGAGGCCGCGCGGGCGCGGGTTCACGCGTTGCGTGCAGCACTCGGCGAAGCGCTGGCGGCCTGCGGCGCCACCCACTACCAGATCGGCACCCACTATCCCTACCTGGAGCGGATCGATCCCGGTCAGCGAAAACTCATCGAATCGGTCAAGAGGACGCTCGACCCTAAGAACCTGATGAGCCCCGGCGCCCTCGGGCTCTGACAGGTCGGCGCCCCACACAAAGGGGGCTAAACGGTCGGACCAATTTTCCGCCGATAAACAGTGCGTTACACCCGCCTCGGGTATCGATTCGACTGGAGAGAGAGCCTCGCATCATCTAACATCGGCATAACGCGGAGCACCCTGAGGGGCTGATCAGGGTCTTGGGCGCCATACTCCCGACCCGGTATCAGCATTGGTCAGGCCATCCGGGTATCCGACAAGGACAGGCTCACACGTGCGCCGTCATCGGCGCGAAACGGGGAGAGTGGCAATGAGCATCGAGCAGAAACTGCGTGAATTGGCGACGACGAAGGGCATCACCCGTCGCGCCTTCATGGAGCGCGCACTGGCCCTCGGCGCGACGACGGCGCTGGCGACGACCCTTTCCGGCCAGGCGTTTGCGGAGCCGAAGCAGGGAGGCCGCTTCCGTGCCGGACTCGGCCACGGGGCGACCTCGGATTCCCTGGATCCGGCGACGTTCCTCGACCTCTACATGCAGACCGTGAACGCGGCCGCGCGGAACAACCTGACCGAGATCGCCCAGGACGGCAGCCTGATTCCGGAACTGGCCGAGTCGATCGACACCACGGACGCCAAGACGTGGAAGTTCACCCTGCGCCAGGGCGTCGAGTTCCACAGCGGCAAGACCATGGACTCGGGCGACGTCGTGGCGTCGCTCAATCACCATCGCGGCGAGGACTCGAAGTCGCCGGCCAAGGAGCTGCTCAAGCCCGTCGTGGAGATGAAGGCGGACGGCCCCAACGCGGTGGTCTTCACCCTGGAGGACGGCAACGCGGACTTCCCGGTCGTGCTCAGCGACTACCACATCCCGATCATGCCGGCGGCCGGCGACGGGGTGGACTGGCAATCCGGCGACGGCACGGGTGCCTACGTGCTCGAAAGCTTCGAGCCCGGCGTGCGCTCCACGCTCAAGCGGAACCCCAACTTCTTCAAGGCGGGGTTCGGGCACTTCGACGAGGTGGAGGTCATCACCATCGCCGACGTGGCGGCGCGCACCAACGCGCTCACCACTGGCGAGATCGACGCCATGGACCGCGTCGACCTCAAGACCGCGCACCTGCTGGCGCAGCGCGAGGGCATCAACATCGTCGAGACCAGCGGCACGCAGCACTTCACGTTCACCATGCGCTGCGACACCCCGCCGTTCGACAACGTCAACGTGCGCCAGGCGCTCAAGTACGCCATCGACCGCGAGGCCATCGTCAGGACGATCCTGCGCGGTCACGGCACGCTCGGCAACGACCATCCGATCAGCCGGTCGAACCGCTACCACGCGGACAATCTGGAGCAGCGCGCCTACGATCCGGACAAGGCAAGGCACCACCTCAAGCAGGCGGGCATGGAGAGCCTTGCCATCGACCTGAGCGCTGCCGATGCGGCGTTCGCAGGCGCCGTGGACGCTGCCGTGCTCTACAAGGAGCACGCGGCCGCAGCCGGCATCGACATCAACGTGGTCCGCGAGCCCGACGACGGCTACTGGTCCAACGTCTGGATGGTGAAGCCCTACTGCGCGGTCTACTGGGGCGGCCGGCCGACCGAGGATTGGATGTTCTCGACCGCCTACGCGGCCGATGCGGCCTGGAACGACAGCTTCTGGACGCACGACCGCTTCAACGAGCTGCTGCTCGCAGCCCGGTCCGAGCTGGACGAGGCCAAGCGGCGGGGCATGTACGAGGAGATGCAGACCATCGTCAGCAACGACGGCGGCGTGCTCATTCCCATGTTCGCCAACTACGTCATGGCGCTCTCCGACAAGATCGGGCACGGCCAGATGGCGGCCAACTGGTCAATGGACGGCTTCAAGTGCTCCGAGCGCTGGTGGTTCGCCTAGACAGGAAGGGCTGACCGCCTGACGGCGGCATGACACAGATACTGATCATGGTGGCCCAGCGCCTCGCGCTGGGCCTCCTGACCCTCTTTGCCGTCTCGCTCATCATCTTTCTCGGCGTCGAGCTGCTGCCGGGAGACATCACCCAGGCCCTGCTCGGCCAGGGGGCGACGCCGGAAACGCTCGCCGCGTTCCGCCGCGAGCTGAGGCTCGATCTGCCGCCGCACGAGCGCTACATCTCGTGGCTGGGCGGCATCGTGCAGGGCGATCTCGGTCAATCGCTCGCCAACAAGCGAGAGATCACCGAGCTCATGGGCGTGCGCCTGCAGAACACGCTGTTCCTCGCGCTGATCGCCGCAGTCATCTCGATCCCGCTGGCGCTCGGCCTCGGCATCCTGGCGGCGCTCTACCGCAACTCCCTCTACGACCGCTCCGTCAACGTCTTCACGCTCAGCTCGATCTCCTTCCCCGAGTTCTTCGTCGCCTACATCCTGATCCTCGTCTTCGCCGTCACCCTCGGATGGTTCCCGAGCATTTCCAACATCGGCCAGGAGCTGGGGTTCTGGGACCGGGTCTACCGCTCGATCCTGCCGGCGCTCACGCTGACGCTGGTGGTGGTCGCGCACATGATGCGCATGACGCGGGCCGCGATCATCAACCTGCTGGCCAGCCCCTACATCGAGATGGCGACGCTCAAGGGCCTGCCGCGCTGGCGCATCATCGTCATGCACGCGCTCCCCAACGCGTTGGCGCCGATCATCAACGTCGTCGTGATCAACCTCGCCTACCTGATCGTGGGCGTGGTGATCGTCGAGGTCGTCTTCGTCTATCCGGGGCTGGGGCAGCTCCTGATCGACGCCGTGCGCTCGCGCGACATTCCCGTCGTGCAGGCCACCGGGCTGGTCTTCGCCGCCGCCTACATCCTGCTCAACCTGACCGCGGACGTGCTCTCGATCGTCACGAATCCGCGCCTCCTGCATCCGCGCTAGGCAGGGGGCGAGGCGGCAGCGATGAGGCAGGCTCTGCACAACCTCCGCAAGTCGCCCTGGAGCGCGCGGTTCGGGCTCTTCATCGTCGTCTCCTACGTGTTCCTCGCGCTCTTCGGCCCCCTGCTCACCCCTTACGGCGAATCGGAGATCGTCGGCTTCGAGTACGAGCCCTGGGGGCCCGAGTTCCTGCTCGGCACGGACAACCTGGGCAGGGACATGCTGACCCGCCTCATCTACGGCGCGCGCAACACCATCGGCATCGCCTTCATCACGACCGTGCTGGCCTTCCTCGTCGGCTGCGCGGCGGGCTTCCTCGCCGCCGTGCTCGGCGGCTGGACCGAGCAGGCGATCAGCCGCGTGAACGACATCCTGATGGCGATCCCGCAGCTCATCTTCGCGCTGCTGATCCTGACCATCGCCGGCACGTCGGTCCCGGTGCTGATCGTGGTGATCGCCCTGCTTGACTCCACCCGCGTCTACCGGCTCGCGCGTGCGGTCGCGATGAACATCGTGGTCATGGACTTCGTCGAGGTCGCGCGGCTGCGGGGCGAGGGCCTCTGGTGGATCATGCGGAGCGAGGTGCTGCCCAATGCGCTGCCGCCGCTCGTGGCGGAGTTCGGGCTCCGCTTCTGCTTCGTCTTCCTGCTTCTCAGCGCGCTGAGCTTCCTCGGTCTCGGCATCCAGCCGCCCACGGCCGACTGGGGCAGCATGGTGCGCGACAACGCGACGCTGATCACCTTCGGCGACTTCACGCCGATCCTGCCGGCGGCCTCCATCGCGCTGCTCACCATCGGCGTGAACTTCATCGTCGACTGGCTCCTTCACAAGTCGTCGGGGCTCAAGGATGCCTAGCGCGGACACCTCCGGCGAGAGCCGCGCGCCTCTGCTGACGATGACGGGTCTCCGCATCGAGGGGCAGGCCGACGACGCGTGGCACGAGATCGTCCACGGCATCGACGTGGTGCTCCACCGCGGCGAGGTCCTGGGGCTGATCGGCGAATCCGGCGCGGGCAAGTCCACCATCGGGCTCGCGGCCATGGGATTCGCGCGGCCGGGATGCCGGCTCACCGGCGGCGACATCGTGTTCGACGGCGTGGAGCTGCGCAGCGCGCCGCGGGAGCACAACCGGCTGCTGCGCGGCGCGCGCATCGCCTACGTCGCCCAGAGCGCGGCGGCCGCGTTCAATCCGGCGCATCGGCTGATCGACCAGTTCACCGAGGCCCCGGTGCACCACAAGGTCAGCTCCCGCTCCCGGGCGGAGGCGGACGCCAAGGACCTCTACAGGCGCCTGCAGCTCCCCGAGCCCGAGACGATCGGCTACCGCTATCCGCACCAGGTCTCCGGCGGCCAGCTCCAGCGCGCCATGGTCGCCATGGCCATGGCCTGCCGGCCCGACCTCATCGTCTTCGACGAGCCGACGACCGCCCTCGACGTCACCACGCAGATCGAGGTGCTGGCCGCGATCAAGGACGTGGTCCGCCAGTTCGATACCGCCGCCATCTACATCAGCCACGACCTCGCCGTGGTGGCCCAGATGGCGGACCGCATCATGGTGCTGCGCCACGGCAACCTCGTGGAAGAGGGAACGGCGGACCGCATCGTCAACCACCCGCAGGAGGACTACACGCAGAGGCTGCTGGCCGTGCGCTCCTACCAGAAGCCCACGGGAGAGGCCCCTGAAGAGGAGCCGCTGCTGCGTATCGAGGGCGTGTCCGCACGCTATCGGCGGTCGGCGCGCGTGCTGGAGAGCATCGACCTCTCGATCGGCCGCCAGCGCACGGTCGCCATCGTGGGCGAATCCGGCAGCGGCAAGAGCACGCTCGCGCGGGTGGTCACCGGGCTGCTGCCGCCGGAGGAAGGCAGCCTCACCTTCGACGGCGAGACGCTGGCGCCCGCGCTTGCCCAGAGGTCGCGCGAGAAGCTCCGTTGCCTGCAGATGATCCACCAGATGCCGGACACGGCGTTGAACCCGCGCCATCGCGCGCGCGACGTCGTCGGCCGCCCGCTCTCGTTCTATTCCGGACTGACAGGGCGCAAGCGGGAGGACCGGGTGCGGGAGCTGCTCGACATGGTCGAGCTGGAGCCCGACGACTTCATCGACCGGTTCCCGGCAGAGCTTTCGGGCGGCCAGAAGCAGCGGGTGTGCATCGCCCGCGCGCTCGCCGCCGAGCCGGAGCTGATTATCTGCGACGAGGTGACCTCGGCGCTGGACCAGCTCGTCGCCGAACGGGTGCTGGAGCTTCTGCAGCGCCTTCAGGACGACCTCGGCGTCTCCTACATGTTCATCACCCACGACTTCGCCACGGTGCGGGCGATCTCCGACGAGATCGTGGTGATGTTCCAGGGGCGCATCGTGGAGCACGGCGCGCGGAACGCGGTGCTGACCCCACCGCACCATGCGTACACGGAGCTGCTGCTCTCGTCGGTGCCGGAAATGGAGATCGGCTGGCTCGACCGGACGCTGACCGAGCGCGGCGGACATGAAGCCGGCAGTGAAAAGCCGTCGACGGGTGGCGCACCGCCCGTTCAGGAGTGATATGACGTGCCCGACCCGACAGGCCGGGCATTGGGGAAGGGGGTCTGACCATGAACGTCGCTGCGAAGCTGGCCGATGTCTCGGCCGCCATCACCGACGCCCGCATGAAGGAGGCGACGGTGTGGGCGCTGCCGGCCCGCTGGTACGCCGACCCCGCGATCTACGAGGCGGAACGGCGGACCATCTTCTCGCGCGAATGGCTCTGGATCGGGCGCGAGGCGGAGGTCGCCCGGCCGGGACAGTACCTGACCGCCGCCCCCGCCGGCTTTCCGCTCTTCGTGCGCCGCGCCGAGGACGGCACGCTCCATGCCTTTCACAACGTCTGCCGGCACCGGGCGTCCAAGCTGCTGACAGAGCCGGGCGGGCACTGCCATGCCATCGAATGTCCCTATCACGGCTGGCGCTATCGCTCCGACGGCGCGCTGGACCACGTGCCGCTCTTCGGCGAGGCGCCGGACTTCCCGAAGGACGAGTTGTCGCTCTTCCCCGTCGCCGTCGCGGTCTGGCGCGGCCTCGTCTTCGTCTGCCTGGACCCGGACGCGGCCCCGCTCCTGGAGTGGCTCGGCCCGATCGAGGAGGCGTTCGAGCGGACCGCGCCTGCGCGGGTCAACTTCGGGCGGGAGGCGACCTACATGGTGGCCTGCAACTGGAAGACCTACGTCGACAACTACCAGGAGGGCTATCACATCCCGCCGCTCCACCCCTCGCTGCACCGGGACCTGGACTGGACCCGCTACCGGGTCATCAATTTCGAGGGCGGCAGCCTCCACGACGGGCCGCAGCGGAAACGCTCCAACCATCCGGGAAGCTACGGGTGGCGCTTCCCCAACTTCGCGTTCAACTCGTACCCGGACGGGGTCGCCTTCATGCGGATGGAGCCGGCAGGCCACGCGGAGACGCGCCTAGTCTACCAGTTCTGGACGCCGGAGGGCGCAGGCGCAGCAGAGCTGGAAGCGGCAGCGGCCTACGGCAACCAGCTGGCCGAGGAGGACATCGGGATCGTGGAGGTGGTCCAGCAGAACCTGAACGCGGGCGTCTACGAGCGCGGTCCGCTGAGCCCCCGCCACGAGAACGGCCTCCTGCACTTCCACGAGATGGTGCGCCAAGCCCTCGAGCCGGTGGCGCCCGCTTAGAGCGATTTCCCAGTCGCATTCAACCGGGCGGGCGGGAAGGCGCCGAGCGGCCCGTCCATCACGGCTTCGGGCCTCCAGCCGCAGCAGGCGGCGGCCGAATTTCAGTCAGGGTTGAGGCGGTTGCGTGCTTGACACGCGGCCCCACTCTCTTTAGATCGATCCAAACTCCAATTCCGGTGCCTGGTCCCGACAAGTTCTCGCCGTTGTGGCGTGTAGGTTTGGATCGATCTTATGACCGAGAGACGAGTGGATCGACAGGGGCGGCTCAGGGCATGAGCCAGGGAGCGCGCCAGTCCGGCCGCACGAGCCGGCGTGTCACGGTGGCCGATCTGGCCCGTGCCGCCGGTGTCTCCCGCTCGACCGTCTCGCTGGTGCTGCGCGACAGCCCGCTGGTCAAGCGGGAGACCAGGCAACGCGTGGAGGAGGCGATCGAGCGCCTCGGCTACGTCTACAACCGCAACGCAGCCAATCTCCGGCGCCAGACCAGCGACATGGTCGCCATGGTCATCCACGACCTGACCAACCCGTTCTTCGCGGAGCTGGCGGTCGGCCTGGAGGAAGCGCTGGAGGCCGCCGGCTACGTCACGCTCATGGCCAACACCGGCGAGGATCCGGAGCGCCAGCGGCGGGTCATGGAGACCATGCGCGAGCATGGCGCGGCCGGCTTCATCCTGTGCCCGGCGCTCGGCAGCGAGACCCGGCAGATCGCGGCGATGACCCAGTGGAACGCCCCGGTGATCCAGGTCATGCGCTGGCTGCCGGGTGCGGGGCTCGGTTCGGTCGCGCCCGACTATGCGCTGGGCGCGCGCATGGCGGTCGAGCGATTGCTGACGCTCGGTCATCGGCGCATCGCCTTTCTCGGCGGCAGCATGGAGACCATCGTCACCACCGAGCGCGTGCGCGGCTACCGGGCGGCGCTCGATGCGGCCGGCATTGCCGCTGACCCTGCGCTGATCGTTCCGGCGCCGGCCAACCGCGGCGGCGGCGTCCAGGCGGTGCGCCACGTCCTGGCTCTCGACCGGGCGCCGAGCGCGGCCCTCTGCTTCAGCGACGTGGTCGCGTTCGGCGCGCTCGACGCCCTGGTTGCCGCGGGGCTCCGCGTGGGTCGGGATTTCAGCATCATCGGCTTCGACGATATCGCCGGCGCCCGCTACACCCTGCCGCCGCTCACCACCGTCGCGGCCTACCCGAAAGAGCTGGGGCGGCGCGTGGCCGCCGCGCTCCTGCGGCGCATCGCCGATCCGAGCGAAGCGCCGGAGAACGAGATTCTGGCGCCGTCGCTGGTCGTGCGCGGCACCTGCGGCCCGGTGCCGACGGACGTGACGGAGGCGACGGAACGATGACCGATACGCTCGGCTGGGGTCTCATCGGCGCCAGCACCATTGCGGCGGAATGGATGATCGGCGCGATCCGCGCCCAGGGCGACAGCGACGTCGTCGCGGTGACGAGCAGCAGTGCCGAACGCGGCGCGGCCTATGCGCGCGAGCACGGCATCGGCCGCGCGTGCGAGACCGTGGGCGCGCTCCTGGCCGATCCTGCCGTCGACATCGTCTACATCAGCACGACGAACGAATCGCACATGCAGCACACGCTGGCCGCTGCTGCCGCGGGCAAGCACGTCCTTTGCGAGAAGCCGCTCGCGCTGACGCTGGCGGACGCGCGCCGCATGGTCGGGGCGTGCGCGGCGGCGGGCGTGCGGATGGGCACCAACCACCACCTGCGCAACGCGGCGACCCACCGGGCGATCCGCGACGCGGTGCTGAACGGCCGCATCGGCACGCCCATCGCGGCGCGGGTGTTTCACGCCGTCCACCTGCCGCCGCACCTGCAGACCTGGCGCGTAAAGAGCGCGGAAGCCGGCGGCGGGGTCATCCTCGATATCACGGTGCACGATGCCGACACGCTGCGCTTCGTCCTCGACGACGAGCCCGAGCACGTGGTTGCCGAGGCGCAGCGCGGCGGCATGGCCGAGGGCGGGCTGGAGGACGCCGCCATGGCCGTCGTCCGCTTCCGCAGCGGCGTGATCGCGCAGGTGCACGAGGCCTTCACGATCGGCCACGCCGGCACAGGCTTCGAAGTGCACGGCAGCGAAGGCTCCATCATCGCGCGCGACGTGATGACCCAGCGGCCGGTCGGCACGGTGGTGCTGCGCAATGCCGACGGCGAGACGCCACTCCCCTATACGCCCGACAATCTCTACGAGCGCTCGGTGCGCTGCTTCAACGAGGCCGTCCGGGGCCGGGGCGCGCCTGCCGCCACGGGCGAGGATGGCGTGCGCTCGCTGGCACTGGCGCTGGCCGTGCGCGAGGCGGCGGCGCGGGGCACCCGCGTCGCGGTGGAAGAGTGAGGGCAGAGTGACCCGCGAGATCACGGCGGACGACGCAGCGGCGCTGATCCCCAACGGCGCCGTGGTCGCGGTCAGCTCGTCCAGCGGGCTCGGCTGCCCCGACCGCGTGCTCCGCGCCATCGGCGAGCGCTTCGAGAGCGCCGGGCGCCCGCGCGGATTGACGACGCTGCACCCCATCGCCGCCGGCGACATGTACGGGATCAAGGGGATCGACCACCTCGCCAGGCCCGGCCTTCTCGCCCGGGTGATCGCGGGGTCGCTCCCCTCCGGCCCCTCCTCCCTGCCGATGCCGGCCATCTGGCGCATGGTCACCGAGAACGCGATCCCGGCCTACAACGTGCCAAGCGGAATTCTCTACGACATGATCCGCGACGCCGCGGCGAAGCGGCCGGGCGTGCTCACCAAGGTCGGCCTCGACACCTTCGTCGACCCCGCGCTGCAGGGCTGCGCCATGAACGAGGCGGCCGCCGACAAGCCCATCGTCCGCCGCGCCGAGTTCGACGGCGACACCTGGCTCTACTTCCCGGCGATCGCGCCCGATGTCGCCATCATTCGCGGTACGACGGCGGACGGGCGCGGCAACATCTCCTGGGAGCACGAGGGCGCCTACCTCGGCGCGCTCGATCAGGCGCTGGCGGCGCGCAACAACGGCGGCATCGTCATCGCCCAGGTCAAGCGGCGCGCCGACGGCGGCAGGCTGAAGCCCATGACGGTCCATGTGCCGGGCGTCCTGGTCGACCACGTGGTCGTCGAGCCGGAGCAGTGGCAAACGACGCAGACCGTGTTCGACCCCGCCATCAGCGGCGAGTCGGTCCGCCCGGAGGAGAGCTTCGAGGTTCCCGACTTCGGGCCGGAGAAGGTCATCGCCCGCCGCGCCGCCCTGGAGCTGCGCCACGGCATGGCGGTGAACATCGGCTTCGGCATCGCCGCCAACGTCCCCCGAATCCTGCTGGAGGAGGGCGCGCACGGGTCCGTCACCTGGGTGCTGGAGCAGGGTGCGGTCGGCGGCGTTCCCCTGCTGGGATTCGCGTTCGGGTGCGCGGCCAACGCCGAGGCCATCATCCCCTCCCCCCACCAGTTCACCTACCTGCAGGGCGGCGGGTTCGACGCCTCCCTGCTGTCGTTCCTGCAGATCGACCGGGAGGGCAACGTCAACGTCTCCAGGCTTGCCGCGCGACCGCAGGTCACCGCCGGCGCCGGCGGCTTCGTGGACATCACGGCCAATGCGCCGCGCATCGTCTTCGCCGGCTACTTCACCGCCGGCGCCACGCTCTCCATCGAGGATGAAGCGCTGACCATCGAGCGGGAGGGGAAGGTGCGGAAGCTGGTCGAGCGCGTCGAGCACGTGACCTTCAGCGGCCGCCGCGCCCGGGACCAGGGGCAGGACATCCTCTACGTCACCGAGCGCTGCGTGCTTCGCCTGGGCGCGCGCGGGCCGGAGGTGATCGAAGTCGCGCCCGGCGTCGACCTGGAGCGCGACGTGCTGGCGCAGGCGGCGTTCCCGCTGGCGGTCGCCCGCGATCTCAAGCAGATGCCGCCCGGTCTGTTCCGGCCCGAGCCCGTGGGCCTGGCGCTCAGAGAGCGCGCGGCATGAGCGAGGGGCGGGTCACCTTCGCACGGGACGGCGCGATCGCGCGCATCACGCTGGACCGCCCGGACAAGCTCAACGCGCTGACGCCTGCGATGCTGGCCGAGCTACGCGACGCCGCGGACCGCATCGAGCGCGACGACGGAATTCGCGTGGCCGTCCTCGGCGCAGCGGGCGAGAGGGCGTTCTGCGTCGGCGCCGACATCGATGCCTGGGCCGGCGCCGATGCCCTTCACATCTGGCGCCACTGGGTGCGCGACGGCCACGCCGTCTTCGACCGCACGGCGCGGCTGCGCCCGCCCCTGATCGCCGCCATCGAGGGCTTGGCGCTGGGCGGCGGGCTCGAGCTCGCGGCCACGGCGGACCTCCGCATCGCCGGGGCGAACGCCGCGTTCGGCCTGCCCGAAGCGGACGTCGGCGTGGTGCCCGGCTGGTCCGGGACCCAGCGCCTCGTCCGCGCCGTGGGCGCCGCGCCGGTCAAGCTGATGGCGCTGGCCGGCGAGCGGCTGGACGCGCACGCTGCCGAGCGCGCAGGCGTGGTGCACCGGGTCGTGCCGGCGGGCACGGCGCTCGATGCGGCGCTCGCCCTGGCCGCGCGCATCGCCGCGCGAGCGCCGGTGGCCGTCCAGCTCACCAAGCAACTGATCAACGCCGCGGAGGGAGAAGACACCGCAGCGACCCTCGAAGCGCTTGCGTCCGGCGTCGCCGCCGGCACGCAGGACATTCGCGAAGGCGTGGCCAGCTTTCGCGAGAAGCGGCCGCCGGCCTTCTCCAACCGATGAGGGCAGCGCAAACACGGCCGGGCGCCGGACAAGGCGCGGCCGGATTTCGGACCGGCTCGCAACGGAATGCGCAGGCGAGCCGGCCGTTCAGAGCGTGAGACGCGCATTCAACCAACCGAGGGGAGACCCATCATGAAGATTCGATCCGTTCTTACCGCAGGCGTCGCCGGCGCCGCGATGACCCTTGCGGTCGGCCTGGCTTCGACCGCACAGGCCGCCGAGGAGGTCGAGGTTCTGCACTGGTGGACGTCCGGCGGAGAGGCCGCCGCGCTGAACGTCCTCAAGCAGGACCTCGAAAGCCAGGGCGTCACCTGGCAGGACATGCCCGTCGCCGGCGGGGGCGGCACCGAGGCGATGACCGTGCTGCGCGCGCGCGTCACGGCCGGCAATGCGCCGACCGCCGTCCAGATGCTCGGCTTCGACATTCAGGACTGGGCCGCCGAGGGCGCGCTCGCCGATCTCAACGCCGTTGCCGAGAGCGAGGGCTGGGACGGCGTCGTGCCGGCGGCGCTCCAGCGCTTCGCCAAGTACGACGGAAAGTGGATCTCGGCCCCGGTGAACGTGCATTCGACCAACTGGGTGTGGGCCAACAAGGGGATCATGGACGAGCTTGGCATCGCCGCGCCCAACACCTGGGACGAGCTGGTGGCCGCCCTCGATGCGATTCAGGCCGCCGGTTACGTGGCGCTCGCCCACGGCGGCCAGGCCTGGCAGGAGGCCACGATCTTCGACGGCGTCCTGATGTCCACCGGTGGAACCGACTTCTACCAGAAGGCCATGATCGATCTTGATCCTGAGGCGCTCGGCTCCGATACCATGAAGATGGCGTTCGATCGCATGGCGACGCTGCGTTCCTACGTGGACGACAACTTCTCGGGCCGCGATTGGAACCTCGCCACCGCCATGGTCATCGAGGGCAAGGCCGGCATGCAGATGATGGGCGACTGGGCCAAGGGCGAGTTCCTGAATGCCGGCAAGCAGCCGGGCGTGGACTTCGTCTGCTTCCGTCATCCCGGCACGCAGGGGACGGTGACCTTCAACGCCGATCAGTTCGCCATGTTCGCGGTGGGCGAAGAGCGTCGGCCTGCGCAGGAGAGGCTGGCGTCCGCGATCATGTCGACCTCGTTCCAGTCCGCCTTCAACGTGGTCAAGGGCTCGGTGCCCGCGCGCACGGACGTCTCTGACGAGGCCTTCGACGACTGCGGCAAGAAGGGCATGATGGACCTGGCCGAGGCCAACGCCAACGGCACGCTCTACGGCTCGTTCGCGCACGGCCACGCGTCGCCAGCGTCGGTGAAGAACGCCATCTACGACGTCGTCACCGCGCACTTCAACGGCGAGTTCGATTCCGCGACCGCCGTGGAAGAGCTGGTGAACGCCGTCGAAGCGGCGATGTAGCACGGCTGACCGGCAAAGCGGGGCAGACGGGTGTATCCTTCGTAATGGAATACGGTCGTTACCTTCGCGGCTGGGCGCAGCAGGCGCTGCCCCGGCTGGTGCTCGCGCCGAGCTTCGCGGCGATCGTCCTCTTCGTTTACGGCTTTATCGTCTTCACCGTTTACCTGTCGTTCACCAACTCCCGCATCCTGCCGAAGTTCAACCTGATCGGCTTCGAGAACTACGAGAAGCTGTTCGGGCTGCGCCACTGGTCCACCGCGGTCGAGAATCTCGCGATCTTCGGCGGCCTCTATATCGCGATCTGCACCGCGATCGGGCTCACGCTCGCGATCCTGCTCGACCAGAAGATCCGCAGCGAAGGCCTGCTCAGGCCGCTCTACCTCTACCCGATGGCGCTCAGCTTCATCGTCACGGGCACGGCGTGGAAGTGGTTCCTCGACCCCGGCATCGGGCTGGAGCAGACCCTGCAGAGCTGGGGCTGGGCAAGCTTCGAGTTCGACTGGATCAAGGACCGCCAGATGGCGATCTACACCATCGTGATCGCCGCGGTGTGGCAGACCTCGGGCTTCGTCATGGCCATCTTCCTGGCGGGCCTGCGCGGCATCGACAACGAGATCATCAAGGCGGCGCAGATCGACGGCGCGTCGAACTTCAAGCTCTACGCCCGGATCATCATTCCGCAGCTCCGGCCCGCGTTCCTCTCTGCCTTCGTCGTCCTCGCCCACATGGCGATCAAGTCCTACGACCTGGTGGTGGCGCTGACCGGCGGCGGGCCGGGGCGGGCGACCGAGATGCCCGCGACCTTCATGTATTCCTACACCTTCACGCGTAACCAGATGGGCATCGGCGCGGGCTCTGCGGTGATCATGCTGATGATGATCGCGGCGATCATCGTGCCCTACCTCTATGCCGAGCTGCGGGAGCCCCGTCATGGCCGCTAGCACGGTCGAGACGGCGGTCCGCACCGGGCGGCTCACGCGGGCGCTGATCTACGCCGTGCTGCTGGTCTTCGTCGTCTACTACCTGCTGCCGCTCTTCGTCATGATGGTGAACTCGTTCAAGGAGCTGGACGAGATCCGCGGCGGCAACATGCTGGCGCTGCCGGAACTGGTCACCATCGCCCCCTGGATCAAGGCCTGGAACCAAGCCCAGATCGGAGTCCAGCCGACCGGGCTCGCGCCCTACTTCCTGAACTCGATCAAGATGGTGGTGCCGGCGGTGGTGATCTCCACGCTGCTGGGCGCGCTCAACGGCTACGTGCTCACCAAGTGGCGCTTTCGCGGCGATACCTTCGTCTTCGCGCTGATGCTGTTCGCCTGCTTCATCCCCTTCCAGATCGTGCTGATTCCCATGGCCCGGGTGCTGGGCTTCCTCGGCATCGCCGGCACCACCTGGGGCCTGGTGCTGGTGCACGTGGTCTACGGGCTGGGCTTCACCACGCTCTTCTTCCGCAACTACTACGCCGCGTTCCCGACCGAGCTGGTGAAGGCGGCGCAGATCGACGGGGCCAATTTCCTGCGCATCTTCTATCGCATTCTCCTGCCAAGCTCCGGCCCCATCATCGTGGTCACGGTGATCTGGCAGTTCACCAACGTGTGGAACGACTTCCTCTTCGGCGCCTCGTTCGCGGACTTCGATTCGCAGCCGATGACGGTGGCGCTCAACAACCTGGTCAGCTCGTCGACCGGGGTGAAGGAGTACAACGTGCACTTTGCCGGCGCGGTCCTGGCGGCGATCCCGACGCTGCTGGTCTACGTCGTCGCCGGCCGCTACTTCGTGCGCGGCCTCATGGCCGGCGCCGTGAAGGGATAGGCGCATGTCGTTTCTTGTGGTCAGCGGTCTGGAGAAGCGCTTCGGCGCGGTCGAGGTGCTCAAGGGCATCGACATCAGCGTGCCGCGCGGCGGCTTCCTCGTGCTGGTGGGGCCGTCGGGGTGCGGCAAGTCGACGCTTCTGAACACGATCGCAGGGCTCGAGACCGTCTCCGCCGGCGAGATCCTCATCGACGGCGCCCGCGTCAACGAGCTGCATCCCTCGAAGCGCGACATCGCCATGGTGTTCCAGTCCTACGCGCTCTACCCCAACATGAACGTCGCCAAGAACATGTCGTTCGGCATGGAGATGCGCGGCGTGCCCAAGGCCGAGCGCAGGGAGACCGTGGCCAGGGTGGCCAGCATGCTGCAGATCGAGGACCTGCTGGAGCGCAAGCCGGGCCAGCTCTCGGGCGGCCAGCGCCAGCGCGTCGCCATGGGCCGCGCGCTCGTGCGCGACCCCAAGATCTTCCTGTTCGACGAGCCGCTCTCCAATCTCGACGCCAAGCTCCGCGTCGAGATGCGCACGGAGATACAAAAGCTGCACCAGCGGCTCGGAACCACCATCGTCTACGTCACCCACGACCAGATCGAGGCGATGACGCTCGCCACCGTGATCGCGGTGCTGAAGGATGGCGTTCTCCAGCAGGTCGGCAGCCCGGCCGAGATATACAACACGCCCGCCAACATCTTCGTGGCGGACTTCATGGGCTCGCCCTCGATGAACCTTGTGCCCGCCAGGCTCGACCGGGCGGACGGCGCGCTGGTCGCGAGCCTGAAGCGCGCCGACGGCTCGACGACGGTGCTGCCCCTCCACGAGCCCTCCCCTGCCGCCGAGGCCTTCGCGGACCGGGACGTGATCCTGGGACTCAGGCCCGAGAGCATCGACGACGCCCCCGCCGCCGATACCGAAGGCGCTCGACGCCATCCGCTCGAAGCCCACGTGGAGGTTACGCAGCCGACCGGCGCCGACACGCTCGCGATGATCCGGCTGGGCGGCAGGGAAGCCGTGGCGCGGCTCAGGGCCGAGACCGGCGCCCGCGCCGGGGAGCGCTGCACCTTCCAGGTCGACATGTCCAAGGCGGTGCTGTTCGACCCGGAGACCGAGGAGAGACTCTGAGCCTGTGACCGGCGGTTTCGACGTGGTCATCATCGGCTCCGGCGTGGGCGGCGGCTGCGTCGCCCACGCCCTGGCGCCCACCGGCGCCCGCATCGCGATCCTCGAGCGCGGCGCGCGCCTGCCCCGCGAGAACCGCAACTGGGACCCCGAGGCCGTCTACGCCGATGCCGTCTACAAGTCGGACGAGCGCTGGGTCGACGGCACAGGCCGCGCCTTCCGGCCGGGGCAGTTCTACTACGTCGGCGGCCATACCAAGGTATTCGGCGCCACCATGTTCCGCTTCCGGCGCGAGGATTTTTCGGCCGTCGAGCACGCGGGCGGGCTCTCGCCGGCGTGGCCCATCGACTACGAGACGCTGGAGCCCTGGTACGCCCGCGCCGAGCGACTCTTCGGCGTGCACGGCGAGGCCGGCGCCGACCCGACCGAGCCGCCGCGTTCCGGCCCCTACCCGCATCCGTCGCTGCGGCACAATCCGGTGATCGCCGAGGTGGCGGAACGATTGCGCGCCCAGGGACTGCGCCCGTTCCCCATGCCCACGTCGGTGCAAGACCACGAGGGCGGCGCCTGCGTGCGCTGCAACACCTGCGACGGCTTTCCCTGCCGGCTGGGCGCCAAGGGCGACGCCGAGACGCGACTCGTCGACCCGGTACTACACCACGAGAATGTTTCGCTGCGAACGGAGGCGCAGGTCGCCCGCCTGCTGGTTGACGGCAGCGGCCGCCGCGTGGTGGCCGCCGAGCTTGTCGACGGCACGGAGGTCCGGGGCGATCTCTTCGTGCTGGCGGCGGGCGCGGTCAACAGCGCCGCGATCCTGCTACGCTCCGCCCATGCGAGGCATCCAAGGGGGCTCGCCAACGCCTCCGGCACGGTCGGGCGCCACTACATGAACCATAACTGCACGGCGGTGATGGCGGTGAGGCCGTTGCGGGCCAACCGGGAGCCGTTCCAGAAGACGCTGGCGCTCAACGACTTCTACCTGGACGACGGCGCGGGCGGGCCGCCTCTCGGCAACGTGCAGCTCCTGGGCAAGATCATGGAGCCGATGCTGCGGAGCGAAGTCCGCCAAGTGCCGCGCGCGCTGCGGCGCTGGCTCGCCGCCCACAGCGTCGACTGGTACGCCATGTCGGAGGACCTGCCGCATCCCGAGAGCCGGGTGACGGTGCGGGGCGACGGAACCATCGTCCTCGACTGGCGCCGGACGAACATCGCCGCCCACGAGAAGCTCGTCGCCAAGGTGCGGGCGCTGCTGCGCGCGGCGGGCTTCCCCATCGTGCTGACCAGGGCGTTCTCGAAGGACACGCCCTCGCACCAGTGCGGCACGGTGCGCTTCGGCACAAACCCGGCGGAGGCGCCGCTCGACCCCTTCTGCAAGGCCTTCGATCTCGACAATCTCTACGTCGTCGACGCCTCGTTCTTTCCCTCCTCGGCCGCCGTCAATCCTGCGCTCACCATCGCCGCCCAGGCGCTGCGGGCGGGCGAGCACATCGCGGCGACCCGGCTGCACTGAGGGGCGCCCGTGACCGAGACGCCGACCTCCTCGCTCCGCAGCCGCCCCGTCGCGCTCGTCACCGGCGCCCGGCGCGGCATCGGCGCGGCCATCGCGGTCGAGCTGGCGGCCGCCGGCTGCGACGTCGCATACACGGATATCCTTGCCGCCGAAGACAACGATCCAGTACGGGCCGGCATCGAGGCGGCGGGTGGACGGGCGCTCTACGTCGAGAGCGACCTTGCCGACCTCGCCGCGCACGAGCCGCTGGTCGAGGCGGTGGCGGACTGGGGCGGCGGGCTCGACGTGCTGGTCAACAACGCCGGCATCGGCTCGCCCCGGCGCGGCGATATGCTGTCACTCTCGCCCGAACACTTCGACCGGGTCATGGGGGTCAACCTCAGGGGCACCTTCTTCCTCAGCCAGCGTGTCGCCCGGTGGATGGTGGCGCACCCGCGGAACGACGGCTTCCGCCGCAGCATCGTCAGCATCGGCTCGGTCAGCGCCGAGATGGCGACGCCGGAGCGGAGCGAGTACTGCATCTCCAAGGCGGGTCTCGCCATGCTCACCAGGCTGCTGGCGCTGCGCATGGCCGACGAGGGCGTCTCGGTCTACGAGGTGCGGCCCGGTATCATCCGCACCGACATGACCGCGAGCGTGAAGGAGACGTACGACCGCGCCATCGCCCAAGGGCTGAGCCCGATCCGGCGCTGGGGCGAGCCCGCCGATGTCGCGCGCGCCACCGCCGCCCTGGTGCGGGGCGACTTCGCCTTCGCCACCGGCAGCGTCGTCCACGTGGATGGCGGCCTTTCGGTTCAGAGGCTGTAGCCGTGACCGAGTACGACTACGTCATCGTGGGCGCGGGCCCTGCGGGATGCTGCCTCGCGGCGCGTCTTTCCGAAGACCCGGACGTCTCCGTCCTGCTGCTGGAGGCCGGCGGCAGCGACCGGCACCCCTACATCCACGTGCCGGCAGGCTTCGCCAAGCTCACCGGCACGTCGCACACCTGGGGCTATTCCACCGCGCCCCAGCGCGAGATCGACGGCCGCGAGATGTGGTACCCGCAGGGCCGGGTGCTGGGGGGCGGCAGCTCGATCAACGCCATGATCTACGCGCGCGGCAACCCTGGGGACTACGACGGCTGGGCCGCGGCGGGCTGCCCCGGCTGGGCTTACGCCGACGTGCTGCCCTACTTCAAGCGGCCCGAGGACAACGAGCGCTTCCACAACGAATACCACGGCTCCGGCGGCCCGCTCGGCGTGAGCGACCCCGTCCGCCCGCTTGCGATCTCGGCGGCCTACGTGCGGGCGGCGCAGCAGGCCGGGCTGCCCTACAACCCGGACTTCAACGGCGCGGCGCAGGAAGGCTGCGGCTACTACCAGGTGACCAACCGCCACGCCCGGCGCTGCAGCGCGGTGGTCGCCTACCTGCGGCCCGCGCTGGGGCGGCGGAACCTCACCGTGAGGACCCGCGCCCTCGCCAGCCGCGTCGTCGTCGAGAACGGCCGCGCGGTCGGCGTGGACTGCGGCCGGCGCGGTCGGACCGCGCACGTGCGTGCCAGGCGCGAGGTGATTGTGAGCGCCGGCGCCATCGGCTCGCCCAAGCTCCTGATGCTGTCGGGCATCGGCCGGGGCGACGACCTGCGGGCGCTCGGCATCGACGTCGTCCAGGACCTGCCCGGAGTCGGGCAGAACCTGCAGGACCACTTCGACGTCTACGTGGTGAGCGAGTGCCGCGGCGACTTCGGCTACGACAAGGTCCTGCGGCCCCACCGCACCCTCTGGGCGGTGCTGCAGTATCTGCTGTTCCGCCAGGGGCCGCTCGCATCGACCCTGATCGATGCCGGCGGGTTCTGGTACGCCGACCCGGACGCGCCGGCACCCGACATCCAGATGCACTTCGTGTTGGGCGCGGGCCTGGAGTACGGCCTCGCCAAGCTGAAGGGGGCCGGGGTCACGCTCAACTCGTGCTTCTCCCGGCCGAGGGCGCGCGGCACGGTGACGCTGCGGGCCTCGGACCCGCGCACGCCGCCCGCGATCGACCCCAACTACTGGGGCGAGCCGTACGACCGCGAGATGTCGCTGCGGGGCTTCAAGCTCGCGCGCGAGATCATGGCGCAGGAGGCCTTCCGCCCCTTCATCCTGTGCGAGCGTTATCCCGGCCCCGACGTGCGGAGCGATGCCGACATCGCCGCCTACGCCCGAAGAGTGGGCAAGACGGATTTCCACCCGGTCGGCACCTGCAAGATGGGGCAGGACGAGATGGCGGTGGTGGACCCTGCGCTGAGGGTGCGCGGCCTCGACGGCCTGCGCGTCATCGATTCGTCCGTCATGCCGATGCTCACCACCGGCAACACCAACGCGCCGACGATCATGGTGGCGGAAAAGGGCGCAGACCACGTGCGCGGCCTGATCTGACGATGAGCGCCAGCCGATGACCGCCCTCGCCATCGACCTCCCCGACGAGAGCGGGCGGACCGAGACCCATGCGCTGAAGGCCGCGCCGGTCGAGGCGCCGGGTGGGCCGCTCCGCTTCAACCGCCGGGCCTTTGCGGCGGTGCATGTCGTGGCCGACCCGTTCGCGGCGCAGGAGCCGAGCCTCGGCCCCGCCATCGACTGGGACGCGACCCTCGCATTCCGCCGCCACGTTCTCGACCTCGGCCTCGGCGTCGCCGACGCGATGGACACGGCCCAGCGCGGCATGGGCCTCGACTGGCCGGCCGCCAGGGCGCTGATCGAGCGCTCGCTCGCGGCGGCCGCACCGGAGGAGCGGGAGCGCATCGTCTCCGGCGTCGGCACCGATCAGCTCGACCCGGCGGAGGCGCGCTCGCTCGATGATATCGTCGCCGCGTACCACGAGCAGCTCGCTGCGGTGCAGAAGGCGGGCGGGCGGGTCGTGCTCATGGCGAGCCGCGCGCTGGCCCGCATCGCGGCCTGCCCCGCCGACTACGAGACCGTCTACGCCCGCGTGCTGGCCGAGGCCGACGCGCCGGTGATCCTGCACTGGCTGGGCGAGATGTTCGATCCCGCGCTCGCCGGCTACTGGGGTGCGGCCGACTTTCCGCCTGCGCTGGAAACGGCGCTCGCTGTCATCGACGCCAACGCCGCGAAGGTCGACGGGATCAAGCTCTCCCTCCTGGACGACGGGAAGGAAGTTGCCATGCGCCGCCGGCTGCCCGACGGCGTCAGGATGTACACGGGCGACGATTTCAACTACCCAGCGCTGATCGAGGGCGACGCGGAAGGCCGAAGCGACGCGCTGCTCGGCATCTTCGACCCCATCGCGCCGGCCGCCTCGGCGGCGCTCGCGGCGCTGGCGGCAGGCGACGCGGCGGCCTACCGCCGGCTGCTGGGGCCGACCGTTCCGCTCTCCCGCCTGATCTTCCGCGCACCGACGCAGCACTACAAGACGGGCGTCGTGTTCCTGGCCTACCTCAACGCTCACCAGGATCATTTCGTGATGATGGGCGGGGCGCAGGCGATGCGGCCGCTCCCCTACTTCACCGCCCTCTTCCGCCTGGCCGACGGCGCAGGCCTGCTGCGCGACCCCGAGCGCGCCGTCAGCCGCATGCGCCGCTTCCTCCGCCTCTACGGCATCGAGGGCTAACACGAGTTCCGAACTCACCGGATCGAGGCGGCCCGAACCGCCGCCCACCTCCCCCTGTCCCCCTCCTCCCAGGAGGAGGGGGAACGCAATACGGCGCCGCCGTTCTCCCTCTCCTCCCTGGGGAGGAGAGGGCCGGGGTGAGGTGGGTGTTTTTCGGTCCATGCGGCAGATGAAGACGCAATCCCGGTGCAACGGAGTCCGAGTCCATCCCGTCGGATAGTGCCTTAGAATTCGCTGGCCTGATGGACTGACTTCTCCAGCCATTCCGGGCGGGGTGTGATCCCCCATCCGGGGCCGGCCGGGATCTCCACCTTTCCGTCCCTTGCGACCGGCATCTCGTCGTAGATGCCGTACTGCCAGGGGTAGAAGTCGGGCCCTTCGATGGCGAACTCGACGTAGGGCCCGGCGTTCTCCAGCGCGCCCATCAGGTGCAGCGTGAAGATCGTGACGAGCGACATGTTCGCGGCGTGCGGCGTGACCAGCATGCCCGCAGCCTGCGCCATGCGCGCCACGCGCAGGAAGCGCTCGACGCCGCCGACGTAGCAGACGTCGGGCTGCGCCACGTCCATCGTCCGGCTCTCGATCAGGTACTGCCAGAGCGTGAGGTTGTTGTCCTGCTCGCCGCCCGTCACGTCGAGAGCGAGCGCGTCCTTTACCGCGCGCGTCCAGTCCGGCTTCCAGTAGGGGCAGGGCTCCTCGAAGTGGCAAACGCCGTTCTCTTCCAGGACACGGCCGAGCGCGATCGCCTGCTCGGGCGTGTAGCAGCTGTTCGCGTCCACCAGCAGGGCGACATCGTCGCCGAGCGCGCGGCGCACCTCCCGCACGATGGCCTCGGAGCGGCCCGGCCACTGGTCCTGCCCGCGCCCGCACTCCGAGCCCACGCGGAACTTGAACGCGTCGTATCCGTGACGCTCGCGCAGCCTGAGGAACCGCTCCGCCTCCGCCTCGGGCGTGATGGCCCTGCTCATGCTGGACGCGTAGACGCGGAGCGGGCGCGGGGTGCCGCCCAGCAGCGCGCAGACGCTCTTGCCCTCGAGCTTGCCGTGGAGATCCCAGATCGCGGTATCGAGCCCGCCCAGCGCCCGGCAGAGGTGGGATCCCGGAAACTTGTGCTCGCGCTCGCAGATGAAGTCGAGCAGCTCCCCCAGCGCGCCCAGCGCCGCGATGTCCCGGCCGAGCGCCCAGGGTGCCACCTGCCGGTGCAGCACGGTCGCGGAGATGTCGGCGTGGTAGGTCGAGACCTGCCCCCAGCCCTGCGCGCCGTCATCGGTGGTGACGCGCGTGAGGCCGACCTCGCGCGTGCAGAAGGTCTCGATCTTCTGGATTTTCATGGCGTTCGCTCCGGAAAGACGATGACGTGGCGGAGGCCCCGGGAGCGCCGCGCCTGCGCGATCGCCTCGTTGATCTCGGCCAGCGGCCGGCGCGACGCGACCAGCTCGTCGAGCCTGAGACGGCCGGCGCGGTAGAGCCGGAACAGCCTCGGCGCGTCGACACGGAGCCTAGCATCGCCCATCTTGCAGCCGAGGATGCGCTGGCCGAAGTGCGCGAGCGTGGTCGCGTCCAGGCTGACCCGCTCCTCGCTTGGCGGCATCCCCACCACCACCAGCGCGCCGTCGCGCGCGAGTAGCGGCAGCGCCTGCTCGATGGCGCGGGCGCTGCCCACCGCCGTCATCACCACGTCGAAGCCGCGTCCCTCTGTCAGCGCGAGCGCCTTCGCGGCCACGTCCTCGTTCGCGGAATCGATCGCGTCGGTCGCGCCGAACGCCCGCGCCTGCTCGAGCTTGTCCGGGGTCACGTCGATGGCGACGAGCGGGAGCGCGCCTGCGAGGGCCGCGCCCTGAACGCAGTTGAGCCCGACCCCGCCGCAGCCGATCACCGCCACCGCATCGCCGGCCTGCACCCGCGCGGTGTTGATGGCCGCGCCGAAGCCCGTCATCACCCCGCAGGAGACGAGGCAGGCGGCTTCGTCCGCGACCTCCGGCGGGATCGTCACGGCCTGCGACACGTCGACCACGACGCTCTCGGCGAAGCCGCCGACCCTGAGCCCGGCCCGCACCGGCCGGCCCTGCGGGTCGCTCAGGCGCGGTGCCGAATCGATGGCGAACGCGGCCACGCACTGGGCCGGGCTGCCGGCCTCGCAGCGCTCGCAGCGCCCGCACGAGCGGAGCAGCGAGACGAGCACGCGCGCGCCCACGCGAATGCCGCCGGGCGGCACGGCGGGCCCCAGGTCGGTGACCACGCCTGCCAGCTCGTGCCCGAACACTGCGGGCAGCGAGTCCGCGCCGCCCCATCCGCCGTCCATGTAGGTGATGTCCGAATGGCAGATCGAGCTGGCCCGCACCTGCACCCGGATCTCGCTGCCCTCAGGCGACGCGAGCCGCAGCGTCTCGATGGCGAGCGGCTCGCCGAAGCCGCGGCAGACGGCAGCGCTGATCTCGATGGTGCCTGAACTCATCGTGTGCATCGTATCCCAGCGGCACGGGCCGTACATCGCGCCGCAGTCGTCCGGCATCTCCCTCGCCGGTAGCACGCCGCGCCCGATCGGAGTATCACTGCGGCCCCGATTCTCAGCGCACCACACACATCACCGAGGGAGTACCCCATGTCCCAGCCGAACCCGGCGTTTCTCACAGCGACCGAAGCAGCCGAGGCGATCCAGGCCGGGCGGCTCAGCCCGGTCGATCTCACGGATGCGTTGCTCGACCGGATCGACGCCCACGACGAGAGGCTGCACGCCTTCGCCGCCGTCTACCGCGACGACGCGCGGGCCGCCGCCGAGGCGGCGCACAAGGCGATTCGCGCGGGCCATGCGGTGGGCCCCTGGCACGGCGTGCCCATCGCGCTGAAGGACATCATCGACATCGAGGGCCGCGTCACGACCATCGGCAGCAAGCACTGGGAGACACGCGTCTCGCCCACGACGGCGACGCTCGTGCGCCGGCTGACCCGGGCCGGGATGATCGTCATCGGCAAGGCCCACACGGTCGAGTTCGCCATGGGCGGCTGGGGCACGAACCAGCACATGGGGACACCGCGCAACCCGTGGGACGCGGAGGTCCACCGCGCCCCCGGCGGCTCCAGCAGCGGGTCCGGCGTCTCCGTCGCCGCGCGGCTCGTGCCGTGGGCGATCGGGACCGATACCGGCGGCTCCGTGCGCATTCCGGCGGCCTGGTGCGGGCTCGCCGGGCTCAAGGTGACCATCGGGCAGGTGAGCGCCGCGGGCGTGGCGCCGCTCTCGCACACGCTGGATACACCGGGCCCCATGACGCGCTCGGTGGAGGACGCCGCCCACCTCTACACCGTGCTGCAGGGCCCCGACCCCGCCGATCCGTCGACCCTGCGCCACGTGCCCGCCGACCCTCTGCCCACCCTGCGGCGCGGCGTCGCCGGGCTTCGCCTGGGCGTCGTGACCGAGGCGGAGCGCCGCGGCGTGGACAGCGAGGTGCTCGCGGCCTACGACGCGTCGGTGGAGGTGCTGGCCCAGGCCGGCGCGCGGGTGGAGACCCTGGCGCTGCCGCGCTCCGCCTCCCAATACGGCACCGACGTGGGCCGTCTGATCGGCGCCGAGGGCTACTTCCACGTGGGCGCGCTGGTGGACGACGAGTCGCTCCCCATCGACGAGGACGTGCGCCCGCGCATCTGGCTGGGCAAGGGCGTCTCGGCGGCCGACTACCTCGCGCTCCTGGAGAGCCGCAAGGGCGACCAGCGGGCAGCAGCGGCGGCGATGGAGGGCTTCGACGCCCTGCTCACGCCGGGCACGTTGACGCCGGCACCGGCGGTGGACGCCATCGACCAGAACAAGACGCCCGCGCACTTCACGCGCCTGGTCAACTGGCTCGAGTGGTGCGCCCAGGTGGTCCCCAACGGCGCCACGGCGGGCGGCCTGCCGACGTCGCTGCACATCGTCTGCCGCGGCCGCGACGAGGCGACGGCGCTCCGCATCGGCCGGGCCTACGAGCAGGCCACCGACTGGCACCTGCGCGTGCCCCCCGGCATCGACGCCTAGCCTCCCTTCCCTGCCCTTCTCCGCGCAGGGGATGGTGGATGAGTTAGCGTTTATGTCCCTTGACGCCGCCATCGCCGCAGCGGGAGCCACCGGCACGTGAAGAGTCCGTCAAGTTCCGCCACGGAGGGACGGCAAGGGACGGCCGGGTTCGTCCTGCCCGAGCCTACCGCGACCCTCGACCTCGCGATGGACGACGGCGCGCCGATACGCGTCGTGCGCCACGGCAATCCGTGCGGGCCGCGCGTGGTGCTGAGCCACGGCAATGGCTTCGCCAGCGATTCCTACTTTCCGTTCTGGCGGCACATGTTGCAGCGCTTCGACCTCGCCCTGTTCGATGTCCGCAACTGCGGGCGCAACCCGTTTCACGCGGCCGAGCCGCATCACTATTCCCGCTTCGCGCGCGACAACGCGACGGTGCACCGCGCCGTCGCCAATGAATGGGGCGAGAAGACCACGATCGGCGTCTTCCATTCGATGTCGGCGATCGCAGCCCTGCTCGCGGTCGTCGACGGCGTCTGGCACTGGGATGCGCTGGTGCTGTTCGACCCGCCGGTGGTCCCGCCGGAAGGCAACCCGCTGCGCACCTCACTGATGGTCGACGGCGAGTCGCTGCGCGACGCTGCCCTGATCCGCCAGAATCGCTTCACCGACCCCGACGAACTGGCCGATGTATTCCGCCTCTTGCACCGCTTCCGGCGCCTGCGGAAGGGGGTTGCGGAACTCAACGCACGCTCGGTGCTGCGCTTCGACTCCACGAGCGGAGAATGGCTGCTCCGCTGCCCGGGCCCGGTGGAGGCAGGTCTTTATACCGAGGTTGCCGATTTGCCGATCTGGCGGCAGCCCGTGCCGCCGGCGCGCCCGCTCCTCGTCGTCGGCTCCGACCCGAGGCCGCAGGACGCGCCCAAGACCGCGCCCTGCTGCAAGCTGTACTGCGAGACGTTCGGCATCGGTTACACCTTCGTGCCCGATACCAGCCACCTCCTGCAGCTGGAGGAGCCGGAACGGTGCTTTGCCCTGTTCGAGGGATTTCTCATCGACAACGGGATCGCCGAATGAAACGGCCGCCGCTCACCTAACTTGGAGCGCCGTTCCTGAAGTTCATTCGCTTATTGTTGTGTCGGCCGACAATCCTTCCGACCGCACCCCTCCCAAATGTCGTCATGCCCGGACTCGATCCGGGCGTCCACGTTCTTTTCCCTGCCGCACGAAAAACACGTGGATGGCCGCGACTCTTTATGTCGCGCCCGCGACCCATCGGGCTCGGGCGACCCCGGTCATGACGTGTTGGGGGCGACGCATGCGTGAATTGAGATTTCCGGAACGAGACACTACACGCGTAGGCCGGCCTGGCGCATCAGCGGCATCACCTTCTCGCCGAAGTATTTCAGCTCTTCGTGGTAGTCGAGCCATGAGAGGATGAAGCCCTCGATGCCGATGTCGGCGATGGCGACCATCTTGTCGACCACCTGCTCCGGCGTGCCCACCAGCGGGTAGCCGCCCCAGCCGGCGATGAAGCGCTCGCCCATGGCGCGAAGCTCTTCCTGGTTGGAGCCGTAGGAATAGTTCTCGCCCAGCATCAGCTCGATGATGGTGTTGGTGGCGCCCCAGTCGCCCTCGTCCACGATGCGGCGGTAGAGCGCGTGCGCCTCCGCCTCGGTATCGCGGCAGCACACCAGGCCGTAGCTCATCACGCCGCAGCGGCGCCCGTGCTTCGCGGCCCGCGCGCGGATGTCCCTCACGATCTCTTCGGCGTTCTCCATCGTCGTGATGGAGAGGAAGTTGAAGTCGGCGAGCTTGGCGGAGAACTCGCGGCCGGCGGGGGACGAGCCCGCGTTGATCACCACCGGATGGGGCCGCTGGATCGGCTTCGGCGCGAGAAAGCCCTGGTTGACCCTGTAGTACGCACCCTCGTGGTCGAAGTCGTCCTCGGCCCAGAGCCGCTTCACGACGGAGAGCCATTCGTCCGCCATGACGTAGCGCTCGTCGTGGTCGAGCTGCTCCATGCCGAACATCTCGATCTCCGGCTTGAACCAGCCGCAGACGACGTTGAGGCCAAAGCGCCCGGCCGAGATGTTGTCGATGGTCGCGGCCTGCTTGGCGGCGAGGATGGGATGTACCGTCGGCACGTGGGAGGTGGCGAAGACCATGATGTCCTTCGTGTGGCACGCCATCGCCGCAGCCCAGGTGTAGACCTCCAGGTTGTTGCCGTTGAACTGCGTGGAGCCGCCGAAGTGGCGCCAGCGGCCCACCGGCACCAGAAGCTCGAAGCCGAGCCCGTCGGCGAGCTGGCTGATCTTCACGCTGTGCTCGTAGGTGGGCTCGAAGGTCGTCTCCGCGTGCGTGATCGTGCAGCCGTTGGAGCAGTTCTGCCCGAACACGCCGAGCTTGAAGCGGTTCTCGTTGAAGACCGGCACATTGCGTGCACGCCAGTCGGCCGCGTCGTCAGGGTGCATGGTGGCCTCTCGGGTGGATTGCGCCGCGTACCTCTAGCCGGGCTGGAGGGCGTGTCAACGGCGCGTGGATCATGGGTGTGAGAGGTGGCGCCCCACCGGCGCCGGTTGTCACCGCCCGCGCGCTCTCCTAGTCTCCGCGCCAGCCAAGCCAGAGGAGGTCGCGATGGCCAAGAAGGAAATCTTCGTGGGGATCGGCGTGGACGTCGATTCGGTGGCGGGGCAGATCGGCTCCTACGCCGGCGGCGAATCGCCGAGCGACATTTCGCGGGGCGTGTTCGCCTCCGAGGTCGGAACGCCCCGCATGCTCAAGCTCTTCGAGCGGATGGGCATTCAGACAAGCTGGTTCATCCCCGGCCACTCGATCGAGACCTTCCCGAGGGAGATGAAGGCGGTCGCGGCGGCGGGGCACGAGATCGGGCTGCACGGGTACACGCACGAGAACCCGATCGCGATGACGCCCGAGCAGGAGGCGGACGTCCTCGACAAGACCCTGGATCTGGTCACCAAGCTCGCGGGCAAGGCGCCCACGGGCTACGTCGCGCCCTGGTGGGAGATGAGCGCCGTCACGCCGCACCTGCTGATGGAGCGCGGCATCAAGTACGACCACAGCCAGATGCACCATGACTTCGAGCCCTACTGGATGCGGATCAACGAGGAGTGGACGTTGATCGACTATTCCAAGCCGGCGAAGACGTGGATGAAGCCGATGAAGAAGGGCACCACCTTCCCCATCGTGCAGATCCCCGGCAGCTGGTACCTGGACGACCTGCCGCCGATGATGTTCATGAAGAAGGTGCCGAACTCCGGCGGCTGGACCAACCCGCGCGATATCGAGGACTGGTGGCGCGATCAGTTCGACTGGGTCTATCGCGAGATGGACTACGCGGTCTACACGCTGACCATCCACCCCGACATCTCGGGCCGGCCGCAGACGCTCCTGATGCTGGAGCGGATCATCGGCCACATCGCCGCCCATGAAGGCGTGATCTGGGCGACCTTCGACGAGATCGCCGACGACTTCATCAAGCGCCGGCCCTTCAAGGGCAAGCGGCAACGGAAGAAGTAACGCCGCAGACCCGCGATGTGCGCGCTCTGCGGCGTGTTCGCCGACGGACCGCATTGGACCGAGGCAGGCACCGATGCGGGCCGGCGCGCCGCGGCGCCGAGCGGCCAGGAGCGGCACCTCGAGCGCGCGCGTCGCCTGGCCCTGCTCAACCGCGTGCTCTCGGCTTACGGCTGCTCGGCTGACGACTGGGCGGGCGCGCAGTACATGGTGCACCGGCGGAGCGGCGGCGCCACCGAGTTGGCGAGCGACCTGCCGGGGCTCTGGCTCGCGCTCGAAGGGCTCATCGGCCGCGCGCCCGACCCGCTCGACCCTGCCCTGGTGGCGCAGCTTGAGGACGCGCCGACGGGCAGGCCCGCGCTGCCCGGGCGGCGGGCGTAAGGCCGATGGCGATCTATGCGGGGCTCACGCCCGTCATCGTCGTCACCGGGTTCCTCGGCAGCGGCAAGACAACGCTGCTCAACCACATGCTGCGCCATCCCTCCCTTGCCGATGCCGCGGTGCTGGTCAACGAGTTCGGCGCCGTCGGCCTCGACCACTTCCTGGTCGAAGCGATGGACAAGAACACGGTGCTGCTGGAGAGCGGGTGCCTCTGCTGCACCATCCGAGGCGATCTCAAGGAGTCGATCCTCGCGCTCAACAGCCGGCGCGCGCGGGGCGAGATTCCGCCCTACCGGCGGCTGATCGTCGAGACCACGGGGCTCGCGGACCCGGCGCCGATCCTCTTCACGCTCAGCGCCGACACGGTGCTGAAGCATCACTACCGTCTCGGCTCCGTGATCACGACGGTGGACGGCGTGAACGGGCTCCGGCAGCTCGACCGCCACCCCGAATCGGTCAAGCAGGCGACGGTGGCGGACCGGATCGTGCTCACCAAGCCCGATATCGCCGATGCCGACACCCTCGCCCGGCTGCGCACCAAGCTCGCGCGACTCAACCAGTCGGCCGAGCTGATCGCCGCGGTGAACGGCGAGGCGGACGTGCCGCGCCTGCTGCGCGCCGACGTCTACGACGCCCGCACCAAGGGTGCCGAGGTGCGCCGCTGGCTCGCGGCCGAGGCGGAGAAGGACGCGGCGGAGGAGCACGCTCACGGGCGGGCTCACAAGCACGACGTCTCGCGCCACGACGAGCACATCCACTCCTTCACGCTGAGCTTCGAGGGCGCGCTCGACTGGACCGCCTTCGGCATCTGGCTGACCATGCTGCTCCACACCCACGGCGAGAAGGTGCTGCGCGTGAAGGGCATCCTCAACGTCGCCGGCACGCACGCGCCGGTGGTCGTCAACGGCGTGCAGCACGTCGTCCACCCGCCCATTCATCTCTCGGCCTGGCCGGGCGAGGACCGCCGCTCGCACATCGTCTTCATCGTCGACGGCCTCGCGCAGGCGGACATCGAGCGCTCGCTCGCCGCCTTCAACAGCATCGCGGCCGAGGCCGCCTGAGGAGACCGCCATGCCAGACAAGATCGCCATCGTCGGCACGGGCCTGGTCGGCAGCGCCTGGGCGATCGTCTTCGCCCGCGCCGGCCACCGGGTCGCGCTCTACGACGGGACGGACGACCAGTGCGAGGCCGCGCTCGTGCGCATCGAGACCAACCTCGAGGCGCTCGAAGGCCACGGGCTGATCGACGATCCGGCCGCCGCACGGGCGCGCATCTCCGTTGCCGCTGGCCTCGCGGACGCGCTCGACGGCGCGATACACGCGCAGGAGAGCGTGTTCGAACGCGCCGACGTGAAGCGCGCGGTCTACGAGCAGATCGACGGAATCGCGGGGCCCGAGCTGATCGTGGCGTCCTCCTCCTCCGGCATTCCCGCCTCCACCTTCACGGAGGGCCTCGGCATCGGCCCGCGCTGCCTGATCGCCCATCCCATCAATCCGCCCTACGTGATCCCGCTGGTGGAGATCGTGCCGGCGCCCTGGACCGAGGAGGAGACGGTCACGCGCTGTTGGGCGTTGATGGAGGCTGCCGGCATGGAGCCGGTCAGGCTCACGCGGGAGATCGACGGCTTCATCGCCAACCGGCTGCAGGCGGCGCTGCTCTGGGAGGCCTTCCGCCTGCTGGAAGGCGGCTACGCCACGGCGAAGGACATCGACACGACGATCTCGGCCGGCCTCGGCCGGCGCTGGTCCTTCATCGGGCCGTTCGAGACCATCGACCTGAATGCGCCGGGCGGCCTCGCCGACTTCTGCGCGCGGCTGCACGACGGCTTCTACGAGTTCATCAAGCAGGGCGAGCCGGCCCGGCCCTTGTCGGACGCGGTGATCGCCAAGGCGCACGAAGAACGCCGCGGGCACCTGTCCATGGACGAGCATGGCGACCGTCAGGCGTGGCGGGACCAGCGGCTCATGGGCCTCGCCGCGCACCTCCGCGACGCCCGCCGCGAGGCAGGAGACTAGGCTGGCCTACTCTTCCGTCTCCGCGTAGTTGACCATCCACTTGATTCCGAACCGGTCGGTCCAGCAGCCGAAGTAGGCGCCCCAGAACATTTCCTGCGGCGGAGTCGTCACCGTGCCGCCTTCGGACAGCCTTGCGCACAGGTCGTCGCACTGCTCCCTGCTTTCTGCATCCACCGAGATGGCGAAGTTGTCGCCTGCAACCTGCGGCGGGCCGAAGGCCGACGTGCTGTCGCTGCCCATCAGCACGGTCGAGCCGACGGGGAGCGACACGTGCATGATCCTGCCCTTCTCCGAATCCGGCACGTTCAGCTCGGGCGGTCCGTCGCTGAACGTCTGGATCAATTTGAACTCGCCGCCGAAGACCGAGCGGTAGAATTCGAACGCCTCGCGGCAGTTGCCGTCGAAGAAGAGATAGACGTTGAGTGACATTCAATCGCTCCGTTTTCGTTCATGGTCGATGATGGCCGACGCAGTCATGGCCAAGTCCGCCCCCGCGATGCAACCTGCAAGGCCGGGGCGCGGGCACGGCGGGCCGAACGTCGCAAGGACCTGACCGCTCAGTACCGATACCCGGTCAGCTCCTCGCTCATCTCCCACAGGCGCTTCGCGGTCTCCTCGTCGCGCGAGGCGAGCGAGCTGGTCGCTTCGCGGCTCTTGTCGAAGTAGCGGCCGGAGACGCCTTCGACGTCGGCGCTGGTCGCGACATGGACGCTGGTTCGCGCGCCGGCCTCCACGTCGATCGCGGAGAGCCGCATCAAGGTTTTCAGGAACGTGGAAAAGAGCCAGCCGTTGTTCTGGCCGAACCTGCTGGCAACGAAGCCGGGGTGCAGGCAGTTGGCCGTGACCGACGTTCCCTCCAGCACCGCCGCGAGGCGATAGGTGAAGAGGATGTTGGCGAGCTTGCTCTGCGCGTAAGCCGGCCAGCCCCTGTAGCGCCGCGCGCCCTGCGGATCTTCCAGGTCCATCTGCCCGCTGCGGTGGGCCTCGGAGGCGACATTGACGATGCGGCCTGCGCTGCTCGCCTTCAGGCTGTCGAGCAGCAAGCCGGTCAACAGGAAGTAGCCGAGATGGTTGAGCGCGAAGGTCATCTCGATCCCGTCCGCGCTCTCGCGCCGGCGGGTGAACATGGCGCCAACGTTGTTGACCAGCACGTCGATGGCCGCACCGCCTTCGGCGAGGCGCCCGGCCAGCGCCCTGATCTCGTCCTGGCCGGAGAGGTCTGCCTGCTCGAAGCGCACGCGGCTGTTGCGCGCCGCCCGGTGGATCGCCTTGCAGACCTCGGCGCCCTTGGCTGCGTTCCGCCCGACGAGAACGACCTCGGCACCCCGTTCGGCCAGCGCCCGCGCGGTGACGCGCCCGATCCCGTCCGTGGCGCCGGTGACGACGCAGAGCTTGCCTTCCATGGCTCGTCGCTCCCTGGCCCGACCTTATCTCCTCTCGCCAGCTTGGCAGCCGGCGGCGCCGGGTCAAGCAGAACGCGCCTTCGTGAGCCCCTCAAGAGGCCGTGCGCGACCAGTCGCCATGTCTCGAATGGATTTCAAGCCGGGCGGCAATATCATGTTGATCATAGCCGCATGCGAAATCGGCCCGGAAGAGCGCTCCGGATTCGGCGCACACGCGTGCAAATTGCTGCACCGCACCTAAGCATGGACACCCTATCTCCTCATGTCCGCTTGACGAGATTTGGAGGACGCTTCGGAAGGATCGCCGGTAATTCACCAGGAATCCTGTGATTGCGTATTCCGCAATTTTGTTGACGCATTCATGAACGGGTTGCCTAACGGCGCCGCTGGACCGGCCATGTATACCGTGAGGAACTTCAATTCTGATGCCCAATCAAATGCTTTGGTTCGATCTCATTCCCGATATTGTGTATGCGGCAATTGATATGCCACAAAATATGTCTCGCCATTGCCTCAAGGAAATATTTACATTTGGATCACAAAAGTATACCACACCGGCATGAGCAACCGTGGGCCATATCGCATTCCGCCGACGAGCGTCTTGGTCGCCTTCGAGAGTGCTGCTCGACACGGCAATTTTTCGCGCGCGGCTCGTGAGCTGCGCACGTCGCAATCCGCCATCAGCCGGCACATTGCCAGCCTCGAACGGCAACTTTCGACAAGGCTGTTCGACCGCTCACGCACGGGAGTGAGCCTGACAGACGCCGGGAATCGCTACCGCGATGCCGTCGCCATCGGGCTCGGCGCCATCCATGCCGGCGCCGCAGAGGTCGCGGAGCTATCGACCGACGAACAGGTCGAGCTGGTGATCGCGTGCTCCGACGAAGCCTCGCACCTCTTCCTGATGCCTCGTTACGGCGCGCTCCAGAAGGCGCTCGGCGATCGTGTCCACATACGAGTTCTGACATATCAGCATGACATACAATATCTGCCCCCGGTTCCGCGTGCCGACGTCATCCTTAGCTGGGACTCGATGGATGCGGCCGCCGACGATCGCGTGGCCGTCATCGAGGAGGAGGTGCGGCCGCTTTGCTCACCGGGCTACGCTGCCCTTCATGCCAACGTGTTGAACGGGCCGCCGACCGGGTGGGGCGGGCTCACGTTTCTCCGTGTCTCACGGCCCGACGAGGGCTGGTCGTCGTGGGAGGACTGGTTCGATGTCTTCGGACACCCGGACTCGCCTCCCCGGTATCTGGGCTACGACAACTACACATACTCGCTGGAGGCCGCCGCAGCCGGTCACGGGATTGCAATAGGCTGGCGCCACTTTATCGAGCGGTATCTCGAGTCAGGCGCGTTGGTCGCGCTCACCGACGGGTTTCTCAAGACGGAGAATTGCCTGTACGCGGTGGTTACCGAAAAAGGTCGGCAAAGAACGATCGCAGGCAAGTGTCTCGCCTTTTTCGAAACGTGTGCCTAGCGCCGCACGCGCGATTCTTGCCTGTAACACTGGAATCACTGCTGTTCAAATGGTCTTGAACGAGATTTGAAAACTCCATCGCACTTGACGGTCCAAGAAGTGCGGCGCCTAGCAATATCAAGCTTTGACAACCAGGAAACCTGTACTGAAAATTTTCGAGGTTCGTCTTAACTCATACCGGTATGAAGAATTTTGAATGTCATGCGTTGACACGTACGAGCGGGCCAGGTGGACAACAGGCGGCGTCTTCTCGAGGGAGTCAGGAGATTCGCGCAACCCCTTTGCCGGTGCGCGAATCCCAAGCGGGGCTGCACCCGAGGTAGCGGCTTGGTCGGGCACCCGCATCACTGCCTTAGCAAAGATGCTCTCTTTACGAAACCATGCTGCATCAGAACTGAATTGGTCCGACCAACATGGACCAACAACGGTGCAATGGGATTCGGTCAGTCAGGAAATGAGCAGCGGAGGAGGCACAGCGACGATTCGCTTGCCGCGGACCTGATGTAAGGTCGATTCCGTGTTGAACAGAACGTGATTAGCACCCTCGACGAACCGCTGCCAAACTCCGGTTGGTCCCGGTGTATAATCCGAGCGAGGCAAATTGGCGGCGCCACAAACAGGCGGCGCCCGCCGTTAAATACGCTCGGGTTGCGCTCGCCGAACCCGGCCCAAGCGCTCGGAAACGATCATTTGACGCGCTCGTTCGCGACGCACCCACGTCGACGGCGGGGCGGGACGATCGTCGCGGAGGCGGGGAGACCGGCTCCGGCCAGATCGGCGCCGGCGTGCGGCGCTAATCGATGCGGTCAGCTCGGGGAGGCGCCGTGGATGCGGCCGAGCAGCGGACTCTGATGCCAGCAGACCTGCCGCCAGACCCCGTCACCGTGATACCAGGTCTGGGTGAAGCCCATGAAGCGCTGACGAAAGCCGGAATCGCGCGGCTTGCCGCGAAAGGTCGAGAAGCCGCTGACATGGCCGGTGGTTCCCCATACCCTGACGTTCAGCTCCCGCGGGATCCACTTGAAGTGCTCCCACAGCCCCTCGCCGCCGGCGTGGAAGTCGATATGGTCCTTGAACTCCTCCAGCGTCATCCGCCAGGGATAGTCCTCGTCGAGAATCTCGGCGCCGTCGTCGAAGGCGCTCCAGAAGGCGTCGAGGTCGCCCTCGTTGAGCCCGCGCGCCCATGCGTGAAAAGCAGCCTCCAATCCCTCCGCCGTGGCATCCTGCGTCATCGTTCCCCTCCTCGGCCCGTGTGGCGTTCCTGCCCGTTCACCTCATCATATCCGCGGCGGAAGCGCCATCGCACGGACGATCATCCCCCCTTCCCGCCTCCTGCGCGGGCCCGCGGCCTGAGGGCGGAGGCTCCTCATGGCTAGGGACGAGCGGGTCGTCCTGACCGTCGGGCACTCCAACCACCCGCTGGAGACCTTCCTCGCGCTGTTGCGAGAACACCATGTCACCGCCTTGGCCGACGTGCGCTCGGCGCCTTACAGCCGCTTCAATCCGCAGTTCAACCGCAAGGCGCTCGGAGCGAGCCTGGAGGCGATAGGCATCGGGTACGTCTTCATGGGGCGCGCGCTCGGCGGACGCCCGGACGATCCCTCCTGCTACGAGGACGGGCGCGTTCGCTACGATCGCCTGGCGCAGACGGCCCTCTATCGCGAGGGACTCGAGCGGATCACGGCGGACGCGGAGCGCGAGCGAATCGCGTTGATGTGTGCGGAGAAGGAGCCGCTGGACTGTCACCGCACGCTCCTGGTCGGCCGCTGCCTGGCCGAGCGGGGCGTTGCCGTGGCGCACATCCTCGCGGACGGCGCGCTCGAGCCGCACGACGAGACCATGGGCCGGCTGCTGGCCTCCGCAGGACTGCCGGGCGAGGACCTCCTGCATTCGCGTGAGGAGCTGATCGAGGAGGCCCTGGCCCAGCGGGAGAGGCGAATCGCCCACACGGCCAAGCCGGTCAGGCCGCCTCGATAGCCGCGGGACGATGCACCCCGGCCCGCCGGCCGAGGCGCTTGCAGGGCCTGGGGCAGGCTCCTATTGTCTTCGCGTGAGCGGGTGTAGCTCAATGGCAGAGCAGAAGCTTCCCAAGCTTACGACGAGGGTTCGATTCCCTTCACCCGCTCCATACCGCGCCGGGCCCGCGTAGCCGGCCGGCCCCGCGGCTGAGGACGCGATGTCCGACCGCTCCCGCATTCTCTTCATCAACGTCGGGCACGGCCTCGACCACCTGTTCCTGCTGCTCTACCCCACTGTGGTGCTCACCCTCGAAGGGGTGTTCGGCCGCTCCTACGGCGAGCTTCTCTCGCTCGCCGTCCCCGGCTTCATCGCGTTTGCCGCAGGCACGCTGCCGGCCGGCTGGCTGGGCGACCGCTGGAGCCGCCCCGGGATGCTCGCGATCTTCTTCGTCGGCATCGGCGTGTCGGCCATCCTCACCGGCTTCGCCCGCTCGCCGTTCGAGCTCGCGGTCGGGCTCACGCTGATCGGCCTCTTCGCGTCGATCTATCACCCGGTCGGCATCGCCATGCTGGTCGAAGGGCGCGAGAAGGTCGGCAAGCTGCTCGGCGTCAACGGCGTGGCGGGAAACCTCGGCCTCGCGGCTGCGGCGATCGTCGCGGCATCGCTCAGCGATGCGATCAGCTGGCGCGCGGCGTTCATCGTGCCGGGCGCGTTCACGCTGATCGTCGGGCTCTGGTTCATCGCCGCCTGCGGGCAATGGCGCAACAGCGGGACGGAGTCGACGCGGCCCTCGCTCGGCGGAGGCTGGGGGCGGCCGTCTGGCACCCTGCTCCGGCTGGTGCTGGTGATCGGCGTGGCGACGGCGCTCACCGGGCTCACCTTCCAGACCACGACCATCGCGCTGCCCAAGCTCTTCGACGATGGGCTGGCCGGGATCGCCGACGGCGCGCTTGGCGTCGGCGCGCTGGTCTCCCTGGTCATCGCCGTCGCCGCCTTCGCCCAGATCGGAGTCGGCTGGATGATCGACCGCTACCCGGCGAAGCCGGTCTGGATCGCGGTGCTCTTCGCCCAGGCGCCGCTGATCGCCGCCGCCGGCGTGCTGGCGGGCCACGGGCTGATCGTCGTGGCGCTTGCCATGATGATGGTGGTGGTGGGTGAGATCCCGATCCAGGACGCGCTCGTCACGCGCTACACGGCCGAGAGATGGCGTGCGCGAATCTTCGGCATAAAGTTCCTGCTGGGCCTGGGAGCCAGCGCCGTCGCGGCACCGCTGGTGGCGGGCCTGCACGGGATCTCCGGCGGCTTTCTCTGGCTCTTCGTCGGACTCGGGGGCTCGGCGGCGCTGGTCGGCATCATCGCCTTCTGGCTGCCGGGCAGCGCGGCTGGCGTGCCGGAGCAGGCTGCGGCCAAGGCCGGAGCCTGAAGCGGTGGGTATCATATCGGCTTTGCTGTTGCGTTCCGTGCGCTGCCCTATGCTAAGCTCGCATCCATAACGTCAATGCGGCCGGCGCGGCCCTGGCCCGCCGGAAGCAGGTTGGCCCTCGAACCAAACGCAATGGGAGGCGGCTCGATGGAGTGGTTCCACAAGAGGAAGCAGACGAAGAAGCAAAAGTTCGACGAGGAGATGAAGGCCAAGGGAGGCATCGTCGACCCGCTGAACCCGTCGCGGCGCGGCTTCATGTCGATGGCCGGCACCATGGCCATGGGCGCGATGGGCGTGGCCGGGGCCAACACCCTGATCCAGCTCAACGACGGCGCCAAGGCCGACGGCGAGCCGATCCCGGTGGGCGCCATGCTACCCTTCACCGGATGGGGCGCCGACGATGCGCGGAACTTCGAGGCCGCCATCACGCTCGCCGTCGAGGAGATCAACGAATACGGCGGCGTCCTCGGCCGGCCCATCGAGGTCCACTACGAGGACACCAAGGAGATCACCGCCGAGACCGTGACCTCGGCCGCGCGCCGGCTGATCGACCGGCACGAGGTGCATGCCATCGTCAACGGCTACAACACGCTCTCGGTACGGGCCGAGTACGACACCATCGCGGATGCGGGGATTCCCTACATCCACGACAACACCCAGTACGGCCACCAGTTCGCGGTCAAGGACAACTTCGACCGCTACTACTGCATCTTCCAGGACGACCCATCCGAGTACTACTACGGCTCGGGCCTGATCTACTTCCTGGACGAGCTGGAGAAGCTCGGCAAGTGGACGCGGCCCAACAACCAGTTCGTGCTCTTCTCGGGCAGCATCGACTACGCGACCACCATCGCGGCTGCCGTGCGCGACACGGCCCCGCAGTTCGGTTGGGAGCTTGCGATCGACGACGTCGTGACGCAGCCCGTCGATGACTGGGGCCCGGCGCTGGTGCGTGCGCGCGCGGCCGACCCGGCCATCATCGCGGCGACTCACGGCTTCCCGAGCGATCAGACCGGCCTGGTGACGGGCTTCGCCGAGAACCCGACCAACAGCCTGCTCTACGTGCAGTACGCGCTGCAACTCCGGGCCTTCCTCGATATCGTCAAGGAAACCGGCGAAGGCGTGTTCTGCTCGACCACGATCGGCACCCTGCAGGACGAGATCGGCAACGCCTTTACCAGGAAGATCCGCGATCGGTGGGGCGAGGACATGAGCCCGTCGGTCGGCGGACAGGTCTACGATTCGTACTATCTCTGGGCGATCGCGGCCTGCCGCGCCGGCGGCACGGGCATGCCCTACGACGGCATCGAGCAGAACAAGAAGGTGTGTCACTTCCTCCGCGAATCGATCTATCGCGGCGTGGTGGGCACCATCAAGTTCATGTGGGGCCAGGCGGCGACGCCTTATCCGGCGGAGACCAACGATCCCTCGCTGGGGATGCCCACGATCATGATGCAGTGTCAGGACTGGACCAAGGACGTGGTCTACGTGGGGCCGTCGCCCTATGACACGGCCGACTGGCTGAACCCGCCGTGGCTCACCAGCTAGGACGGGTCACCCCGAATACATAGAACACGGTACAAGCGATGGATTCGGGGGAACACGTACCGCTGCTGGCGTGCCGGAACCTCTTCAAGTATTTCGGCGCGCTGGCAGCGGTAAACGATTTCGATCTCGACGTTTACGCGGGGGACGTGGTCGGCATCGGCGGCCCGAACGGCGCCGGCAAGACCACGTTCCTCGACGTCATCTCCGGCATCAACCCGGCCACCAGCGGCGACATCAGGCTGGAGGGACGGGATATCTCGAAGGTTCGCCCCGATCTCATATGCCACCGGGGGATGGCGCGGACCTTCCAGCTCAATGCCGGTTTCGATTCGCTCACGATTCGCGAGAACGTGCTGATCGGCTCGGCCTTCGGGCTCGGCGATCACGGCGTTCCGGCGGTGACCTTCTCGCGGGCCGTGCGGGAGCGGGTGGAGCGTGCGCTCGAGCTTTGCCGGCTCACCGAGCGCGCGGAAGCGGTCGCCCGCGACGTGCCCGTGCTCGAGCGCAAGCTCCTGATGCTGGCGAGCGCGGTCGCGACCGAGCCCAAGCTCCTCCTCATCGACGAGCCGGTGGGCGGTCTCAATCCGCACGAGGTCGACGACGTGATGGAGATCGTGCTCGGCCTCGCCGCCGAGGGCATGACGATCATCCTGATCGAGCACGTGATGCGCTTCCTGCTGCAGGTGTCGACGCGGGTCGTCATCATGCACCACGGCGAGAAGATCTATGAAGGCGACACGCAGGGGCTGCTGAGCGACCGGCGCGTCGTCGAGGTCTATCTCGGCGAAGGCACGGCAGACCGCCTGCAGCACATGCTGGCGGACCGGGCGGGCGCCAATGGCTGAGGCGCTCCTCTCCGTCCAGAACCTGTACGCAGGGTACGAGGGACAGAGCGTCCTGAGGGACGTCTCGTTCGATGTGCCCGAAGGTGGGCTCATCAGCATGCTGGGCCCGAACGGGCACGGCAAGACGACGCTGCTGCGCTGCATCGCCGGCCTGCTCCGGCCGAGCGGCGGCCATATCGAGTTCGCAGGGAAGCGGATCGATGGCGCCGAGGCGGAGACCGTGGTCGGGCTCGGCGTCGTCCTGATCCCTCAGGGCGACATGCTGTTCCCCGACATGAGCGTCTACGACAACCTCAGGATGGGCGCCTACCTGCCCCGGGTGCGCAAGACCTTCGACCAGGATGTCGAGAGGATCTACGAGATCCTGCCCCGGCTGAAGGAGCGCACGACACAGCTCGCACGCACGCTCTCCGGTGGCGAGCGGCGGATGCTGGCCATCGGCCGGGGCTTGCTGGCTGGCGGGCGCATCCTGATGATCGACGAACCCTCGCTCGGCCTGGCACCCATCGTCATCGACCAGATCTACGAGATCATCACGGACCTCAAGGCATCGGGCCGCACGATCCTGCTGGTGGAGGAGAATGCGAGCCGGATCATCGACCTCGCCGACCGCATCCACCTGCTCGACACGGGCCAGATCGTCTGGGCGGGCGACGGCGAGGAGCTTCATTCCAACCAGCAGATCCTCGAGACCTATCTCGGCGGCTGACGGTATCGGGTACGCACAGTGGATTTCTTCGTCCAGATTATCGTCAGCGGTTTGACCTTCGGCGCCATGTATGCGCTGGCGGCCGTGGGGCTCGCCCTCGTCTGGGGCGCGTTCAACATGCTCAACATGGCCCACGGCATCATCATGACGCTCGGCGCCTACTTCGTGCTGGTCTGGGCCGAGGGCTGGGGACTGCCGCTCTGGTTAGCGGGCCCCTTCGCCTTCCTCGCAGGCGGCCTGTTCGGCGCCGGGGTCTACTTCGTTTCCGCCCACTGGATGCTGCGGCAAAGGAACTTCGAGGTAACGATCATCATCGCGACCTTCGGCCTCGGCATGGCGCTGGAGGCCGGCCTGATCAAGATCCTGCGCGAGTGGTTCCACGCCTCGCCCTATGCGCAGCCGCTCTCGATGGGCGCCGATTCGTTCCTCATCGGCGACGTTCCGGTGAGCTACCAGCGCCTCATCATCTGGGCAGTCGCGGTGGCGCTGATCGTCCTCGTGGCACTCTTCCTCACGCGCACGACCATGGGCCGCGCCATCCGGGCGACCGCGCAGAACCGGGACGCCGCGCGGCTGATGGGCGTGAAGGTGAAGCGCGTCTACGTGATCGTGCTGGCGCTCGCCAGCGCGCTGGCGGGCGTCGCCGGCATCATGCTGAGCTCGTTCCGGGACGTGGTGCCGCTCATGGGCCAGACGCCGATGCTGAAGGCCTTCATCGTGATCGTGCTGGCCGGCCTCGGCAACATGACCGGCGCGCTTTACGCCGCGCTTCTCATCGGCATGGTGGAAGCGGCGGTGAAGGTGCTCGTGGCCGACAAGTGGGGCTTCCTCGCCATGCTCGTCG
>JAPPMY010000034.1 GCA_028818855.1 Rhodospirillales bacterium
GGTGACGGCGACGTTGTAGTTGCCGGCCTCGTTGGCGAAGGGCGACCAGCAGGCGGGCTGGCCCCTTCGCCCGATGAGAAAGAGCGCCGGCGGGGTCTCCGGACTCGCCGGCTGGCCGCGCCACTCGCCGTGGAGCGGCGCGAGATTGACGGCGGAGGACGTCAGGAGCGTCTTCATCCGGCCCATGCGCTCCATGTCGGCGTCGAGACCGCCGGCCGAGGCCAGCGGCAGGCACGCGAGCCACGACGGCAGCTGCATGTAGCGCTCGGCATTCACCCGCCAGCCCTGGCCGTGATGGATGGCGCGGACCGCCTGCTCGGCCTCGTCGAGGGCGTCGAGCGGCGCGTAGATGGCCGCCATGTAGGCGGCGCGCACCAGCCGCTCGCCGTCCTTGAGCCGCTCGGTCACCGTCTGCCAGTCCCGCGCCTTCTCTGGGAGGCCCGGCAGGTAGCGCGCGAGGCCCGTCCCGGCCTGCTGGGTGGCGCGGGCACTCTTCAGGAACGCCGTCTCGCCCGCCGCCTCGTCACCCGTGACCACGGTCAGGCAGGTCAGCACCGGGCAGCCGGGCTGCAGGAAGTCGCGGTGGAAGTCGCCGATCAGCGCGTTCCCGCGCCATCCGGGCCAGACTTCGGGAAAGGCGACGGCCGAGAGAACACGGACGGCGATGTCCCCGCCTTCAGGGTCGTGGAACGTGAGCCCGGTGGGCGCCACGCTGAGCGCGCGGCCGGGCGCGGTGCACTGCTCGTGGAGCGGATCGCGGGGCGACCAGCGCCGGGGAGGACGTTCGGTCCCGCCGTCGCGGAACCCGGCGACGTCCGGCGCCGTGAGTTCCGCCGCCAGCGACAGGAGCCCGTCCGGCTCCAGCCGGCGGGTCCTGGCGCCCGCCGAGGCGAGCGTGCCCTCCAATGCCCGGCGGAACGCGCCGAGCGCCGTCTCCGCGGCCGGTCCGGGCGAGCCCGCGAGGGAGGCGGTCACGAACACCCGGTAATCGGAAAGCGTGAAGGGCGGGCCGCCCGCGTGCAGCCGGCGCCAGCCGCCGGGAGCGAGCAACGCGCTTCGCCGCGACCCCATTCGTCCGAGCGCGCCCCCGGCCTCCCGCCGGGGTTCCGCCCAGGCCCTGAACGCCGCGCCGAAGCGCGGGCTCGCCCAGTGGATCACCTGGACCGTGCAGCGCTCGGGGGCGGCGTCGGCGAGCGTCCCCGAAAGCGCGCCCAGAGTCTCGCCGTCGATCCCGGCGAAGGGCGGCAGCTCGATGACGAATCCGATGCTGGCGGCATTGACGTAGAGTTCGCTCGCCGAATCGAACGCCCGCCAGGGCAGCAGCGCATGGAGCGCCGCCGGCATGGCGGGGGGCGTCCAGGGTCCCGGCGCCTCCGGCCCCTCGAAGAGCTCGAGCAGCCGGCCGACAGCGGATCCGGCGAACGCCGTCAATTCAGCCTCCAGCCGGCCGGCTCCAGGACCACCCGCACATGCGACGCCTCGCGATACACCCCGCTTCCGTCGACGAAGGGCGCGATCCAGATCCGCGCCACCACCTCCCCCGTCCTCACGCCTTTAGGGGGAGCCTTCGCACCTTGCGGTGTGCCTGTCGCCCATTCCGGGGGACCTTTCGGCCCGACTTTCGCTCCTTCCGGGGCCCCTTTCGGGGTTGGGGTGGGGTCCAGCGTGGCCACGCCCGGATGTCCCGTCGCCGGGCCGTCCGCAAGAGCCCGCCAAAGCGGCTCCGCCAGCACCGGCCCGCCGCTCCCGTCCGGCACCGCCGGATCGGCGGCGGCGACGCTGCCGCACCCCCCGCCCGCCGCCAGCGGGCACTGCCAGTTGTCGCCGACATGTCCCGACGAGCAGCCGCCGAGCGCCAACACGCCCGAAAGGGCAACCAGGGCCGCACGGGTCGAACCCGAAAGGGTTGCGCCCGAAAGGGCCGAGAGGGCCGGCCGGCGCGAAGCGCGGATTTCCGTTGTCGTCATGTCATTCTCCTCCTTCGGTGGATGGCGCCCGCCCCGGCGTCCGCGGACGCCCGTCGATGCGGGCGCCCTCGAGGAACACCAGCGTCACCTTCGTGCCCGCCTGGAGCTGCACCACGGGCTGGACCTGCTCGGCCCGGCGGATCATGTAGTCGGCGACCTTCTGCCCCGCCGAGGACGCCCCGGCGCCGAGCCCGGCGCGGCCGATGTCGGTAAGCGAGGTGTTGGCGACGGCCGCGCCCGAGCCCGTCGCCACGGCCGCCGGCTGGAAGGCCAGGGCGGCGCCCTGGCCGACGCCGGAGACCATGCCGGCGAGGAAGGCCTTCTCGATCAGCGCCCCCTCGCGGCTCACCACGGGCCCGCGCACCCCGGTCTTGCCGGAGCCCGCGACGAAGCCCGCGACCTCGGTTTCGATCACCGTGCCCGGCTCGGGGCCCGCGCAGGTCAGGGTGCGGAAGCGCACGTAGACCTTCTCGGAGGAGAGATCGCCGTGGGCGGCGCCCGTGACGGTGCAGCCCTCGACGTCCACCGCGAGCGCAATCCCGTTCTCGGCGGCCGTCCAGGCCGGACCCGTGATGCGCATCAGGACCGGGCGCGGATCGCCCTGCGACGAGACCCCGGCCGAGGCGTCGACGCCCGCGAGAACCACGGCCTCGGCGTGCGAACCGGCAGGAAGCCAGACGGAGACGGGCTTCGCCACGGCATCGGCCACAAGTTCGGCCCCGTTTCCCTGCCGGTTTCCGGGCCCGTTGCCCGAAAGAGCCGCCGGGGATTGCGGCGCGGCGTCGAGCTCGAAGGTCTCGATCATGCGCATGCGAATCGGCCCGGCCGTCGGCTGCGGACCGACCTCCCGCGGTGTCACCGCCTCGCCCTGGAACCAGGGATCGCCCGCCGCCCCGTTGCCCACCAATAAGTTGTCCGCCTGCAGGGCACCCGGATCCCCCGGCGTCTGCAGGCGCCGCCCGAGGTCGTCGATCAGCGCCGCCTGGCGGTCGATGACGTCCCGCGCATCGGCGGCGTCCTCGTCGAGCTTAGCGCGCAGCCGGTCATTGTCGGCGCGGAGCGACTGCGCCTCCTGCCGGATCTCACGAAGCGTGGTCTCGATGCGGCCGAGCCTCGCTTCGGAACGCCGGGTCCAGACGGTCTCGGCGGCGTCCGGCGCCACGATTCCCGCCTCGATGCCGCCCTCGGGACCCTCGGCCGGGCCGCCCCCCATGCCGAGCCAGGCGGCCAGGGCCAGGAGGAGCGCGGCGACGATCACGGAAAACAGCAGGAGTTGCCGCCGCCTTACCGCATCGGCGTCGTTCGCATGCCCTCCGGCATACCGTTCGGTACGAGCGCCGGCATGCCTTTCGGTACGGCTTTCGCCACGGGAGGTCATGGCCGACTCTCCGGACCGACATTCTCGACCACGGCCACGGCGAGCCGCCCGCCGGAGGGGCCCGTGCCCGGCGGCGCCAACCAGAGCGCGGCCAGGGGACCGAGCCCCGGCAGGCGCCCGAGGCTTCTTGCGAGATCAGTGGCGGAATGGTCGGCGGAAGAGCCAGCGGCGGAAAGGTCGGCGGATGAGTGGTCCCCGGGGAGGTCCTTGGCCGAAAGGTCGGCCGAAAGGTCGGCTGAAAAGCCCTCGGCCGAAAGGCCGGTTTCGAGGACGAGCGCCGTGAAGCGCGGGCCCCGCCAGGTCTCGACGAGCTGGATGCCGGGTACGGGCGAACTGCCGCCCGCGAGGATTTCGGTGCCCGGCAGCGGCTCGCGCCGGGCGACGGCGCGGACCAGCCGCACCAGCACCGCCACATGGGGATCGCCGCCGGAAGCCGGAACGACCGATCCGGCCGCCGGCGCAATGTCGCCGTTCCGGATCAGGATCTGCGCCGAATCCCTTGGGGCCGGGGTCAGCGTCAGCCGGTAGGTGAAGCCCGCCTCGGTGCCGATGAAGAGCGTCACGGGTTCGAACCCGGCCGTTCCGGCGCCGGGCGTTCCCGTCGCCCCGCCCGCGGGCCGGATATAGAGGTCGCCCGAGGCCGCGTCGTGTTCGACCGCGAAGCCGTCCGGCGAGCGCACCACCTTCGTGATCCGGTCGCCCGCGAGCGCGATTCGGTTGACGCCCGTTGCGGAAATCTCCGCCGCGATCTCGCCGTGGTCGGCCGCGTCGAGGACCTGCATCGCCGCGGCCGGCGCGGACGCGGCCAGCGCGCCCATGACCGTCAGTTGTGCGGCGACGAGCGCAGCGAGCGCCCGCTGCCTCGGGATTGTCCATGTCATGTGTCGTTCTCCATCTCTTCGAAGCGCAGGAGCCCGATCCGCCCGGCGTCGATCCGGAAGACGAGCCGGTAGCGCCGGTCCTCGCGCGAGGCTTCCTCGCGCCCGATCCAGGTCACGAGCTCGCCCGCGATCTCCACCGCGAGCCGTGTGGGGTCGGCCTCGATCTCCATCGGGTAGAAGGCGCTCGCCATGTCGCGCCCGGCCATGCGGGCGGCCTCGGCCTCGACCCAGGCGCCGATCGCGCCCCGCGCCGAGGCGTGCGACAGCCGCGCCGCCGCGTGGCGCACGGCGCCCGCGTTCTCCGGCGTCAGTGTGAGAAGCGTCACCGCGACGGTGCGAGCCATGTCCTCGAGATAGCGCGCCCCGGCCCGGCCGGTGCCCGCACCGCCACTGCCGACCGCCCAGGACGGACCCGACGGCGCCGGCACCAGCACGGTCACCGTCTCGCGCCCGGCGAAACCGAGCGTCAGCGCCAGGTTCGCCGTCATCGAGAGCGCCAGAAGCAGTCCGAGCGCGACGCGGATGTCCCGCACCCGGCGGATGGCCGTCTCCATGTCGCCCCGACGCATGCCGCCGCCTCAGCCGACGTACCGCCGGAGGTGGCTCGGGGGCGTCGCCCGGAGCCGCAGCACGAAGTCTGGCAGGAACCAGTAGAGGGCATGGCGCGCGATGTTGGCCCCGCCGCCCCGCTTGACGCGGCGGAGCACGAGCCAGCACCCGATGCCCGCGATCAGCCCCGGTACGAACTTGTTGGCCGCGAGGCCGAGGACCACCGGCCCCATCAGCACCGCCGCCTCGTCGACGGTCCAGAACAGCCAGCGCTCCGGATCGTCGAGCCGGCGCGGGATGACATGGCGGGCGGTATCGTTCACGGTCCGAAGGTCCCCGCCGCCGTCAGACGATGGCCGTGCCGACGAGGCCGGTGACGATGCCGGTCCCGGCGCCCGCGGCGATGCCGACGCCGACGGCGCCCATGAGCTGCATGGCGTTGAAGCGGAGGACCGAGCCCACCAGCGCCGCCCCCACGGCGAGCGCCGCCGCGAGCTGGCCGCCCGTGCCCCCGACGATGCCCTCGACCGTGTCGAGCGGGTCCCCGAAGGTGGTGTCGGTGGTCGCGAGCGCGATCTCGGGCGCGGCCAGTGCGGCCGCGGCGGCAAGGCCCGCCAGGGCGGCGCGTCCGGCCGCCGGAATGGTCACCTCCGGCGCTCTCACCGGCCCGCTCCCGGGAGGGTCTCCGGGCCGCCGCCAGGCCCGCCTTCACCGGCCGCCGGCACGCGCCGCGCCGCCGCCCAGTCATGGAGGTCGGCGCGGCGGTAGACGATGCGCGCGCCGAAACGGTGATAGGCCGGCCCGTCGCCGGACGCCCGGTAACGGTCGAGCGTGCGGGGCGAGAGCCCCAGCACGGCCGCCGCCCGGCGGGTGCTCAGGAATGGATCGTCAAGTTCGTTCATGGTGGGATCTCCGTGTTGTTGCGCACAATCGTCGCCGCCCCCCAGGAGCGGAACGCCCGCCACCGCCGCGCGCATCGCCGCGCGCGCCGGATCCGAGGCCTCGCCCGCCATCCACGCCCGCACCCGTTCGACCGTCGCGAGCCGGAACGAGGCGCCGCGGCGAAGACGGTCGACGAAGGAGGGATCGTTCAGCACGAACTCGCCGAGCACGTAGCCCTTGGTGCCGGTCTCGCCCAGGAACGCCTCGACCTCCCGCCGGAAGGCGGGGCCGAGGGGGGCGAATCCCATGAAGGCGAGAAGGCGGTCTGTTGTCCTGAGCCCGAGCTGCCGGCCCTTGCGAAGCGAGGCGACGAAGCCCGGGTCGTTCAGCGCCTCGAGGCCGAAACGCCGCCCGCTCGTGCCGGAGCGGACGAGGAAGGCGTCGAGAAGGTCGCGGAAGTCCTGGTCGAGATTGGCCATGGGCGCGAACGTAAGGCGAACACGCGCCGTTGACAACCGGACTATTTAGGTGTTATCCAGCATCACCGCAGCATACAGGGAGAATCGAACCATGACACGCGACCCCGCACGGGACGCTCTCCGCGAACGGCTCTGGCAGGCCGGAACCTCGCTTGCCGAAGCCTCCCTCGCCATCGGACGCAACAAGGCCTATCTCCACCAGTACCTCACCCGCGGCATGCCCCGGGTGCTCTCCTGGCAGGACAGCGAATCGCTCGGGCAGCTTCTCGCCTGCGACCCCGCGGAACTCCGCCACGCCGAGATTCCCGCCCCGAAGCCCTGGACCGGGCCGAAGCGCCGGCACCCGCGAAGCGCGCCCGTTCGCGAGGTCGAGATCGAGGCCGCCGCCGGGCCCGGCGCCTGGAACGAGGATTTCGTGCTGGAGAGGGGCCGCTGGCGCCTGCCCGAGGCCATGGTCCGCCACGAATGCGGCGCCAGTCCCGAATCGCTCCGGATCCTCAAGGTCCGCGGCCGGTCCATGGAGCCCGAACTGTGCGAAGGCGACCGCCTCGTCGTCGACACCGAACGCCGCATGCCCGCCCTCGGCGAGCTCTTCGTCCTGTGGGACGGCGACGGACTCGTGGTCAAGCGCGTCGAGCCGGTGCGCATCGACGGCGGCAGGGCCGATCCCGCCCGGGCGCGGCTGCGCCTCATCTCCGCCAACGCCGACTACCCGCCCTACGAACGCGCCGCCGAAGAGGTGCACGTCGTCGGCCGGGTGCTCTGGAAGGTCACCCGCGCCTGAACGCGCCCGGATCCGTCCTTCCGGCCCGGTCCGGGCGATGCCGGGAGAATTTTCGCCTCGCGCGTCGGAATGCCCGCCATGTCCGCCTCCGGAACCTGCAATGCCGCCGGGCCCTCCCCGCCCCGGCCGCGGGGATTCGCCCGGCTGGCGAATCTCTTGTCGGCATTATGCCGGATTGGCGGGCCGATTCGCGTAAATTCTTCGGTTGAAGCCCGGGTTTCTGATGTCGATTCGATAAAGAGAATGCGGTCGTTCCGCCCGCATGCCGAATACAGCTTGATCGCGTCGCTTCGCTCCGGGTGGCTCTTGAGTAAAACTTCCCTACGCCATTGATTCTGCCCCGATTGTCCCGTCCGGCCCTTCGTCCATCCTGACCAGTTGGTAGCCGAGCTGCTTGGCGCGCCGTCCGAGGTTCGAGACGGTGCGGTTATAGCGCGGCAATCTGGATGAGAGTGCGCGACAATCTGGATGAGAGTCTTGG
>JAPPMY010000146.1 GCA_028818855.1 Rhodospirillales bacterium
TGCCGTGCAGCAGCGTCGACGACATGAACGCGGGGTCGTCCCAGAACATGCGGGCCAGCACGGCCCTGTTGACCTTGTCCAGCGCCTCCTCGTCGAGGCTGTCGTCCGCCGGATTGACGCGAAAGCACACGACACCCAGCGTGACGACATTCATGGCCTCCAGGACCGGACTCGCGCGAACGTGCTCCTCGGCCCGGGCGGAGAGTTCCATTCCGTTCTCAATGGCGCGCCGGAACGCCGCCATCCCGAAGGTCTGGACCGACATCCAGACCTTGAGCGCGCGAACCGAGCGGCTCAGTTGCAGGCCAAGGTTCGAAAAGTTGGGGTGGTTCGCCCCCCATACTGTGTCCTGGAGGATATCGGGCCGGACCCCGAAGGCGTCCGTGAGCGTGCTCTCGTCTCTCACCAGCAGGCAGCCCGCCTCGTAGGGCTGGAAGAACCACTTGTGTGCATCCAGCCCGATCGAATCGGCGCGCTCTATTCCCCGCAGCAGCCGCTTGCCTCGCTCGGTCACCACCGCGAAGCCGCCGTAGGCGGCGTCGACGTGCAGCCAGAGGCCTTCCGCCGCGCAGAAGTCGGCCAGCGCCTCGAGCCGGTCGATGGCGCCCGTGCCTGTTGTGCCGGCGTTGGCGGCGACTGCTATGGGGGTGAGACCGGCAGCGCGGTCGGCGGCCACGGCGCGGGCGAGGGCGTCCATGTCCATGCGGAAGTCCGCGTCGCTCGCGATCAGGCGGATGCGGTCGCGCCGGACGCCCACGATCATCGCCGCGCGGGAGAGCGCGCTGTGGCTCTGGTCGCTCATGTAGACGGTTGCGCGCTCGGGGTGGCCCGCCGCCTCGCGGGCTGCGACGAAGGCGTCGACGCTCGCCGCCGAGCCGCCGCTGGTGAAGAGCCCGCCCGCGCCCTCCGGATAGCCGATCCAGCGCCTTATCCAGTCGATGACGACCAGCTCAAGCTGGCTCGGGCCGCTCGCGACCAGCCAGGTGCACTGGTTGACGTGGTAGCCGGCGGCCATGAAGTCGGCTACCACGCCGGGCCACGTGGGCGAAGCCGGGATGAACCCGAAGGAGCGGGGGTGATCGTTACGCAACGTAAGCGGCAGAACCTCGCGTGCCGCCCTCTCGATGACTTCCGTGGCGGGCCGCCCGTCCTCGGGCGGGTCTTCCATCAGCTGGTCCTCGAGGACCTGCCGGAACTCGCCCTCCCAGGCGTTCTCTTCCGGCAGGTTTTCTACACGCTCCACCAGTAGTTCGGCCGCCTTGTGCGCGAGGCCGAGCATCTCGTTGCGCGACAACTGCAGATCGCCGGCCGCGTCGACACGAGACGTCACCGTCGCCCCCCATAGGCATCTTCCATGCGTTGCTCTCTCATCGGTCTCCCGAATTCGTAACGGCGCCTGGGCAGCAGGACGATGGCGAAAACAACGCCCCTTGCCCGAGATATACCGACATGACTTTGCACATGTCAAAAGGTGAGAGAGATTTGATGTCGTGAAACCGGAGGAAAGTGTCCAGACAGGAAGCATGTGAATCGCGACGAAACTGGATACGTTTTCAAGATAACAGATAACTCCCTCGATTGGGGGAAGTTCCGCAGTTGTGCCTGGCGGGCCAACAACAATTCTTGAGCTGTTTAACGCGCCGGCTTATTCAGTCCCGTCGATACACTTTTGCCCGAGCCACCGGACGACGGACAAAATCTCGGCCTCGACGAACGAATGACGATCTGGCCTCCCACGCGTTTGTTCGGAACCGAAACGGTGTCGGTCGGCCACTGTACCCACTGGCAAGGCTGTGAGAGGAGACGCCAGTCTTCTCGGGCCGCGCAGGCGAGTCCCGGGTGTGATCGGGCGTCGGCGCCGCTATGCTGACGCCCCGGCTTCGCGCGCCCCACCAGCCACCCGGCCCTGCGGCGTTCGGCCGGCAGCGGCCCGATATCCAGATTGCTCAGGGTACGCCATGAATGATCTTGCAACGCCATCGCTGCTGCACCGCGCCGGGCGCGAGACCATCGCCTATCGTGCGCTGGAGGGCGCAGGGCCGGGCGTGATGTTCCTCGGCGGCTTCATGTCGGACATGACCGGCACCAAGGCCAGCGCGCTCGACGCCCACTGCCGCAGCACCGGCCGCGCCTTCGTGCGCTTCGACTATTCCGGCCACGGGGAATCCGGCGGCGCGTTTCGGGACGGCACCATCGGCGCGTGGCGGGACGATGCGCTCGCCGTACTCGATCAGGTCGCGGCCGGCCCTCAGATCCTGGTCGGCTCCAGCATGGGCGGCTGGATCATGCTGCTGGCGGCGCTGGCGCGGCCCGAGCGCGTCGCCGGTCTCGTCGGCGTCGCCGCGGCGCCGGACTTCACCGAGGACCTCATCTGGTCCACGCTCGACGACGAGGCCCGGCGGACCCTCGCCGAGGCCGGCGAAATCGTGATGCCCTGCGACTATGGCGAGGACCCTTATCCCATCAACACGGGCCTGATCGAGGAGGGGCGCGATCACCTGCTCCTGCGCGCGCCCATCGCGCTCGACCGTCCCATCCACCTGCTGCAGGGCATGCGCGACGAAGACGTGCCCTGGCGGACCGCCCTGCAGATCGCCGAGCGTGTCACGAGCGAGCGCGTCGCGGTGGAGCTGGTGAAGGACGGCGACCACCGCCTCTCGCGCGACGAAGACCTCGCTCGCCTGTGCGCGGCCGTCGACACGGTCGCCGGCGTGGCTTCAAATCATGGTGAGCGCGCCGCGGGGCGCTAGGCAGCGCGGCCCGGCGCCACTATCTATGCCCGCAAGAGCGGTTGGCAGACACAGGGACGACGGCCATGACCTCACTCCGATTTCTCGGGCGCTTCGCCGCCATCGCCGCGGTGATCGGCGCAGCACTCCACGGCGGCTCCCTGCTCGCCGCCGAGGGAGACGCACTCCGCGTGCTCGACAAGCGCGTCGACGGCAGCGCCATCCTCAACCTGGTCGTGAGCGACGGGCCGATCGAGCCGCCGCCCATCGCCTTCACCGACGAGGCCGGCGAAGAGCTGAGCCTCGCCGATTACAAGGGTACGCCGGTCGCCGTGCACTTTTGGGCGACCTGGTGCTTCCCCTGCCGGGCGGAGATGCCGACCATGGACGCGCTGCAACGCGAGCTGGGCGACGACCTGGTCATCCTGCCGCTTTCGCTCGACCGCGACGGGGCCCCCCTCGTGCGCAACTACTACAACGACCACGACCTCGTCACGCTGCCCGTCATGATCGACGAGAAGATGGCGGCGGGCCGTGCGCTCCGGGTGCACGGCATCCCCGCCACGGTCTTCATCAATGCGGAGGGCGCGGAGGTCGCGCGCGTGCTCGGTGATCGCGACTGGTCCGATCCCGACGTGATCGAGCTGGTGCGCCACATCATCGAGTAGCAGCGCACCGGGGACGCAGCGGCCAGCGGCTCGCCAGCCATGGACATCTCCGCCGTCAGCATCGCTTCGGTCTTCGCCGCCGGGCTGATCTCCTTCCTCTCCCCCTGCGTCCTGCCGCTGGTTCCGGGCTACGTCTCCTACGTCGCCGGCGGCTCCCTGGAAGAGCTGCGGGACGACCAGGGGATCTCCCGCCGCCGGCTCGCGGCGCTGATGCTGAGCGCGTTCTTCGTCCTCGGCTTCACGACGGTCTTCGTGGCGCTCGGCGCGAGCGCCAGCGCCGTCGGCGGCTTCCTGCTGCAGCACAAGACGATCTTCGAATACGCAGCGGGCGGCGTGATCATCGTCTTCGGCATCTATCTCACCGGCCTGATCCGCATTCCCTTCTTCGAGCGCGAGATGCGCTTCGCCGGTCGCATCGCCGGCGGCCGTCCGGCAAGCGCGTATCTGCTGGGGGCGGCCTTCGCCTTCGGCTGGACCCCCTGCATCGGCCCCGTTCTGGGCGGTATCCTCACGCTCACCGCAACCTCTGCCGATGTCGGCCGCGGCGTGGCCCTGCTCGCGGTCTACTCGCTCGGGCTCGGCGTTCCTTTCCTGATCGCGGCCGCTTTCACCGGCGCCTTCCTGCGCCACATGCGGCGCATCCGGAAGGTCAGCAAGCCGCTTCAGATCGGTGCCGGCGTGATCCTGGTGGCCATGGGGGCCGCGCTCATTACCGGCTACCTCAGCTCCGTTGCGTTCTGGCTCCTCGAGGCCTTCCCCGGCCTCGCCGCCGTGGGTTGAGGCTCCCCGGCCTCGTCTGCGAGCAGGCTGGCAAGCCCGGCACGATAGTCGGGGAAGCGCAGCGTGACGCCGAGTTCGCTCTTGATGCGGGCGTTGCAGACCCGCCGGTTGTCGGCGTAGAAGCTCCGCGCCATCGGGCTGAGGTCGGCTTTCTCCAACGGCACGAGCGGCGGCGGCGGGGCGCCCAGCAACGTGCAGGCGTATGCCACGACATCTGCCCCCGGTGCCGGCTCGTCGTCGCAGACGTTGTAGATCGCGCCTGGCCTCAGCCGCGCGATGGAGGCGGCCAGCACCTGCGCGATGTCGGCCACGTGGATGCGCGAGAAGACGTGGCCGGGCTTCTCGATCCGCCTGGCCGCGCCGCGCCGCACGGCAGCCAGCGCGCTGCGCCCCGGCCCGTAGATCCCCGCCAGGCGAAAGACGTGCACGGCAAGGCCGTGTCGTCGGCCGAAGGCGAGCCAGGCGTTCTCCGCCCCGAGCCTGCGTCTGCCGCGCTCGCCGGTGGGTGCGGGTGCCGCGCTCTCGTCCACCCACGCGCCGCCGGTATCGCCGTAGACCCCGGTGGTGGAGAGGTAGCCGATCCATTCCACGCCGGACAGCGCGGCGATATCGGCGCCGTGGCAGTTGAGCGCCGGGTCGCCGTCCTGATCCGGCGGGATCGAGAGGAGAATATGGGTTGCACCCGCGAGGCGCCCCGCCGCATCGGCGAGCGGCGCGTCACGCGAGAACGGGACCGCCTCCACTTCTGCCTCCGCCAGCGCCCGGCACCCTTCCGCGGTTCGGCATGTGCCCACGAGCGACCAGCCGGCGGGGCCGAGCAGCGCGCCGAGCGCCGAGGCGGTGAAGCCATAGCCGAAGCAGAAGAGGCGCCTGCCGGATGCGTTCGTCATCGTCAGTGGCCGCCGGCTTGCGGATGCCCCTGCCATTCCGCCCGCACCGCCGGGTCGCGCTCGGCCGGTTCGTGGCGGGCGCGGAGCGCGGCGAACCTGGCCGGGGCCAGGAGCCGCCCCGACGCCCAGACCGCCATGGCGCGCACCAGCGGGGAGGCGTCGCCCAGCAGCCGCCCCGCCGCCGGCCAAACCCCGGCTTCCCCGCAATTGCCGATGGCGATCAGCACGTTGCGCACGAAGCGGTCGCGCCCGATCCGCTTGATCGGGCTGCCCGAGAAGACCGTTCTGAAGCTCGCATCGTCCAATGCGGCGAGGTCGACGAGCCGGGGCGCCGTCAACTCCGCGCGCGGCAGGAAGGCGTATTCCTCCGTCCGCCCCGCGAACTTGTTCCACGGGCAGACCGCGAGGCAGTCGTCGCAGCCGTAGATCCGGTTGCCCATCGCCGCCCGGTATTCCGGCGCGATGTGGCCCTTGTGCTCAATGGTGAGGTAGGAGATGCAGCGCCTGGCATCGAGCCTGTAAGGGGCGGGGAAGGCATCGGTCGGGCAGACGTCGAGGCACTGGCGGCAGGAGCCGCAGTGGTCGGCCTCGCCCTCGTCCGGCGCGATGTCGAGGGTGGTGAACAGCTCGCCCAGGAAGAGCCACGAGCCGTGCCGGCGGGAGACGAGGTTGGTGTGCTTGCCCTGCCAGCCGATGCCTGCGCGCGCCGCGAGCGGCTTCTCCATCACCGGCGCCGTGTCGATGAAGAGCTTCACCTCGGCGCCGAAGGTATCGACGACGAAGCGCGCCAGGCGCCGCAGCCGGCCCTTGACCACGTCGTGGTAGTCGCGGCCCTGGGCGTAGGCCGAAACGATGCCGCGCGCCGGCGCATCCAGCAGGCGGAGTGGGTCGTGCGCCGGGCCGTAGCTGATGCCCACCACGACGATGCTGCGCGCCTCCGGCCAGAGTGCGCGCGGACTGCTGCGCCTCTCCGCCGTGCGCCGCAGCCACGCCATGTCACCGGCATAGCCCAGGCGCAGGAACGCGCGGAGCGATTCCGCGTCCCTCGGCGCTTCGTCGGCGCTCGCCACGCCCGCCGCCTGGAAGCCGAGCGCCCGTGCTTGCGCGAGGATCGCGTCCCGCGCTCGATCCGGCCCGGCCGTCTCGCTCGCCGTCAGGGCGCTATATCCTCCGCTCGGCACCGTCGATCAGCATGTCGAGCGCGGTCTCGACGGTCGCGAGGCGCACGCCGCCGCGATCGCCCAGATAGACCACGCGCCGGTGAACGATCGCGCCGTCCGGCCCCGCGCAGGCATGGTGCACGAGGCCCACGGGCTTGGTGTCCGTCGCGCCGCCCGGGCCCGCGATCCCGGTCACGGCGACGGCAAGATCGGCGTTGGAGCGCTCCAGCGCGCCTTCCGCCATCGCCCGCGCCACCTCCTCGCTGACCGCGCCCACGCGCACGAGCAACTCCTCGGGCACGCCCAGCAGATCGTTCTTGGCCTCGTTGGAATAGGTCACGAAGCCCCGGTCCACGACATCGGAGGAGCCGGCGATCTCCGTCAGACACGCGGCGATCAGCCCGCCCGTGCAGGATTCCGCCGTGGCGACACGCAGGCCCCGCGCCCGGCAGAGCGCGAGCAGCCGCTCCGCCTTGTTGCTCACGTTGCCCGGAAAGGTCACAACCACACCCACACGTTCCAGAGCACGACTGCCGCGAAGGCGCCGGCGACCACGTCGTCCAGCATCACGCCGAAGCCGCCCTTCACGTGGCGGTCGATCAGGCCGATCGGCCAGGGCTTCGCCACGTCGAACAGGCGGAACAGCACGAATCCGATGCCGTAGGCGGCTGGGTCCGCCGGCACCAGCAGCAGGGAGATCCATTGACCCACCACCTCGTCGACCACGATGCTGGGCGAATCGCGGACCCCGGTGCGCCGCTCCCACGCCGCAGCCGCCCAGGCGCCGATCGCGAAGAGGACCAGCGCCGCGATCGCAAGACCGAGCTCGCCGGTGTAGGTCCTGAGCAGCCATGCCGCCGGGAGCGCCAGCGCGGACGCCGCCGTGCCCGGCGCCCAGCGCGCGAGCCCGATGCCGAACCAGGTCGCGACCAGGGCGGCGGGATCGCGCAGGTCGAGGCGCGCCGGGCCCGTCTCAGCCATCTTCGCCGTCGCCCACCGGCAGGCGCACCGTCGCGACTGCCTGCGCGGCGATGCCTTCGCCCCGCCCGGTGAAGCCGAGGCGCTCCGTCGTGGTCGCCTT
>JAPPMY010000027.1 GCA_028818855.1 Rhodospirillales bacterium
GGTGGCGGCGGCGCACCAGCGGGCGCGCCTGCCACGGGATGTCCTGCATGATCGAGTAGTTCTGCGGCCGCTGGTGGCGACCGATGTGGATGATGTCGCGGTAGCCGGCCGAGGTGATCATGCCGGTCTCCGCGCCATCGTACTGAAGCACCGCGTTGGTCGAGATCGTGGTGCCGTGGAAGACGTGGGCGATCGCATCCGGCGCCGTGCCGCTCCGCTCGCAGAGCGCAGCGATGCCCGCCGCCGCGCCTTCGGACGGATCGTCCGGCGTCGTGGGCACCTTGTGGATCGCGCTCTCGCGCGTCTCGCTGTCGGTGATGATGAGGTCGGTAAACGTGCCGCCGACATCGACGCCGATCAACTTCATGGGCCGTCCGCTCGCTCCTGCGGCCCGGCGGCCGCGCCTGATCGCTCCGTGCCTGCCGCCCCCTGCCGGCGGCGAGGCAGTGTCTTACCGGGGCCCGAACGGGTCAAGCGAGCCCTGGCCGGCGGGGTCGAGCGGGCATGCGCGCGCGCCGCTCCCCGCCTATACTGGCGCGCCGTCACGACGAGGATGAGGATGGCGAGCGAACGCCAGCCCCGCTGGAAGCGGCGGGCCTACAACATCGCGGCGCTGCGGGAAGAAGCCCGGCGCGTGCTGCCGCGCCCGGTGTTCGACTTCGTTGACGGCGGCGCCGGCGACGAGCACACGCTGCGGCGGAACGTCTCCGCCTTCGATGACGTCGACCTCTACCCGCGCCCCATCGGCGGCTCGGCGAGCCGCAACCTCTCGACCACGCTCTTCGGCCGGCGGATCTCCATGCCGCTCATCGTTCCGCCCACGGGGTTGGCGGGGCTTCTCTGGCCGGACGGAGAGGCCGCCTCGGCGCGCGCGGCGACCAAGGCGGGCTCGATCTACAGCCTCAGCCACGGCTCGGTCTGCAGCCTCGAAAAGCTGGCCGAAACCGGCGTCGAGCCCCGCTGGTTCCAGACCTACATTTTCAAGGACCGCGGGCTCACCCGCGAGATGGCGGCACGCGCGGAGGCGGCGGGGTACGAAGCGCTGATCGTGACCGTCGACACCCAGCTCCTCGGCAATCGCGAGCGAGACATCCGCAACGGCTTCATCATCCCGCCCAGAATGTCCGCCCGCGAGATCGCCAACATGTCGACCAAGCTCGGCTGGCTCTGGCGGATGCGGCGCACCATTCCGAGTATCACGTTCGGCAACTACCGCAGGACCGACGGCGAGGACCTCACCACCCTCGCCCAGCGCATGTTGACGTTGCCGGATCCCGGCATGCAGTGGCGGGACATCGCCGACCTGCGCGCCGTCTGGAAAGGGCCGCTCCTGCTCAAGGGCGTGCTTCACCCCGCCGACGCCGCCGAGGCGGTGGCGAACGGCGTGGACGGGATGTTCGTCTCCAACCACGGCGGGCGACAGCTCGATGGCGCTGCGAGCGCGCTCGACGCGCTGCCACGCGTGGCCGATGCCGTGGCGGGCCGCGCCGCGGTCCTGCTCGACGGCGGCATCAGGCGGGGCACCCACATAGTCAAGGCGCTGGCGCTGGGTGCGGACTGCTGCACCATCGGCAGGGCGCAGTTCTGGGGCCTCACGGTCGCGGGCGAAGCGGGCGTGACGCACGCGCTCGACATCCTCCGACGCGAGCTGGACCTCACGATGGGCCTCTGCGGGCTGGCCGATATCCCCTCCATCGGGCCGGACGTGCTGGCCCGCCCCGGCAAGGCGGTGCGCGAGCTTGCGGCAGCCGCAGCGGCCCCGCCAGCGGGGAACGGCGCCGACGACACGATCGAGCCTGTCCCCGAGACGGGCGGGCCGGCGGGGCCGGAGCCCACCCGCTACGGCGATTGGGAGCGCAAGGGGCGCGCCATCGACTTCTGACCGTGCCGGGCGGTGCTCACGCCGCGTGGCGGGCGGACCAGCCCTCGGGATCGGCGAGGAAGGCGCGGACCTCGCCCAGCGCCCCCTCGTCGATGCGCCCGCTGGCGAGCGCCACGCCGAGCAGCGTATCGAGATCGCAGACGGCGGCGATCGCGAGCCCCGCCTCCTCCAGCGCCTGCCGCGCCGAGCGGCCCGCGCGCGAGAACAGCACGCTCACGCCTTCCACCTCCGCGCCCGCGTCGCGCAGCGCCCGGGTGAAGGCGAGGATGCTGCCGGCGGTCGAGATCAGGTCCTCGATCAGGTGGACGCGCTCGCCGGCGACGGCGCCGCCCTCGATGCGGCCTGCGGTGCCATGCGCCTTGGCCTCGGCCCGGACGTAGACCATGGGCAGGCCCAGCCGGTCGGCGACGAGGGTGGCGAAGGGCACGCCCGCCGTGACGCCGCCGGCGATGATCGTGGTCGCCGGCTGCGGCACGGTCGCCGCCAGCGCCGCCGCCGCCCGCGCGCGCGCCTCATGCCGCGACAGGATCAGCCTGCAGTTCACGTAGAAGGGCGCGTGGAGGCCGGAGGTCAGGCGAAAGGGTGCCTCGGGCCGCACCAGGAACGCCCCGGTATCGAGCAGGACCGCCGCGATTTCGTCTGCCGCTGCGCTCATCCGTGCACCCCGCCCGTCCGCTCTCCGGTCGTCCCGTGCTGCCCGCGAGGGTAGACTATTCCGCCCCGGTCGGAGTTCCCATGCCGAACGTCTCTCTCTATTGCGCCCTCGATACGCGCGACAGGTCCACCGCGGAGGGTCTGGCGCAACGTCTCGCGCCGGCGGTGGGCGGCCTCAAACTCGGCCTCGAATACTTCTGCGCTCACGGCCCTGACGGCATCGCCGCGGTGCACGGCGCCGGCTTGCCGCTCTTCCTCGACCTCAAGCTCCACGACATCCCGAACACCGTCGCGGGCGCGGTGCGCAGCGTGGCTGCGCTGCAGCCGCACTATCTCACCGTCCACACCGCCGGCGGCATCGCGATGATGCGGGCCGCCCGCGAGGCGGCGGAGGAGGAAGCCGCACGCCGGGGCGTCGCGCCGCCCAACCTGCTCGGCGTGACCGTGCTCACCAGCCTCGACGACTCGGAACTCGCACGCCAGGGCGTAACCGCCACGGCTCGCGAGCAGGTGCTGCGCCTCGCCGGGCTCGCTCACGAGGCGGGGCTGGCGGGCGTCATCGCGAGCCCGCACGAGATTGCAGCGCTGCGTAGCGAACACGGTGCGGACTTCCACATCGTCGTGCCCGGCATCCGCCCGGCGAGCGGCGGCGGCAGCGGCAAGGGCGATCAGGCGCGGGTGGCGACGCCGGCCGACGCGGCGCGGGCCGGCGCGACCGCGCTCGTCGTCGGCCGCCCCATCACGCGGGCGCCCGATCCACTCGCCGCCGCACGGGCTATCGTGCGGGAGGTCGCCGACGCCTCGTGAGCGCATTCTCCGGGCGCGCGGTGGTCGGCGCCGACCGCCTCGGCGAGCGAGGCAAAGCCGTCGGCAGCAAGAAGCCGCGCGAGCCCCAGCGTAATCTCGCCGACGAGGCGCGGACCCCGATAGACCAGCGCGGTGTATAGCTGAACGAGGCTCGCGCCTGCGCGGATGCGGGCATACCCCGCTTCCGCCGAATCGATCCCGCCCACGCCGATCAGCGGCAGGCGGCCATCGCTCAGCGCGTAGGCGAGGCGCAGCACCGCCAACGCGCGGGGGGCGAGCGGCGGCCCGCTGAGGCCGCCCTCCTCTTTCCGGTGCCGCGAGACCAGGCCGGCCGGGCGCGCAGTCGTCGTGTTGGTGAGGATCAGTCCCGCAATGGGCGCTTGCCGAATGGCCTCCAGCAGCGCCGCCAGCCCCTCGTCGTCAATGTCCGGTGCAAGCTTGAGCAGGATGGGCGGCGCACTGTCGAGGCGGGCATGGGCATCCGCCAGCGCGGTCAGCAGCCGGCGGAGCGCATCGCCCGCCTGCCACGCCCGCAGCCCCGGCGTGTTGGGCGAGGAGACGTTCACCGCAACGTAGTCGGCGAGCGACGCCACCCGCGCGAACCCGGCGGCGTAGTCGCGTGCCGGATCGGTGCTGTCCGTGTTCACGCCGATGTTGATTCCGAGCGGGCGGGCGGGCGCGCTATGTGCGGAGCGCCACCGTTCCAGCCGGTCTGCGACGACCTCCAGGCCGGCGCTGTTGAAGCCGTAGCGGTTGATCAGCGCGCGCTCCCGCCGCAAGCGGAAGAGCCGGGGCCTGGGGTTCCCCGGCTGGGGGCGCGGCGTCACCGTGCCCGCCTCGCCGAAGCCGAGTCCGAGCCGTGCCGCCGCGTCGGGGCAGCGCGCATCCTTGTCGAAGCCGGCTGCGAGCCCCGTAGGTGTCGAGAAGCGCAGTCCCCAAAGGGTCTGCGCGAGCGCCGGAGCGGGCGGCGGGGGCTGCGGCAACGGAACACGCCCGAGAAGAGTCAGAGCCGCGTCGTGCGCCGTCTCCGGCGGCAGGCGCCTCAGACAGGCCGTGGCGATATCGGCGTAGGACATGGCGGCCCGGTTCACGACCGGTCCGCGGCGGCGAAGACCGCGCGGCCGTCCACCACCGTACGCAAGACACGCCCCTGCACCGGGCGGCCATCGAAGGGCGTGTTGCTCGACTTGCTGCGGAATTCGCCGCGATCGATTCGCCAAGGCGCATCGAGATCGAAGAGCACGAGGTCGGCAGGCCCGCCGCGCCTGAGCCGGCCCGCATCGATGCCGAGCAGGTCGGCCGGCGCGGAGGTGAGCCGGCGCAGCACCTCACGCAGCGAGAGATGCCCGCCGTGGTAAAGCTCGAGTGAGAGCGGCAGCATCGTCTCCAGCCCGACGATGCCGTTGGCCGCACGCTCCATCGGCACGCGCTTGCTCTCCTGGTCGTGGGGCGCGTGGTCGCTGGCAATGGCGTCGATGGTGCCGTCCTTCAGCCCGTCCACCATCGCCTTGCGGTTGGCCTCGCTCCTGAGCGGCGGCGCCATCTTGGCGAAGGTGCGGTAGTCGCCGACGTCGTGCTCGGTGAGCGCGAAGTGGTGCGGGGCGACCTCGCAGGTGACCGGCAGGCCTGCGCGCTTGGCGCGGCGCACCGCATCCACCGCGCCGGCGGTCGAGATGTGGGCCACGTGGTAGCGCCCGCCGGTCAGCTCCACCAGGCGGATGTCGCGCTCGACCACCACGATCTCCGACTCGTCGGGAATGCCCGGCAGGCCGAGCCGGGTCGAGACCTCGCCTTCGGCCATGCAGCCGCAGCTCGTGAGCGAGAGGTCCTCGGCGTGCTGGCTCACGATCAGGCCGAAGGCGCGCGCGTAGCTGAGCGCGCGGCGCATCACCTGGCTGTCGGCGACCGGCAGGCCGTCGTCCGAGAAGCCGACCGCGCCGGCCTCGGCCAGCATGCCCATCTCGGTGAGCTGCCGCCCTTCCAGCCCCTTGGTCACGGCGCCGAAGGGATAGACCTTGACCCCCTTGGCGTCGCGCGCGCGGCGTTGCACGAACTCGACCAGCGCCATGTCGTCGATGACGGGCTTGGTGTTGGGCATGCAGGCGACGCTGGTCACGCCCCCCGCCGCCGCCGAGAGGCCCCCGGTGGCGATGGTCTCCTTGTGCTCGTGGCCGGGCTCGCGGAAGTGCACGTGCATGTCGATGAGGCCAGGCGCGAGGCAGTGGCCGCCGCAATCGACCGTCGCGATCCCGTCCGGCACGCCATCGGCGAAGAGTTTCGGCCCGAAATCGGCGACGACGCCCTCCTTCACGAACAGCGCACCCGGGCCGTCGAGGCCGCTGTCCGGGTCCAGCAGGCGGGCGTTGACGTAGGCGGTGGGCTGCTCGTGGATCATCCCTCTCCCTCCCGCTCAGAACACCGGCGCCGGGCCGAGGTTCCGGCTCAGCGCGTCGAGGCAGCCCTGGCGCACGGCGACGCCAAGCTCGACCTGATCGAGGATGGCGCTCCGCGTGATGTCGTCGGCGACTTCGCTGTCGATCTCCACGCCCCGGTTCATCGGGCCCGGATGGAGGATCAGCGCGTTCTCACGGGCTTCGGCCAGCTTTTCCCGGTCGAGGCCGAAGAAGCGGAAGTACTCGCGGGTCGAGGGCACGAAGCTGCCCTGCATGCGCTCCTGCTGCAGGCGCAGCATCATGATGACGTCGCAGCCCGCGAGCCCTTTCCGCATGTCGTGGAAGACCTCCACACCCATGCGCTCGACCGCCGCCGGCACCAGAGTCGGCGGCGCAATGATCCGCACGTGCGCGCCCATCGTGTTGAGCAGCAGGATGTTGGAACGCGCGACCCGGCTGTGCAGCACGTCGCCGCAGATCGCGACCCGGAGGCCCTGAATTCGCTCGAAGCGACGGCGGATCGTGAGCGCATCCAGCAGCGCCTGGGTGGGGTGCTCGTGGCTGCCGTCTCCGGCGTTGATGACGCTGCACTTGACGTGATCGGCGAGCAGCCGCGCGGCGCCGGCGTCGGGGTGGCGGACGATCAGCATATCCGGGTGCATGGCGTTCAGCGTCATCGCCGTGTCGATGAGCGTCTCGCCCTTCTTGATCGCCGAGCTCGCCACCGCGATGTTGATCACGTCGGCGCCAAGGCGCTTGCCCGCAAGCTCGAACGAGGTGCGCGTGCGCGTCGAGGTCTCGAAGAAGAGCAGGACCACGGTGCGCCCGCCGAGCAGGCTCTTGCGCTTCTGCACCTCGCGGTTGAGCGCCACGTAGCCTTCGGAGAGATCCAGGAGATGGGTGATGGCACCGGCGGAAAGCCCTTCGATCCCCAGCAGATGCCGGTCGCTGAAGATCGAGGGCAGAAGAGCAGGCTGCATCACTACAGGTTGTAGACGCACCCACGCCGATATGCAAGGTCTTGTGGTCCTGCCGGCCTACCGTCACATCGGCGCACCGATCCTGTCTCGCGTCTCGATGCCTGCCGCATCTTTGGCCTTAGCAGGGGACCGGATAGGTGATCGTTCCAGGCGGGTAGTTCCTGTCCTTGTCGAAGCACGTGATCTGATTTGGGCCGTCGGCCCACAGGAGATGGGGATTGATCGCCTCAGAATAGTCCTTCAGGAAGTAAGCAGTGCCCCAGGCCGTGCCCTTTCTGAAGCGCCTCTTCTGCCCGAGCTGCAGATGCAGATGTCGTACTCCGGATATGCACCGATACTTGTGGTGATTGTTGCCCAAGCGAGCGACAATATCGCCGCGGGATACCCTCTGGCCTTCTTCGACAAGAATGTCCTGAACATGACCGTACAGTGCGATCAATCGTCGTCCTTCCTTGTCTCTACCATGATCGATTACGACTGTGGGCCCCATACAACGTTCATCATGCGTTTCGGCGATCCACCCATCGGCGATCGCAATGATGTCCTGACCTGAAGGGCCGACGATATCGATGCCTTGATGAATCATGTCGCGGCGCTTCCCGTGGACACCTATCCAACTGTGGTAATCGGACACAATTCTGTTCGTCCAGGAGACGTCTGCCGAGTAAACGGGTTTACTTGTGCTGCCGGCAAAGGCCGCAAGTACAGTTACGAACCAAACAGTAGTCCCGAGACCCACTACCGGCCTCAATAATGCCTCTCCAATATTCATTCTTTTCCACTCCCCTTCGAAATCGTGAATTATATCATAGAAAAATGTGATATCAAAGGGTTCGGCTCGCAAAATCCTCTGCGGCCCTGCCTCGTAACATCAGTCGGGAAACGGCATCGCGAAGTGGCTGTCCACCGTGGTGTAGTCGGCGTAGCCGAGGCGCGCGATGGGTCGGAACTTCGACTGGTCGACGCGGCCGCCGGTGATGATCGCATCGTCGATATGAATGCCCACGACCTGCCCCACCACGATCCAGTTTCGGCAGCGCGCGGGATCGTCGGCCAGCAACTCGATCACCTTGTAGAGCCGGCATTCGAGGCGAATGGGCGCGCCCTTGACGCCGGGCGGGCGCACCAGCCGGGCCGGCACGGTCTCCAGCCCGGCCAGCGCGAACTCGTCGACGCTGCGCCCCACGTGGCTCGAAGAGACGCGCATCGCCTCGCGCTGCTCCCAGGTCGCGAGGCTGGCCACGAACTCGCCGGTCTCCCGCACGTTTGTCAGGCTGTCCTTGGGGCCGCCGTCCGCGTGCGTGCCGTTCGCCGCATACATCACCTGCGGCGGATGGTCGCCGCAGGCGTTGAAGTAACTGAACGGCGCGAGATTGAGCACGCCGGCGTTGTCCATCGTGGTGATCCAGCCGATCGGGCGCGGCACCACGCATGACTTGAAGGGGTCGTGCGGCAGGCCGTGATCGTTGCGCGCGGTTTCGTAGAACATTCGTCCGGGACTACGCCTTCGGCCTCTGGATGAACTCGACCGTGATGCCGTCGGGATCGCGCGTGTAGACCACGAGGCCGCCCTTGTTGGGGCCGGCATTGACGGTAATCGGCTCGCCCATGGGCTCAGAGCCAGCGGCGCGGACGGCCGTGATGGCCTCGTGGATATCGTCCACGTCGAAGGCGATGTGGGCGAAGCCCGCGTCGCAGGGCCGCGAGTCGACCGTGCCGCGGTCGGCCGGGCCCAGGTACTCGATCAGCTCGAGCCGGTGCCCCGGCGCCTGCAGGTAGGCGACCTCGATGTCCGCGCCCTCGACGCCCACCACCTGCTCGATGAACTTGGGATCGCGCGGCGACCGGTTCAGAAGCTCGAAGCCGAGCGCATCGCGAAACAGGCCGATCGCCCGGTCGAGGCTGGAGACCGTGAAGCTCGTATGGTTGGTGGACGTAATCGTGAAGCCCGCCATGGTCGCTGTCCCTCCCCTGTGACCGCCGATGCGCGCGGGCCGAGCCTATCACACGTATCGTCTGCCCTCCCGACGGGAGACTGACGGCGGTGCAAGTTCGTTGACCCTGGTGCTACTGAGTATTACCTTTCCGTCAAGGAGGCTATCGTGACGGTCAAGTCTTCCGTCTCTCTCACCGACGAGCAGCACGCCTTCGCCAGGGCGCTGGTGGAGGCCGGGCGCTACGCCAGCCTCAGTGCAGTCTTGCAGCAAGGGGTTGACCTGCTGCGCCAGCGAATGGCGACCGAGGAGCTGGAAACGGTGGCGCTCCGCACTCTGTTATCGCGTCGCCGTGAGGCCGAGTTCATCAGCGAAGAAGAAACGGACGCGCGCCTGGCCGCAATGATTGCCGAGAAGCGCCGCGCGCATGGCCTTTCGTCTTGAGTTCTCCGCCGAGGCCGACCGCGATTTCGGACTGATATTCGATCATCTTCTGCGAAGCTATCTCGACTTCGGCGAAAACCTGGAGAGCGCGTTGGACCACGCGGAGACGCGGGTGCTCGAAATCCGTGCCGGCGCGAGGCGCATTTTGTCCGCGCCCCGCCGGGGCGAACGCCACGACGACATCCTGCCCGGCCTGCGGCACCTTGCCATCGGACGGGCGATCTATTGGTTCGACGTGGACGAGGCAGGCGAAACGGTCCGAGTCCTGGCCGTGTTCTTCGGCGGGCAGGATCACGTTCGCCACATGATGGCCCGGCTACTGGAAGATCAAAGCCCCTAAGTCGGTACTGGAACGGGCCGCGCAATTCGACAACGAGCGCCGCCGCTCACTCCCCCGCCGGCACCGCTGCTTCGAGCCCGGGCCGGACCAGATCGCTCGCCGCAGCCCGCCGCTCGTAGCGCCGGGCTGGCGCGTTGACGACCGGGGCGAGGGGTGCCGCGCCCGCGGCCGCTGCCCGGCGGGCAGCAGGCGCCTGCCCGTAGAGCGTCGTCCGCTGCACGGGCGTGCGCCTCAGTCCTTCGACCAGGGCCTCGATCTCCGCCGGCGGAAACTCCTGCCCGTGGCTCGCGCCTGCAGCGCGGGTGATCGATTCGTTCATCAGCGTGCCGCCGATGTCGTTGGCGCCGGCATCGAGGCAGGCGGCGGCGCCCGCCCGCCCCATCTTCACCCACGAGGTCTGGATGTTGGCGATGACGGGATGCAGAGCGAGCCGCGCCACGGCGTGCATGAGAACGGCCTCTCGCCAGGTCGGCCCCCGCCTGGCGCGCCCCTTGAGGTAGAGCGGCGCCTCCATCGCGACGAAGGGAAGCGGCACGAACTCGGTAAAGCCGCCGGTGCGCTCCTGCAAGGCGCGGACTCTCAGCAGATGGCGCGCCCAGTGACGCGGCGCGTCGACATGGCCGAACATGATCGTGGCGGTGCTGCGCAAGCCCAGCGCATGCGCCGCCTCCATCACCGAGAGCCACTGGTCGGTCACGATCTTGTCCGGGCAGATCACCGCCCGCACCTCGTCGTCGAGGATCTCGGCGGCGGTGCCGGGCAGCGAGCCCAGCCCGGCCTCCTGCAACGCTGCGAGGAAGTCGGGAACCGAGCGGCCGAGCGTCGCCGCCCCCTGCCAGATCTCCAGCGGCGAGAAGGCGTGAACGTGGATCGCGGGCTCCGCCTCCCTGATGGCGCGGCAGATCGAGAGGTAGGTCTCGCCCGTGTAGTCGGGATGGATGCCGCCCTGGAGGCAGACCTCCGTCGCGCCCCGCTCCCAGGCCTCGCGCACCCGTCGCACGACCTCGTCCAGCGGCAGGTCGTACGGGCGGCCGCGCAGGTTCTCGCTCAGCTTGCCCTTGGAGAAGGCACAGAACTGGCAGCGGAAGTAGCAGACGTTGGTGTAGTTGATGTTGCGGTTCACCACGTAGCTGACCTGCGGCCCGGAGACCCGTTCCCGGATCTCGTCGGCGGCGGCGCATACCGCGTCGAAGGCCCCGCCGCGCGCCTCGAAGAGCCGCACCAGCTCGTCCTCGCCGAGCCCCTGGCCCGCATCGGCGCGCGCCAGCAGGCGCTCGATGTCTGCCGCGACGACGGCCGGCGCAGGCGTGCGATCCTTCGGCGGCGCCTCGCCCGCGCCCGTGACCCAGGGATCGGTTCGGGGATAGCCGGTGGAATCGACCATCCTCAACACCCGCTCACGCAATGTCGGATCGAGCCAGCGCTCGCCCGAAAGCGCGTAAGAGGGATAGATCGTGAGCCGCTCGGCCAGGGTCTTGCCGGCAGCGGCGGTCTCGCGGGCAAGCGCGTCGAGATGCGGCCACGGCGCCTCGGGATTGACGTAGTCCTGCGTTACCGGAGAGACGCCGCCCCAGTCGTTGATCCCCGCCGCCACGAGTTGCGGCAGCGCGCCGGGGCTCAGATTGGGTGGCGCCTGGATGTTCGCCTCCGGCCCGAACAGGATGCGCGCCGTTGCGATGGTCCAAAGAAGCTCATCCAGACTGGGCTCGGGCGCCTCGGACATTCGCGTCCCCGGCTTGGCCCGGAAGTTCTGGACGATGATCTCCTGGACGTGTCCGTGGGCGTCATGGGAATCGCGCAGCGCGAGCAGGGCCTCGATCCGCTCCTCCCGCGTCTCTCCGATGCCGATGAGGATGCCGGACGTGAAGGGCACCGCCTCCTCGCCGGCGAGGCGGAGCGTCTCGAGCCGCGCGCCGGGCCGCTTGTCCGGCGAGCCGTAGTGGGGTCCGCCCTTGGCCGACAGCCGCTCGGACGCGCTCTCCAGCATCATGCCCTGCGAGGCAGAGACCTTGCGCAGCATCTGCAGGTCGTCGCGCCTCAGCACGCCGGGATTGAGATGCGGCAGCAGCGGTGTCTTCTCCAGCACCAGCTTCGCCATGTCCGCGAGGTAGGCGAGCGTGCTCTCGTAGCCGAGAGCCTCCAGGCCCTCGCGCGCCGCGCGGTAGCGCAGCTCCGGCTTGTCGCCGAGCGTGAAGAGCGCCTCCTTGCAGCCGGCGTCGGCGCCGGCCTCCGCCACCCGCAGCACCTCTTCCGGCGTCAGGTACGCCCTCTCGCCACGGCGCGGGGGCCGGGCGAAGGTGCAGTAGTGGCAGACGTCGCGGCAGAGATGGGTGAGCGGGATGAAGACCTTGCGCGAGTAGGTCACGACGTCGGGGTGCGCCCGGTCGCGAAGCGCCGCGGCGCAGTCCAGCAACGGCGCTAGGTCGTCCTCGGCGGCGAGCACGAGTGCGTCGGCCGCATCCGGGCGGCGGCCATCCTGCACCGCCTCGAGCAGGTCACGGGTTGCGTCGTGCATCCGCCTCAGGCCGCGTCGGTAACCAGGAGCCGCGCGGCGATGCCGCTCTCGCGGAGGTAGTCGAGGGCGCGGCCCTCTGCCGGCCGCGCCACGAAGGCGCGCAGATCGTCGGGCGTGTCGATGTCGAGCCCGAGGCCCGGCAGCGGCAGAATCGTCGGCACGATGCCCAGCGCCCACGCCGCTTCGCAGTGCGGCCCGAAACTGTCGTGGCCGAAGGCGAAGGGCAGCACGCCCGGCGGCGAGCAGAGCACGCAGTTCGTGCCCCGCCGGTCGTGAGACGGCACCAGCGTCACCGCCGGCCCGCCTTCGTCCCCGCCCGCGTGTGCCGCCAGCACCTCGCTGATCTCGTCCGCGCTCGCGCCCGGCACGTCGCCCGGCACCTGGAGCAGGCATTCGACCCCGGCGCGGCCCAGCGCGGCGGCGGCTCTCTTCACGGCCGCGCTCTGGCCGTTGTTGGAGGGCTCTTCGAGAACGCGAGCCCCGTAGCGGGCGGCGAGCCTGCCGGCTCGCGCGTCCCGCGTCACCACAATGATGTCGAAAAGCGCCGGTATCTGGGAGAGAACCTCCAGCACGTCCTCGGCCATCGCCTCGCAGAGCAGCCGGCGCTCGGCTCCGCTGAGGAAGCCCGCCAGCCGCTGCTTGGCGTGGCCCAAGTCCTTGATCGGCAGGACCGCGCCGATCGTCAAGTCGCCATCCCCCGGGCCCTCCCAAGGCCATCCCCGGCGCCAACGAGCCGCGTGCCGGCCCGCGCGACGCTAGGAAAAAGGCCCAAACCTGTCAAACCGCGCGCACCATACGTCCGGGGCGAACCGCGCTCAGGCCAAGGTGCGGCGGACGGCGGCCTCCACGTCCTCCACCTTCGGGATGTAGAGATCCTCGAGCTCGGGCGCGAACGGGACCGGGCAGTGCGGCGCCGTCACCTTCTCGATCGCGGCCTTCAACGACCTGAACGCCTTCTGGGCCACGATGGACGAGATGTCCGCCGCCATGGAGCAGCGGGGGTGGCTCTCGTCCACGACGACCAGACGGCCCGTCGCCTCGACCTCCTCCAGGATGGTCTCCTCATCCAGTGGCGATACCGTGCGCGGGTCGATCACCGTGCAGGAGATGCCCTCGCTCTCCAGATTGTCGGCGGCCTGATTGGCCAGATGCACCATCTTGCCGATCGCGACGATGGTGACGTCGTCTCCTTCCCGAACCACGTTCGCCTCGCCGAACGGGACCGTGTAGGCCTCGTCGGGAACCTCGGCCTCGTCGTCGTACATCGCCTTGTGCTCGAAGAAGACGACGGGATCGTTGTCGCGAATGGACTGAATCATCAGCCCCTTGGCGTCATAGGGGTTGGAGGGGACCACCACCTTCACGCCGGGCACGTGGGCGAAGAGCGAATAGAGCACCTGGCTGTGCTGGGACGCGGCCCTGAGACCGGCGCCGTACATCGTCCTCACGACCAGCGGCGTTTCCGCCTTGCCGCCGAACATGTAACGGAACTTCCCCGCCTGGTTGTAGATCGCGTCGAAGCAGACCCCGAGGAAGTCCACGAACATCAGATCGACGATGGGTCGCATGCCGGTCACCGCAGCACCGGCCGCGGCGCCGATGAAGCCGCCCTCCGCGATCGGCGTGTCCAGCACCCGCATCGGCCCGAACTCGGTGTGAAGCCCCTTGGTGACGCCGAGCGGGCCGCCCCAGGCATCGTCCTCGCCCGGCGCGCCGGTTCCGCCGGATACATCCTCGCCCATCACGATGACCTTGGGGTCGCGGCGCATCTCGCCAGCCATCGCTTCGTTGATGGCGGCCCTGTACGATTTCTTGGGCACGATCGGTACTCCCGTTCAGTACGAGCTGTAGACGTCGGTCATCAGATCGGCCTCGGTGGCACGGGGTGCCACCTGAGCGGCCGAGGCGGCATCCTGGATCCGCGTTTTCTCTTCTTCGTAGATCTCGTCGAGCTGTTCGTCGGTCAAAAGACCCGTCTCGACGACCTTCTCGCGGAACAGCTTCAGGCAGTCCTTGTCCGCGCGGAGACTGTCGATCTCGCCATCGGCCCGGTAGGTCTGCGCATCGCCGACGAAGTGTCCGTAGAAGCGGGCGGTCTTGATGTGTATCAGGCTCGGGCCCTCGCCGTTCCGCGCGCGCTCCACCGCATCCTTCATCGCATCGTGGATCGCGAAGAAGTCGAACCCGTCGATCTCGACGGCCGGCATGCCGAACCCGTTTGCACGCGCCACCTGCGAGCCCGCCACCGAATAGGAGGACGGAGTCGCCTCGGCGTAGCCGTTGTCCTCGCAAATGAAGATGACGGGCAGCTTCCAGATGTTCGCAAGGTTGTAGGCTTCGAAGATCAACCCCTGGTTGGACCCGCCGTCGCCGTAGAAGGCCACGGCGACGCCGTTTTCGCCCTTCGCCCTGGCAGAAAGGCCGGCGCCCACCGCGAGCGGGCCTGTCGCGCCGATGATCCCGTTCGCGCCCAGCATCCCCTTGTCGAGGTCGGCGATGTGCATCGAGCCGCCCTTGCCGCCGCAGACGCCGGTGGTCGCGCCATAGATCTCGTCCATGGTCTCCTGCAGGTCCAGGCCGCGGGCGATGCACTGTCCGTGGGCGCGATGGGTGGTGGCGATCCAGTCTCGCTCGTCCAGCGCCATGTAGACGCCGGCCGCCGTCGCTTCCTGCCCGGCGGAGAGATGGACGAACCCGGGAATCTTCCCGTCCGAGAAGTTCTCGAAGACGCTGTCCTCGAAGTGCCGCGCCGCCGCCATCGTGCGATACGCCTTCAGCAGCTCGTCCCTGCTCAGTTGCATCGATGTCTCCCTTGCTCGTGATACCCGCCCCAGCCGGAGGGCAAGGCGCCGTCGCCGGCCGCCAGGGCCATGAGATACGACAGCGCGCCCTGATATATCCCCGTTTGCCCCGCCATGCCACGGTGCCGCCCGACTGCCGCAGGGGCTGACGCGCGAAGGGTACGGATGAAACTGCAGAGAGGGCCGGTCCGGCTTGAGGACGGGCTCGCGCTCAGGCGAGGAACGCCTCCACCAACGCGTTGAACTTGGCCGGGTTCTCGTAGCACATGAAGTGCGAGCCGCCTTCGCCTGCCTTGAAAATCTCCACCTCGGCGCCGGGGATCTGCGCCGCGATCCACTCCTGCGACTCTGCCGAGAAGATGCTCGCCTCCGCGCCCACCACCAGCGTCGGCCGCCGCACCCGCTGGATCACGTCGCGCCAGTCGAGCCCGCAGTGATCGTGGAGCAGGTCGGCTGCGTGCCGGCGCGGCAGCTTGCAGATCTCGCGGGCGAACCAGAGCAGCTCCTCAGCGGACAATGACGGCGAGAAGAGGCGGGCAATCACCGGCACGGTGGCCTCGGGCGTCTCTGCCGCGAGCACCTGGAGGTAGAACTCGGCAAGCGCGTCCAGGTCCGGCAGCAGGCAGCCGTAGGTCACGCGCTCTTCGGCCGACCAGTCGGCCTTCGCGGTCACCGACGGCGCCTGGTCGACGAACACGAGGCGACCGAGACGGTCCTCGCCGAAGAGGTCGATGTAGCTCCAGATGATCGACGAGCCGATGGAATGGCCCATGAGATCGACCTGGTCCAGCTCCAGCCGCTCGATCACGGCGCGCAGATCGGCCGCGAGCCGGCTGACGCGGTAGCCGCCGGCCGGCGTGGTCGAATCGCCGTGGCCGCGCATGTCGAAGGCCATCACGCGCCGCGTTGACGAAAGCGCGCGAAGCTGGTGCCCGTAGGCCGCGCCGGTGAGCGACCACGAGGGAATGATGATGAGCGGCCGGCCCTCACCCGCCTCCACATAGTGGAGCTGGATACCGTCCCCGATGCCCACCCTCCGGTCGACGAGCTGCGCGGTCATCGCGATCCTCCATGGCGCAGGGTCGTGCATATCTTAAGGCATTGGCCCGACCACTTGCATCCCACTTCCACGTGATCGTTCGGTTATGGTCACGGCATAGCTTGCGCATTGGACACGGACGCGCCTTTGTGGTGGGTGAGGGCGGCTTCGGCAGCGGGCGCGCATGTATTTCGATCGCAGATTGTGGCAGTTCACCGAGGGCTTGCGGCTGCGCATCGCGGGCGCGGTGCTGCTTGGCCTGCTGTCCGCCGCCGTCGGGATCGCGCGGCTCGCGCTGCTCGGCTGGCTGCTCGGCCGCGTCTTCCAGGGCGAGGGCTTCGGCGACCTGGTGCTGCCCATCGTCGCCGTCGCTGCGGCGATGGTCGCACGCGGCGTGCTCGAATACTGGCGCACGATGGAGGCGCACCGCACCGCCGCCCTGGTGCAGCTCCAGATCCGCGCGCGGCTCTTCGATCAGGTCGCGGCCCTCGGCCCCGGCCAGTTCGGAGCGCAGCGCTCGGGCGATGCGCTGCTCACGCTGATCGACGGTGTCGAGCAGCTCGAGACCTACTTCGGCCAATACCTGCCGCAGCTCTTCGTGGCGGCGGTGACGCCCTTCGGCATCTTCGCCTTCGCCGCCTTCCTCGACCTGCCGCTCGCCGCCGCCCTGCTCGGCTTCGCCCTGCTCACTCTCGTGGCGCCGGTGGTCTTCCACCACTGGGACCAGAGGGCGGCGAAGGCGCGGCAGTCGGCCTATGCGTCCTACGGCGCCGAGCTGCTGGATTCCGTGCAGGGACTGGCGACCCTCAAGGCCTTCGGCCAGAGCCGGGCGCGCGGCAGCTTCCTCGCCGAGAAGGCGCGCGATCTCTTCCGCAGCACGATGTGGGTCCTGGCGAGCAACTCGGCCTCGCGCGGAATCACCGATGCCGGCATCGCGGTCGGCGCGGCGGCGGCGCTCGGGATCGGCGCGGGCCGCGTCGCCGAGGGCGCAATCGGCATCGAGGTGCTGCTCATCGTGCTGATGATGGGCGTCGAGGTGTTCCGCCCCATGCGGGACCTGCGCGCGCTGCTCCACACGGGCATGAACGGGCGCGCCGCAGCCGAGAGCCTGTTCCGCATGCTTGCCGTGAAGCCTGCCATCGAGGACGCGGACAACCCTGCCGACGCCTCCGGGCTCGCGCCCACGCTCGCCTTCGAGGACGTGCGCTTCGCCTATCCGGGCGGGCGCCGCCCCGCCCATGACGGGCTCTCGTTCCGGGTCGACGCGGGCGAGCGGGTCGGCATCGTCGGCGCGAGCGGCGCGGGCAAGTCGACGATCCTGCGCCTGCTCATGCGCTTCGACGACCCGCAGGCCGGGCGCATCCTGCTCGGCGGCCAGGACCTGCGCACGCTCGACCGCGCCGCGCTCCGCGCCCGCTTCGGCGCCGTCAACCAGGACACCTACCTCTTCCACGGCACGGCGGCGGAGAACATCCGCTTCGGCAAACCGGACGCTAGCGATGCGGAGGTCGAGGCAGCCGCACGGGCGGCCAACGCGCACGGCTTCATCGCCCGCTTGCCGCAGGGCTACGACACGGTGATCGGCGAGCGCGGCATCCGCCTCTCTGGCGGCCAGCGCCAGCGCATCGCCATCGCCCGCGCGCTGCTCAGGGACGCGCCGATCCTGCTGCTCGACGAGGCGCTCTCGTCGGTCGACGCTGAGAACGAGGCCGTGATCCAGGACGCGCTCGCCCGCCTCATGGGCGGCCGCACGGTCCTCATCATGGCCCATCGGCTCTCCAGCGTGATCGATGCCGACCGCATCCTCGTGCTCGACGAAGGCCGCGTGGTGGAGAGTGGGCGTCACGCCGACCTGATGGCGAAACGGGGCGTCTATCACCGCCTGATGGCAGACCAGGTGCGGGAAGGGCTGGATGCACCGCCCCCTGCGGCACGCGGCGCCGAGCCAGCGCTCGAGCCCACCACCGAGGACCGCCACGTCGCCGCCGCGGCAGACGGACCCGACGACGAGGTGCTCCGGGCCTCGGGCCTCGGCTGGTGGAGCGCCTGGGTGCGGCTGCTGCGCCTCGTAAGGCCCTTCCGCGGGCGCGTGAACCTCGCCTTCGTGCTGGGCGTCGCCCGCGTCGTGGCCTTCATCGGGATCGGCGTGCTGAGCGCTCTCGTCGTCGCCGGCATCAAGCAGGGCACGCCGGTGGACGCGCTGTTGATCGCGCTCTACGCAATCGCGCCGCTCGCAGGCATGCTGCACTGGCTCGAGTCCTGGGTCGCGCACGACATGGCCTTCCGCCTGCTCACCGACATGCGGATCGCGCTTTACGACAAGCTGGACAAGCTCGCGCCGGCCTACCTCCTGCGCCGGCGCACCGGCGACATCGTCGGCATGGCGACGCAGGACGTGGAGCTGGTCGAGTACTTCTTCGCCCACACGATCGCGCCGGCGCTGGTCGCGATCCTGGTGCCGGCGGCGGTGATGGGGACTCTGCTGGTCTACGGCTGGCCGATGGCGGCGGCGCTCGCGCCCTTCATCGCCATCGTGGGGCTGAGCCCCTTCTTCCTGCGCAAGCGGCTCGACAGGCTGGGCGGCCAGGCGCGGGAGGTGCTGGGCCTCCTCAACGCGCATGCCGTGGACACCATCCAGGGGCTGACCGAGCTTCTCGCCTTCCGGCAGGAGGGCGCCCGGCGCAGGGTCTTCCTCGATATCGTGCGCGACCACCACCGCCTGCGCCTCCCCTACTACCGCGACCTCACGGCGCAGATGGCGCTGATCGAGACCGCGACCGGCCTCGGCGGCCTCGCCGTGGTGATGGCCGGCACCGCATGGATCACCGCCGGTTGGCTCGAGGCGGCGATGCTGCCGCTGCTCGCGATCCTGGCGATGGCGACCTTCCTGCCGGTCTCCGAGATCGCCCACATCGGCCGCCAACTCGCGGACACGCTCGGCGCCACGCGACGCCTCCACGCCGTGCACAGCGCGCCGGTGACGGTGCGGGACGGCCCCGGTGCCGATCCGGCCCCCGGCGCGCCGGCGTTGCAGATGGAGGGCGTGGATTTCACCTACGTCGGAACGAAGCGGGCGGCGCTCAGCGGCGTCTCGCTCGCCGTCCGCCCCGGCGAGACGCTGGCGCTGGTGGGCCCGTCCGGCGCCGGCAAGACCACCATCGCCCACCTCTTCATGCGCTTCTGGGACCCGGCGGAGGGCACGGTCCGCCTCGACGGCGCGGACGTGCGCCAGTGGACGCTCGACGACCTCCGCGCCCGCATCGCGCTGGTGGCGCAGGACACCTACCTCTTCAACGACACGCTCCGTGCCAACATCCTCATCGCCCGGCCGGACGCGACCGAAGCCGAGCTTGCCGAGGCGGTGCGCCGCGCCGCTCTCGACGACTTCGTCGCCGCGCTGCCGGAGGGGCTGGAGACGCGCGTCGGCGAGCGCGGCACGCGGCTCTCCGGCGGCCAGCGCCAGCGCGTGGCGGTAGCCCGCGCCGTCCTCAAGAACGCGCCGATCCTGATCCTCGACGAGGCGACCTCGCACCTCGACGCGGTGAACGAGGCGCTGCTCCGCCGCGCGCTCACGGAGCTGATGGCCGAGCGCACCACGGTGGTCATCGCCCACCGCCTCTCCACCGTGCGCGACGCCGACGCCATCGTCGTGCTCGACGACGGCCGCATCGCCGAGACCGGCACGCACGAGAGCCTGCTCGCCCGGAGCGGCCTTTACGCCCAGCTCGTCACCCGCCAGCTCGCCGCCGCCGGCGGGAGACAGCCGACGGGGTAGGCCCCGCTCCGCTCGAACACGAGGCTTCGATTACGGGCGGGTCGGCTTCGGCGCCTCAGCCGTACCGGGTCCGCATCGCGGCGATCGGCGGGTTGCAGGCATCAGCCTCGGGTCGCGCCAGCGTCATGTCGACAAGAAGGTAACCGCCCTGCATGAAGGCCTCGCCCGGCCTGCCGAGCGCGCGGGAGCGGCGAAGCATGTCCGTCCGCTCCTGCTCGTCCAGGGGCTTGCGGTAGCGGACCGGACCGCCGCAGAAGCTCTCCGTCCGGTAGCCCCGCTCGGCCCACAGGGCGTTCAGCGCGGACCAGTTCACGTCCGGGCGGGGGCAGTAGAGGAACCAGGGGCGGCCCTCGTCGCCCCGGCAATCGAGGATGCGTGCGAACGCGTCCGGCAGCATCACACCCAGGGCGCCGCTCTCGACGACCAGGTCCACGCCGCGAAGGAAGTGCTTCAAGGCGTCGCTCGGCGCGTCGTCGACAACATTCTCGTGAAAGGCCCGATCGACGAACCCCAGGCTGCGCGCGTAGTCGAGCGCGTTTCCGGCGATGTCGATGCCGCCGATCTCGAACGCCGCCCCTTCCCTCAGCCGGGCGGCGAAGAACGCGGCATCCTGCTCCCAGTAGCGCCGCCCGTCCTCCGGTCGCCACTCCCGCTCGCCGTACCTGGCAAAAATTCCTTCCATCGAAACGTCGTGGCGCAGCAGCGCGCCGATGACCCCGTAGCCGCAGGCGAAGTCCAGCACGCGCGGTGTATCGCCTGCGCCGCGCGCGGCGCCCAGCGGCGCGTGGATGGCCTCCAGCGCGCTCACCAGCGCCGCGGGCATGCGGTAGCCGCTCGGCCGCAGCGCGGCGAAGTAAGGGCTCGGATCGTCGAGATCGTAGACCCTGACGAAGAGGGGGCAGTGCCGCGTGTAGCTATCCGACGATTCGGTCATCCGGGGAGGTGGCGCCATCATCTCATGCTGGGCCTGATTCGCTTCTCACTGGGATTACCACGAATTGGCGCCGTGGAAACTGCCACCATCGTTTAGCGCCGATCCTGCCGCAGATAGTTGATCAGAAGGCCGCTGGGGGCAGGGGAGCGCTCGCCGCGCAGGACGGTGGGCACGATCAGCACCGCCAGCGTCAGCACGTAGGGCAGCATGCCGACGACGTAGATGGGCACGTCGAGGCCGACCGCCTGGATGCGCGGGATCAACGCCTCGGCGCCGCCGAAGATGAGCGCGCCGACGACCGCACGCCCCGGTCGCCAGCCGGAGAAGATGACCAGCGCGATCACGATCCAGCCGCGGCCAGCCACCATGTGCTCGATCCAGACGAAGCTCGAGGCGAGCGACAGGTAGGCGCCGGCGATCCCGCAGAGCGCGCCACCCAGCGTCACCGCGACGAGGCGGAAGAGCTGGACGTCGACGCCGGCAATGTCGGCGGTCGCCGGGTCCTCGCCGACGGCGCGGAGCCTGAGGCCGACATCCGAGCGGTCGAGGCCCCACCACACGGCCACGGCCAGTCCGGCGGCGGCATAGACCAGGATGTCCTGCTGGAAGAGGATCGGGCCGAGCCAGGGAATGTCGCTGAGCGGGCCGAGGTCGAGGTCGCGGAATCCCGCCACCTTCTCGAACATGTAGGGCCGGCCGACGACCCCGGTCAGCCCGTCGCCGAGGGCGACGATAATCAGCCCGGTCAGCACCTGATCGGTACGGAAGACGACGACGGCGATACCGAAGACGAGGCCGATCAGAGCCCCTGCCAGCATGGCGACGGGCACGCCCGCGCCCGCGAGACCGGTGTGGAAGCTCACCACCGCTCCGGTCATCGCGCCCACCAGCATCATGCCCTCGCAGCCGAGGTTCAGCACGCCGGCGCGCTCGTTGATCATCAGGCCGAGGGCGGCGAGCAGATAGGGCGTGGCGAAGCCCGGCGTGGTGGCGAGCCAGTGCTGCACGAAGTCGGCGGCCATCAGGCGCGCTCCCTCACGCCGAGAGTGACGTGGTAGCGGCTGAAGAACTCGACCATGACGAAGGTGAGCAAAATGACCGCCTCGATCAGCGTCGTGATCGCCGCCGGCAGTTGGTAGAAGACCTTGAGCGTGTCGCCGGCGGTGTAGACGCCGCCCACCACGAACGCTGTGACGATGACGGGGATCGGCCGGAAGCGCCCGATGAAGGCGATGACGATGCCGCTGAAGGTGTAGCCGCCCGCGATGAACAGCGTCATGCGGTACTCCTGCCCGGCGGCGAGGCTTGCGCCCGCGACGCCCGCGAGGCCGCCGGACATGACCGCTGCCAGCGCCGTGGTGAGCACGACCGGGACGCCCGCCGCCCGCGCCGCCTCCGCGTTGGCGCCGATCGCGTCCATGTAGAAGCCGACCCGAGAGCGGGCCATCACGAACCAGAGCAGGACGCCCGCGCCGAGCGCGATCCAGATGCCGGTGTGGGCGGAGCCCCAGCCGAGCCGGGCCAGCCGCTCGACTTCTTCGTCATAGTGCCGCGAGTTGGGGAAAGCGCTGCCCGGATCGTGCCAGGGGCCGAAGAGCAGATGCTGCACCAGTTGGTAGGCGACGTAGGTGAGCAGCAGCGAGGTGATGATCTCGTTGACCCGGAAGCGGAGCTTGAGAAAGGCGGGTATGCCGATCCAGCAGGCGCCGGCGACGGCGGCGGCGGCGAACATGAGCGGCAGGCGCATCGGCTCAGGGCCAATATCGAAGATGGCGACGCCGGTCGCGGCGATGCAGCCGAGCCACATCTGGCCCTCGACGCCGATGTTCCAGAACTTGAGCTTGAGCGCCGCCGCCGAGGCGAGCCCCACAAGGACCAGCGGCGTCGATGCGGTCACCACCTGGGCCAGACCGTTCAGGTCCAAGAACACATAGACGACGAACTCGTTGACGATCTCACCGGCGCTGACGCCGTAGGCGAGGAGGATGCCGAAGGCGATGAGGAGACCGAGCCCGATCCCGCCGACGAAGGTTGCGGCCCTGAGCCAGAGCGGCGCCTGCTGGCGCGGGACCAGATAGACCGGGCCGAGCATCAGGCGTGGCCCAGCATCAAGCGGCCGATCTCGGCACGGCCCACCGTACCCGCCGCGAACTCGCCGACCAGCCGCCCCCGGCTGATCACGGCGATGGTGGTCGACAACGCCAGCACCTCCTCCAGGTCCTCGCTGATCAGCACGCAGGCGGTGCCCGCATCCGCCGCGCCCTGCAGCAGGTCGTGGACCGTGCGGCAGGCGCTCACGTCGAGGCCGCGGGTGGGCGAATGGGCGATCAGCACGCTGGCCTCGCCGCGAAGCTCGCGGGCCAATAGGAGCTTTTGGGCGTTGCCGCCGGAGAGCAACCGGGCCAGCGTTCCAGGCGCCGCGCCGTGGATGCTGTAGGCGTCGACGGCCGCCGCCGCCGCCGCCTTCATGGCACCGCGGCGGACCAGCGCGGGATTGCCGTACTCGCCGGCGGGCACGCCCGTCACGCCGTGGTTCTCGTACACCGCGAGTTCGGCAAGCAGGCCGGTGCGGAAGCGGTCGGCGGGCACGGCGCGCATCCCCCGGCGGCGGAAGGCCGGTACATCGCGGCCGGCAAGCTCGGCGCCGTCGATCGTGATGGATCCGCGAGCGGGCAGGCGCAGCCCGGTCAGCGCGTCCGCCAGTTCCTGCTGTCCGTTGCCGCCGACTCCGGCGATGCCGTAGATCTCGCCGCTGCGCACGGCGAAGCCGATGCCGCCGACGCCGATGCCGCCGGCCCGCCGCACGGTCAGGTCCTCGACCCTGAGCCGCACCTCGCCGAGCGGCCGGGTGCGGCGTTCCGCCGCCGCGCTCCCTTCGCCCACCATGGTGCGGGCCAGGCTCTCGGCATCGAGGCCCTCCGTCTCGGCGGCGGCCAGCACTGTCTCGCCGCCGCGCATCACTGTCACCCGCGACGAATAGCCGATGACCTCGCGCAGCTTGTGGGTAATCAGCACCACCGCGTGGCCGTCGTCCGCAAGCCGGCGCATGAAGGTGAGCGCCTGGAGCGACTCCTGGTCGGTCAGCACCGAGGTGGGTTCGTCCAGGATGAGAATCCGCGCGCCCAGCAGCAGCACCTTGAGGATCTCGACGCGCTGCTGCTCGGCGATGGAGAGCGCGCCGACGACGGCATTCGGGTCGATCTCGAAGCCCACGGCAGCCGCCTTCGCCGCTACCGCCTCGGCCGCGTCGCGCGGGCGGCGAACCCCCAGCGCGTCGCGGCAGGCGAGCACGATGTTCTCGGCGACGGTGAAGCGCTGCACCAGCTTGTAGTGCTGGTGGACCATGCCAATGCCGAGGCTCGCGGCGTCGGCCGGCGCGGTGATGGCGGCGGGCTGGCCGTCGACCGCGATGGTTCCCTCGTCGGGCGCATAGAGCCCGCAGGCGAGGTTCATCAGGGTCGACTTGCCGGCCCCGTTCTCCCCAAGGAGCGCGTGGACCTCGCCCCAGTCGCAGGCGAACGATGCCCGTCTGAGCGCCGGCCGGGCATCGAACGCCTTGCTTGCGCCGACGATTTCTAGGGCACGGCTCACCCCGCTACGATGGCACGGCCCGGAGACCGGACATACCTGGCCCAGCTTACTCCGCCGGCATGGTGCCGATGGCGCCCTGCACGAAGTAAGTCATGCCCCACAGGCCGTCGTCGGAAAGCACCTCGCCGTCCGGCACCTCCAGCGTGCCGTCCTGGCGATGGAGCGGCCCCTGGAAGGGATCGAGCGTGCCCGCGATCATCGCCGCGCGGGCCGCATCGACGTCCGCCACCGCCGCTGCCGGCACCCACGACGCGATGGGATCGACGTCGAAGAGACCGGTGTCGATGCCTTCCCACCAGCCCCACTCGCCGGGCTCCCAGGTGCCTTCGATGATCGCCGAGATGGTCGGGATCAGGTAGGCCTCCCACTTGTAGACCATGGAGGTCGCCACCGCGTCCGGCGCCTGGTCTGACACGTCGATCTGGAAGCCGACCGACCACTTGCCCTGGTCCTGGAAGGCGAGGTGCGGGCCCGGCGTGCTCAGGTTCGAGCCCAGCACGTCGACCCCCTGCTCCAGCAGGGCCTCCGCGGCCTGCGTCTCCTTCACCGGGTCGTACCAGGTGTTGACGAAGACGCCGACCATCTCGATCGCGGGATCCACCGACTGGGCGCCGCGCAGGAAGCCGTTGAGGTCCCAGTTCACCACGCTGAGCGGGTAGCCCCCGATGGCGCCGATCTTCTTGGACTGCGTCACGTGGCCGGCGACGATCCCGGCCAGGTACCAGCCCTGATAGCTGCGCGCGTAGAAGCTCTCCAGGTTGGCGGAGTTGTTGGTCTCGCCGGCGCAGTTCACAAAGGCCACGTCGGGGTACTTGGTGGCAGCCTCGAGGAAGGCGTCGCCATAGCCCCACGAGGTGCCGATGATGATGTTGTGGCCCCGGCTCACGTAGAGATCGATGGCCCGCAGAATCTCCGAATTGTCCTCCGGGATGTTCTCCGTGTAGGCGATCTCGACGCCAAGCGCCTCCTCGGTCTTGACCCGCGCGTATTCCAGAGCCTCGGACCAGCCGCCGTCGTTGACCGTGCCGAGCTGGAGCATCGCAATCTTGGGGGCCCCATCCAGCTTGAAGGCCGCCTGAGCGCCGGGGACAGCGAGCATGCTCACCGCAACGGCCGCGACGGCACCAGCAATCCATTTCCACATGATCAAGCCCTCCCTTTCAGCTTTCTTCGCGTTGCAAACTCACCGTGCCCGCTCACTCTCGGACGTCGGCGGTGAAGAATCCCCGGCGCCTCGCAAGGCCTCGCGCAGCGCCGCCGTGGCGTCGCTGTTCACCTCGAAGGTCTCGGGGTCGAGCACCACGCCATAGAGATCGCGCGCATCGTCCGGCGTGATCAGCCCGTTCAGGCAGTCCTCAGCAACCAGCGCCGGATCGCGCTCCCCCGGCTCGCCGTAGCCGCCCCCGCCGGCGGTCCGGTGGCGGACGAGCGCGCCTTCCGCCACCTTCACGCCGCTCGCGCGGACGTAGCGCGCCTCCTGGGGCGTGCCCGGCTCGACGAGGAGTTCGCTGCCTTGCCCCTCCTCTCCGCCGAAGAGGCCGTAGGGCCTGAAGGTCTCGCGATCGAGCGCGATGGCGAGCTCGGCCTCGCCCATCATCCGGTAGTCGATCTCGGTGCCGAAGCCGCCGCGGTGCCGGCCGGCGCCGGCCGAGCGCTCCTGCAGCGCGAACTTCTCGCAGAGCAGGATCGGCGTGGTGGTCTCCATCACCTCCACGGGGATGTTGTAGGCATCGCCGCTGCCCAGCGAGACGGTCGCGCTGTTGCCGTCCGCGTGGTGGCGACCGCCCCAGCCGCCGGAGTAGCACTCGAAGTGCACGAACTCGCCGTCGCTCTGCGGGTCCTTGCCGCCAAGCGTCATGCAGCTAAAGCAGCCGAAGGTGCCGCCGATCACCTCTTCGGGAATCACCTCGGCCAGCGCCTGGAAAATCAGCTCGATCAGCCGCGTGCCCATGTTCCCCATGCCGGTGGTCACCGGCGCGGGGTACTCGGGGTTGAAGACGCAGCCTGGCGGCGCCGACACACGGATCGGCCGGTACGAGCCTTCGTTGCCGCCGAGCGCCGTGTCGGTGAAGAACATGATCGCCTGGCGCGTCATCGAGACCGTGACGACCCAATGCGCGTTCCCCGCCGAGCCTTCGCGCTGCGTGCCGCTGCCGGTGTAGTCGATGTGGATGTCGCCGCCGTCGACCGCGACGGTGACGGCGATGGGAATCGGCTCGTCGGAGACGCCGTCGCCATCGGCGAAGCCGGATGCCTGGTAGACCCCGTCGGGAATCCGCTCGATCGCCGCACGCACGACGCGCTCGCCGTGATCCAGCAACGCGTCGACCGTCTGTGTGAGCGCGTTGACGCCGTTCTTCTCAAGCCACTCGTGCGTGCGGAGCTCCGCCGTCTTCAGGGCGGCGATCTGCGCCGAAAAGTCGCCGCGGGAAAGTGTCGGCGTGCGCAGGTTGGCCATCAGGATCTCGATGACTTCCTCGTTCATCCGGCCGCCACGTGCGAGCCGGAGCGCGGGAAGGCAGAGGCCCTCCTGATAGGTGTTGCGGGCATCGGCCGACCAGCTGCCGGGGTCCTTGCCGCCGATGTCGAGGTGGTGCGCCTTGTTCGCCGCCAGCATCGCCAGTTCGCCCTGCCAGAAGATCGGCATGACGACGTTGATGTCGTTCTTGTGCGTGCCGCCGGCGGTGTAGGGATCGTTGGAAAGGAAGATGTCGCCTTCCCCCATCCCGGCCAGAGGGAACTTCTCGATCACCGCCTCGATCACGAAGTTCATGCTGCCGTTGAAGATCGGGATACCCTCGGCCTGGGCCAGCAGCCGGCCCCGGCTGTCGAAGAGGACGCAGCTGTAGTCGTTGATCTCGCGCAGGATCGTCGAATAGGAGGTCCTGTTCAGCGTGATCGACATCTCGCTGATGATCGAATGCAGGCCGGCACGCACGACCTCGAGCGTGACCGGGTCGACCGTTGCGTCCTGGGCCTGCTCCGCGCGCGTCATTGCCTTGGCCATGGTGTGCCTCTATCCCGGCCCGCCGCGCGGCCTCACGCCCCGGATTCGATGGTGAGGTTGCGGAAGCGATCGACCGTGCCGGTCTGGCCCGGCATGACAACGATCGTCGAACGCGGGTCCTCGACGACGCAGGGCCCGGAAATCTCGTCGTCCGCGCGAAGTGAGGTCACGTCGTAGATCGCCGTGTCCACGAACGCGCCGCCGAAGAAGACCCGGCGCCGCGCTTTCGTCTCCAGCGGTGCGTCGGACGAGCTGCGGGCGCCGATTTCGGGCAACTGCGGCCGCTCGAACGCGCTCGCGGCGAAGACGCGCGCATTGACCATCTCGACCTCGAATTCGGGATTGGCGAAGCCGTAGGTGTGCTCGTGCAGCCGGTCGAAGTCCGCGCGGATGCGCGCGCCGTCGAGATCGTCGATGTCGACGTAGACGCGGAGGTAGTAGTCCTGCCCGACGTAGCGCAGGTCGAGCGCATCGTCGAAGCGCATCGCGTCGTCGGCCACGCCGTCGCTGCGGAGCCGCTCGGCGCCGAGGTTCCGCAGGTGCCGCAAGGAACGCTCGACCTCGCCCCACGCGACGCCGGCGAGCGGCTGGACGGTGGACTGTGCGAAGTCGTGCCGCAGGTCGGTGGCCAGCATCCCGACGGCGGAGACGGCGCCGGGATTGCTGGGCACGACGAGCCGCTGCACGTCGCCGATGTCGAGCAGCTCGCCCGCCACCATGCCGCCCGCGCCGCCGAACGCCATGAGGGTGAAGCTGCGGATATCGAAGCCCCGCGCGATCAGGATGGACCGGATCGCCTTGTTCATGTTGGCGGTGACGACGCGGAGGACGCCTTCGGCGGCGTCCGCGACCTGCATCCCGAGCGGCCCGGCGATACGCTCGCGGATCGCCCGCTCGGCGGCGTCGCGATCGAGCGTCATTTCGCCTGCGAGGAAGTAGTCGGGGTTCAGCCGGTTCAGCGCGACGCAGGCGTCGGAGACGGTGGGCTCGGTCCCGCCCAGGCCGTAGCAGGCGGGGCCCGGCCGGGCGCCGGCGCTCTGCGGCCCGACGCGGAGCGCCCCGCCGGCATCCACCCACGCGATGCTGCCGCCGCCGGCGCCGATGGCCAGGATCTCGATGGTGGGCGCCATGATCGGCCAGCCTTCGACCGCGCTCTGGTCGACCGTTCGCGCCAGCCCGTCGGAGATCACGCCCATGTCGCTGCTGGTGCCGCCGATGTCGATGGTCGCCACATCGCGCAGGCCCATGCGGCTCGCGATGAACTGGGCGCCGACGACACCGCCCGCCGGGCCGGACATGACGGTACGGACCGGCAGCGAGCGGGCGGTCCGGCTCGTGATGACGCCGCCGTTCGACTGCATCACGAAGAGCTCACGCTCCAGGCCGCGCTCGCTCAGCTCTCGCGCCAGGCCGTTCAGATAGGACGTGATGATGGGAATGGTGCTGGCGTTGATCGCGACCGTGGACGTGCGCTCGAACTCCCGGAGTTCGCTCGCGACATCGGACGAGATCGTGACGTGCGCGTCCGCGTGCTCCTCCAGGATGATCTCCCGGGCGCGGCGCTCATGCGCGGGATTGGCATAGGCGTGGAGGAAGCAGAGCGCGACGGAGCGGATGCCACGCGCTCTGATCCGCCGCGCGACCGCGCGGGTCTCCGCCTCGTCCAGCGGGCGCAGCGCCTCGCCCGTGTGGCGCACGCGCTCGGCCACCTCGAAGCGCAGATGGCGCGGGATGATCGGCTTCGGCTTGATCCACTTCAGGTCGTACATGCGCGGGTTGTTGGTGCGCATGATCTCGAGCACGTCCCGAAACCCTGCCGTGGTCACCAGCGCGGCTTGCGGCAGCTTCCGCTCCAGCAGCGCGTTGAGCACCACGGTCGCGCCGTGCACGAAGTAGTCGACATCAGCGAGCGTGATGTTCTGCCCTGCCGCCTCTCCGGCATCCGACAGGACCCGCTCGACGCCGCCGAACACGCCTTCCTTGAAGTCGCCGGGCGTCGACAGGGTCTTCGCGACGTGCACGCCGCCGCCCGCATCCAGGAGCACCAGATCGGTGAAGGTACCGCCGATGTCCGCGGCGAGCCGGGCGCTCATCGCACCGCTCGGGGCATCGGGCCGATGGCCCTGGCTACAGGGGGCGCCAAATCTCTTCGAGGCTCCCGTCGTCGCCGGCCAGCAGGACGCCGCGCGGGAAGGTGTTGAGGTTCTCGATGCCGTCGGCGGTGATGCGGCAGATGTCGTGATGCCGGAAGCCGCCGAGGCCGTCGACGTTCACCATCGGCTCCATGGTCACGACCATGTTCTCTTCGAGCACGGTGTCGTTGTACTGGCGCAGCTCGCCGCCTTCTTCGCGCCCGTACCAGATGGACATGATCCCGACCGAGTGGCCGGTGCCGAAGGAGCGCCCCTCCAGCAGGCCGGCCTCGCGATAGATCGGGTTGACCGCCTCGTCGACGTCGGAGCACCTGATACCCGCGCGCAGGGTGCGCAGCCCCGCCTGATGCGCCTCGACGTTGGTCTTGAAGACGGCGAGCGCATCGTCGGGGATGTGCCCCCAGTAGAGGCTCCGCTCCAGCACGTGGTAGTAGCCGCCGATGATCGCGTAGGGGTTGACGCTGATCATCTCGCCCTGCTGCACGACCCGGTGCGAGTTCATGATGTGGCCGACCCGGCTCCGGTAGGGCCCGGTCTGGATCCAGCACATGTTGAGGTTGTCGACCTCGACGTCGGGGAAGCGCCAGCGAAGCTCGTTCTCGATCGCGATATTGGCAGCCCGCGCCATCTCCACCTCGGTCACGCCGGGGCTCAGCGCCTGCAGCGCCGCGTAGCCGCCGGCCTCGCAGATCTGGACGCCCTGGCGGATGAGGGCGATCTCCTCCTCCGACTTGACCAGGCGCTGGCGCATGGTGTCGTAGGCCACGTCGGCGAACTCGAAGCCGCCGAGAGCGCGGTCGATCAGCGCCTTGAAGCCGACCGAGACGGAATCCTCCTCGTAGCCCAGGCGCCCGCTCAGGATGCCGTTGTCCCGCAGCACCTCGTCGAAGAGCCGCACGCTGTTCTCGAGCGGACTCATCTCCCAGTCGTGGAACAGGCGGATGTCGTCGAAGTAGCAGCAGTGCCGGGGCCGGACGTCCTCGATCAGAGAGACAATCAGCGCGGGCTCGCCGCCCCTCGGGACGACCGCGGCGTGCAGCCGGCCGAACGGCGGGCAGAAGAAGCCGGTGTAGTAGAGGACGTTGTGCAGGCTCGTCAGGATCACGGCGTCGAGCGCGCGCTCGTCCATGAGCGCGTGCAGGTTGCGCAACCGGCGCCGCATCTCGTCGACGCTCCAGACCTTCTGCGTGGTGATCCGTTCCGCCTCGCTCACGGCGCCTTCTTCCCCCTGCGTGTCGTCGGCGGCGGCGGATTTCGCCCGCTCGCGGGGTGACACCGGCCACCAATAACACCAAGCGATTGATTATCTGCATGAATAGTAAATATACTTTCATAAGAGACACTCATATCGGGGCCACGTGTCGCGTGCGGCAGCGCGCGGCGCCAATGAGCAGGGGCACGCGGGGGCGACGGAATGGAACGCATTCTCCCGATCGACCTGCTGCGGACGTTATTGGTGCTCGCGAGAACGCGGAGCTTTTCGCGCACGGGCGAGGAGATCGGCCGCTCGCAGTCGGCGGTGAGCCTGCAGATGCAGCGCCTTCAGCAGGTCGTCGGCTCGCCCATCCTCACCAACTCCGGCAAGGCCTTCGGGCTGACGCCGCAGGGCGAGATCGTCCTCGAATACGCCAAGCAGATCGTGGCGCTGAACGACGAGTGCGTCGGCCGCCTGGACGGCGGCATCCTGACCGGGACGATCCGCGTCGGCATCCCCAGCGATTTCGCCCTCTCGTTCCTGCCGCAGCTCCTCGGCCGGTTCTCCGAGTCCCACCCGGATGTCGCGCTGGACGTGACCTGCGAGCTGAGCCGCGACCTGATCGCGGGGCTGGGGCGAAGCGAGTTCGACATCGTGCTGGCGGTGCACGATGACACGCCCACCGCACCGCTGACGGACTTGTGGCGCGAGCCGATTGCCTGGGTCGGCGGCCAGATCCATGACCTGCGGGCGAAGCGCCCTCTCCCGCTGGTGCTCTTCCCGGACGGCTGCCAGTACCGCCTGCGCATACTCAGCGCGCTGAGGCGCCAGGACATCCCCTACAAGATCATTTATTCCAGCTCCAACCTCGCCGGCAACCAGGCGGCGATCGAGAGCGGCCTCGGCCTGACGGCGATCTCGACGAGTGCGGTGCCGCCGACCCTTCGAGCGTTGCCACCGTGCGTCGAGCTGCCCGTCCTCGACGACCTTGATATCGGGCTCTTCTGGAACCCCAATGGCGCGACGGGCGCCATGCGCGCGCTCGCGGCGGCCATGGTCCGGGTGCTGGACGGCAAGCTCAGGCGCACGGCCAAGCACACACCGAACGTTCCGGCCCATGGCGCAGTCGCGCCGCGCTAGACGGGCCGGCCGGCCAGTTCTCCAAATGCCCGGCGGCCGTGAAGACAAACGGCTCAGCTTAGAGCGACGAGATTCGCATGCCCTCCATGAAGTGACGCCGCAGCAGGAAGAACAGCACGACCGAGGGAACGGTCGCGATGATCGTGGCCGTCAGCACCACGTTTGGGCCGGTTGACGAATAGCTGCCCTGGAAGACCTGGAGCGCGTTCATGATCGAGCGGGTCTCGGTCCGGTTCGCGAGCACCGTGGAGAACAGGAGGTCGTTCCAGATCCATGTGAATTGCAGGAGGAAGGTCGCGGTGATCGGCCCCTTGCAATTCGGCAGCACGATGCGCCAGAAGACGGTGAATTCCCTGGCGCCGTCCATGCGCGCTGCCTCGTCCATCTCTCGCGACAGGCCGTTCATGTAGTTCTTCAGCACCAGCGTCGGGAAGGGAATGCAGATCGCCGTGTAGACGAGCAGCATCCCGAAGTGGGTGTTGATGATGCCGGCCTTCTGGTAGCCGAAGAAGAGCGGGATCAGGTACATCTGGAACGGGAACACCGTGCCCGCGAAGATCAGCATGAACCAGAAATTCTTCCGCTTGAAATCGATGCGGGAGAGGCCGTAGGCGGCCATCGCCGCGAAGAAGACGGCGAGCCCCGCACCCACGAGACCGTAGAGCGTCGAATTCAGCAGACCGGCACCCATCTTCGCCGTCACCCATGCGTCGATGGCGTTGGCGAGAAAGGGGGCAACGCCGGTCGGCAGCGAGAGCGGATGATTGAGCGAGTACTGCTCTGTCGTCTTGAAGATCGAGACGATGAGGTAATAGAAGGGCACGATCCAGACCGCGGCGATGAAGACCGCGAAGACGAACTTGATCGACGAGCCCGCGCCGAGCTTCCGCTCCTTCGCCGCGAGCTGGTCGAGGTCGAGATCGTCGATGGAGACCGCCATCGCCCCCGGTCCTACTTCGTCATCTTCTCGACCCGGTGCTGCAGCAGCGCCTGGATCCAGGTGACGCTGAGCACGACCACGCCGATGACAACGGCAATGGCGGAGCCGTAGGCCCAGGACCCCTTCTGGAACGCCTCGAAGTACATGAAGACGGCGAGCGAGAGCGTCCGCAGTTCGGGGTTGGCCGCGCCCATGATCCAGAGCAGGTCGAATACGGTGAAGCCCGCCAGTACGCTGAGAATGGTGACCACCAGGATGGTCGGCAGAAGCAGCGGCATGATGATGCTGCGGAAGACCTGCCAGCGCGTGGCGCCGTCGATGCGGGCGGCCTCGAGCGGGTCCTTCGGAATTGCGGCGAGACCGAGCAGGATCAGCACCATGACGAGCCCCACCGTCTGCCACACGAAGGTGGCGATGATGGCGGGCGTCACCGTGTTCTCCTCGTAAAGGAAGCCGATGTCCACGGTGTCGCCGGCGACGAAGGAGAGCAGGCGGTTGATGACGCCGTCAGGCGCGTAGACGTAGAACCAGATGACGCCGACTGCGGTGGGCGCCAGGATGCGGGGCAGGAAGATGACGCTCTTGAAGGTGTTCTCGAGCACGACGCCGCGCAGGAAGATCGCCAGTCCGAAGCCGATTACGAGCGGGAAGATGATCGAGGCGACGACCCAGAGCGAGGTGTTGTAGAGCGCGTCGCCGAAGAGCCGGTGGGTCGCGAGCTTCTCGTAGTTTGCGGCGCCGGCGAACTGATCCAGCCCCTTGAACCTCTTCCACTTCGTGAAGCTCAGGTAGATGTTGTAGACGACCGGCGCGAGCAGCAGGCCTGAGACCAGAGCCACCGCGGGCGCCATGAAGCCGAAGGCGACCCAGAAGTTGCGGCGTTGCCGCCGCTTCTCGTTCGCCTCGATGCTCTCCCAGCCGATGCGCTCCAGCAGTTCCGCATCGCGCTCGCGCTGGCTCTCTTCGACCGCGAATGCATCGAGTGCGCCCGGAGTGCGGCCGGCGGGGCCGGCCGCTCCTCCTGTGCGAACGCGTTTCCGCGTCACTGGCTATCCCAGTACTCCGCGTTCACCTCCTGGATGTTGGCCATGACCTCTTCGGCCGTCTCCATGGTGGGATTGAGCATGAAGCGGTTGAACTCGGCGACGGCCTCGCCCTGGACGTCAGCCGGCACGGCCTCCCACCAGCGCTCCAGCGCCAGCGTGCCTTCCGCCGCCACGGTGTCGTTGATTTCCGCGACCAGCACGTTGGGGGGGTTGGCGTTGTTGTTGCCCATGTAGTTGCCCGACGCCTCGGCCCAGGCATTGGCGCCCGCGACCGACACGAAGTACTTGAGCGCGCCGACCACGTCGGGTTTGTCCAGGGCCTCCTTGGACATCATGATCGGGCCGCCTTCGACGATGACGGACGGCGGCAGCGCCCCGTCCATGTTCGGCATGATGAAGACGCCGAAGTCGTCGCCGGCCATCATGCCCGCCGCCTCGATGAGGCCGACCGCCCAGTCGCCGATCAGGTAGATGGAGCCCTTGCCTCGGGCGAAGTCGGCGGCCTCCTCGGTCGAGCGCGGATCGGAGAAGTATCCCTTCGCATACCAGTCCGCCCAGATCTGGAAGGCGTTGCGCACGGCATCGCTGTCATAGGGAACCGAGCCGTCGTGCAGGCCGTTGTAAGCGGCGGGGTCGGTGCGGATCATGATCTCCTGGAACCAGATGAAGCCCCGCCAGCCGTCCTGCACGGTCGCGTGGAACGGCGCGTGGCCCGCCGCCAGCAGCGCGTCGGCCGCCGCCATCAGCTCGTCCCAGGTCTTGGGCACTTCGATCCCGACCTCGGCAAACTGGGCCTTGTTGTAGAACGCGACCCAGCGGGAGAGATGCAGGGGCACGCCGTAGATGTGGTCGCCGACCTTGTAGAAGTCGCGCGTGCTCTCGACGAAGTCGCCGGTCGCGAGAATCTCTTCCCAGATGCCGTCGAGCTCGGCGATCGCGCCCGATGCCACCAGGTCCTTGTAGACGCCGCCCGTCCACCAGGTGAACATGTCCGGCGTCTCGCCGCTCGCGATCGCCGACTGGATGAACGCCTTGTACTGCTCGGGGTTGGCGTAGGCCACCTCGACGATCCGGTTCCCCGTGTCCCGCTCGGACGCATCGCCCATCTTCTGGAACGCCTCCGACCAGAAGCCCTTGTCGTGGAAGAGCTGCACGTCATCGGCCGCCGCGCCGGTCGCGCCGCCGACGGCAAGGCAAAGTCCGGCCGCCACTGCCAGGAATTTCGACCTCAAGCTCATGGGTTTCTCCCTCATCTCATTCTTGGGTTGCCGGAGTCCGGATGGACCGGCCCGTATCGGCATCGAACAGGTGCATTCTCTCAAGATTGAGCGTGAACGCCAGAGTCTCCTCGGGCTCAACCAGCCGTGGCTGGTGCATGCGGCTGATGAACTCGTCGTCGCCGACGGATGAGAACAGCAGGGTCTCGTTGCCCAGCATCTCGGTGAACTCGACCCGCGACGAGAACGAAAAACCGTGGCGGGGCGTCATGCCGTGCCCTTCGGGCACGATGTCCTCCGGCCGAAAGCCGGCGACGATGCGCTCTCCGGCAGCGGGGAAAGAGTCGAAGCGCTCCGCCGCAAGCGGGAGACGAAAGTGCTCTCCCCGAAAACAGACACCACCATCGGAATTTTCGGCCACGCCCTCGAAGAAGTTCATCTGAGGCGAGCCGATGAACCCCGCCACGAACAGGTTGACCGGGTTCTCAAAGACATCGAGCGGCGTGCCGGTCTGCTCGATGATTCCGTCACGCATGACGACGATGATGTCGGCGAGCGTCATCGCCTCCACCTGGTCGTGCGTGACGTAGATGGTGGTGACCTGGAGCCGCCGCTGCAGCCGCTTGATCTCGGCCCGCATCTGGTTGCGCAGCTTGGCGTCGAGGTTCGAGAGCGGCTCGTCGAAGAGGAAGACCTCCGGCTCCCGGCAGATCGCGCGGCCCATCGCCACGCGCTGGCGCTGCCCGCCCGAGAGCTGGGCCGGCTTGCGCTCGAGGTAGGGCCCAAGCTCAAGAACCGTGACAGCGCGCGAAACCCTCTTCTCGATGTCCGGCCGCGGCAACTTCGCGAGCTTGAGGGAGAACTCCAGGTTCTGGCGCACGGTCATGTGGGGATAGAGCGCGTAGGACTGGAACACCATGGCGACGCCGCGGTCCCGTGCAGGCACCTCGTTCACCAACCGTCCGTCGACGCGCAGCTCGCCGTACGAAATGCTCTCCAGGCCGGCGATCATGCGCAGCGTCGTCGACTTGCCGCAGCCCGACGGCCCGACCAGCACCACGAGCGCCTTGTCCGGGATGTCGAGGTCGATGCCGCGCACGGCAATGTCGCGGCCGTACACCTTCACGATGTCCCTGAGAGCTACGGTCGCCATGATCAGTATTGGGAACGGAGGAGGGCGGACATGCTCGCATCGTCGTCCGCCATCCGGCGTCGCACAAGCACCGACGACGATGGACGCACGGCAGTCAGCTGCGAGCGGTGGGGTTGTGCACGCTCGACCCGGGCAGCGCGCGGCGGTATGCAAGGGGTGTGGGATTGTTTGGGGAGCGGCCATGTCGCTGGCGGTCGAGCAGCTTCGGCATTACCAGGACCACGGCTTCGTCATCGTGGAGGGGCTGTTGACGCCGGACGACTTGCAACCGGCGATCGATGAGATCGGGGCGCACGTCGGCGTGCTGGCCGATGCGCTGTACGACGCCGGCCGCATCCCCGAGACTTACGCGGGGCTCGGCTTCTTCGAGCGGCTTGCCGCCATCGAGCGCGCCCACAGCACGGCCGCGGTAATGTTCCACGTCAGCGGCCTGCTCGGGCGCGGCATCGCCTCTCTCTGGAGCTCGCCCAAGCTGCTCACCGTCGTGGAACAGCTGATCGGCCCGGATATCGCCGGTCATCCCGTCTGCAACGTGCGCTCAAAGACGCCGCAGACGGAGCTGATGACGGTGCCCTGGCATCAGGACACCGCCTACCTGCTGCCCGGCGCTGAAGGCACGCACCAGCCCGCCGCCTGGATCCCCTTCCTCGACGTGACGGCGGAGACGGGCTGCATGCAGGTGAAGCGGGGCGGCCACAGGGCAGGCGTGTTCACCCACGAGATCGAGCGCGACGTAGCAAACCCGAAGTCCTGGTACCTCTACATCCCCGAAGGTGACCTTGCCGCCTACGAGACGGTGACCTGCGAGATGGCGCTGGGCAGCGCTCTCTTCATCAACCAGCTCACCCCCCACCGCTCCCTGGAGAACTATTCGGACAAGGTGCGCTGGAGCGTCGATCTGCGCTGGCAGCGACCCGGCGAGCCGGCCGGCTGGGAAGGCTATCTCGACCTCATGGAGATGCGCCGCGGGGACGACCCTGCTTTCCGGCCGGACTGGAACGGCTTCTTCGCGCAGCGCGCCAAAGCGTTCGAGGGCTTTCGCAACCTCGACGAGAACTCGTTCGATATCAGCGTGGAGGGCCCCTGGATCGACCGCTGGCGCTGATGCCCGGCCCGGCTCGTCTCCACGGTTGAACCGAGCAGGAGTCGATCTTCCGGCCAGGCGAGCGCATCGGCCCGAATCCAGCGCTCGCAGGCGGGAACGCCTCCGTCACACCGCGTAGTGCCGAAGGAAATCGCGGTCCGGCTCGACGCCGAGGCCCGGGCCGTCGGGGATCGCGGCACGGCCTCCGTTGCGTTCGACTTGCCCCTGAATATCAAGCGGCTTCGTCAGCAGGTCGTCGCGAAACCTGTTCTCGGTCGTATCGAACTCCAGCATCGGCTCACGCGGATTGAGCCCGCCCGGCAGCGGTGGCATCGCTGCCAGGAGCTGCAGGTTTGTGGCGACCGCGATGGCGGAGCCCCAGACATGGTTCACCACCGGTGTGAAATGCGCGTGGCAGAGCGCGAGCACCCGCAGATACTCACTGATGCCGCCGAGCGAGCAGACCTCCGGCTGGGCGATGTCCAACCCGCCGCTCTCCAGCAGCGACCGCCAGCCCCAGCGACTGAACTCGGCCTCGCCGCCGGCGATGTTGACCTTGAGCCCGGCGCGCAAGGCCGCGTATCCATCGAGGTCTTCCGGCGCCACCGGCTCCTCGAACCAGTGAGCGCCTAACTCATCCAGCGCGTAGCCGACGTGGAAGGCGTCCGCTGCGGTGTAGCAGTGGTTGGCATCGACCATGAAGTCGAAGTCATCGCCCACACCGCGCCGTACCGCTTCGGCGAGCGCCACGTCCTGCCTCGGTCCCAGTCCCACCTTCATCTTGGTGGCGACGAAGCCATTCGCCTTGATTGCGGCGGCCTCGTCGGCAAAGCGCGCGGCGAGCGACGCCGCATCTTCGCGCCGGAGCATCATGCCGTAACCGTAGACGGGCACGGACTCTCGATGCGCGCCGCCGATCAGCTTGTGAATCGGCAGCCCCGCCGCCTTGCCGGCGATGTCCCACAGCGCGATATCGACGCCGGAGAGCGCCTGCAACGGCATCCCCTTTTGGCCGTGATCGCGCAGCAGGTTGTAGACCCTGTGCCAGATGACGTCGCAATCCAGCGGATCCATGCCCAGAACAATCGGCTGGATCACCTGCTCGACGATGGCCCTGTTGGCGAGCGCCACGGTTCCCGGCCCGAAACACTCGCCCCAGCCGGTGATCCCCGCGTCGGTCTCCACCTCGACGATGTGCGCCGTGCGCTTGCGGTAGAACTGCTGGGAATATCCCAGCTCTTCCGGCATGTCGTATTGCAGCACGTGGCTGGTGATTCGGGCGATCTTCATGCGGGTGCGCTCGGCTGGCTCGGGGCTGGCCTCGGCCGTGGCGGCTTTCAGTCGGCGGGTCATGTCGCGTCCGTCAGTCGAAAAGGTTGCCGATGTTCTTGAGGATGCTGTCGCCGATGTAGAGCGCCAGCGCCTGGATCGTCGAGGTGGGGTTCACCGCCCCGGATGTGACGAAGACGCTGCCGTCAACGATGAAGAGGTTGCGCACGTCGTGGCAGCGCCCCCAGCCGTTCACCACCGAGCGCGCCGGATCGTCGCCCATGCGGGCTGTGCCCATCTGGTGCCATCCGGCCCGCCACCAGACCTCCTGGCCCGCGCCCGAGACCTGCCTTGCACCGGCGGCGAGAAGCGCTTCCTCGGCGCGCGCCTCGCCGTGGGCAATCATCTTCCTGGCGTTGTCGTCTACCGAATAGGTGATCTTGGGCGCCGGGATGCCGTCGCTGTCGGTAAGCTCCGGGTCGAGCGTGACAGTGTTGGTCTCGCGCGGCAGATCCTCGGTGACGATGGTGAGCGCCGCCGAATAGGGATAGACCTCGTCCATCAGGCGCCGGTGCTCGGCACCCCAGGCGATGGGCTCGTCGATGCCGAAGCCGCCGAGCGCCCAGGTCATCGGCGTGATCCAGCGGCTCGCGTGCAGCCCGTAGCCGCGCACGAAATCCCGCGACGGGTCGGTCTCGTAGAACTCCTGGCTGAGGATGCTGCACGCCATCGGCCCCTTGAAGCCCTCCATCGGCTCGTCGAAGACGCCCGAGATGCCGGTAAGCGGGTGGAACATCAGGTTCTTGCCTACGAGGCCGCTGCGATTGGCGATGCCGTCGGGGAACCGCTTCGACCTGGAATTGAGCATGAGCCGCGGCGTGCCGATGCCGTTGCAGGCGAGGACGACGATCTCCGCCCTCTGGCGTTGCAACCGGCCTTCCGGGTCGTGGTAGAGCACGCCGCTCGCCATGCCGTTCTCGTCGAGCGTGATCTCGCGTACCCGGCAGTTTGTGCGCAGTTCCACGCCTGCGCGGAGCAGGACCGGCCAGTAAGTCGTGTTCACGCTGGCCTTGGCGCCCGTCGCGCAGCCGAGGTCGCAGGTGCCCGCGTTGACGCACTTCGCTCGGCCGTCGTAGTCGCGGCTCAGGATCGCGGCATCGGACGGCCACCAGTGCCAGCCCAGACGGTTGAAGCCCTGCGCCAGCGTCCGTCCCAGCTTGCCGAGCGGCAGCGGCGGCAGCGGCGGCTCGTAGAACGGATAGGCCGGGTTCCCGGCGAGGCCGGACGAGCCCATGTTGCGATCGTTCTGCGCGTAGTAGGGCTCCAGCGTCGCATAATCCACCGGCCAGTCGTCAGCCACGCCATCCAGCGAGCGGGCGCGAAAGTCAGAAGGATGCATGCGCGGCCAGTGCGCCGCGAAGTTGATCGTCGAGCCGCCGACGGCATTGAAGTTGACCGGTGTGATCGGCGACTCCTCCGAATTGATCGGATAGTCCTGCGGCAGCCCGCGCACATTCGGGTCGCAACTGAACTCGGCGTAGCGGCTGAGCTCGTAATCCGCATTGCGGCTGGGATAGTCCGCGTCGGTAATCATCGGCCCCTGCTCCAGGCAGAGGATGCGCATGCGCGAGCCCAGCAACGACCAGGCGAAGGCCGCTCCCGACGCTCCTGCGCCCACGATCAGAACATCGACGGGATCGTCGCTCATACCGGGTACCTCCCGCGCTCAGGCCGGGCGATAGCGGCGGCCCCGCCCGCGCACCGGGGCCAGCATGTCCGCGAGCTCATCGGGGTCGTCTTCGGGCAGCTCGTAGCCCTCCGGCTGTGTCGGGCGGGGGGAGAGGCCGAATTGCGGGCGAACGTCCGCGCGGCTGTAGTAGCCCATATAAGTGTGCCACAGCAGTGCGGTGAACGCGTCGGGGGCCTCGCGCTCCAGCGCCTTGACAATGCCGATGCGCCCGGCGGCGTCCAGGTCGTCGAAGCGCGCGCCGCTGGCCTCGGCGAGGGCCGCAGCGCGCGAGAGGACCGTGCGCAACGAGGCCGCGAGTTCCGGATCCGCCGACGCCTTGCCGGCCAGAAATTCGGCCACGCCGAGCGCTCCTGCGGCAGTGACTCGACCATCCGCGTTCGCAGGAACGATCTCGTCGAGCAGGCTGGCGAGCAGATGATCCTGGTCCTGGCTCCAGGGACGAGTGTCGGTCATGTGCCGCCCCCGCCGCGTGAGAAATTGGCGCTCTGGCGCGACACCGCGTCCATCGCCGCCGCCAACGGCAGGATCGCGCCCGAGAACATCAGCTTGTCGGCGGCGGACGCGCCCGCCGCGAGGCCCGAGAACAACTTGGTCACGTTCGTCATCATCGATCCATTCTCCTCTGGTGCAGCCCGTCAGATCGCCGCGCCGGCGGTGAGCGGAAAGCAGGTGCGCGCCGTGTTCCTCATGGCGACCGCGCGCCTTCGGCCCGCGCTCCCTCCTCGCCGAGGCGAAGCCGGGCGTCGGCCAGCAGCCGTTCCATCCGGGCCTCGGCCTCCGCCGCGTCCCTCGCCAGGATCGCGTCCGCGACCGCGCGGTGGAACGGGATGGATTCCTCGTTCTCGCGCGGGTCCCGGTTGGTGAGGCGGATCGAAATCAGCAGAGCCGAGAAGACCGCACTCTCCATGGCGAGCAGGAATTCGTTGTCGGCGGCGCGCAGGACCGCACGGTGGAAGAGCGCATCGGCGACGATGAAGTCGTCGATCGAGCCCTTCTCCTGCTCCATGCGTGCCTGCGCCTCGGCGATCAGTGCATGACCCTCGGCAGTGCCCCGCTCGGCCGCCCAGCGCGCCGCTTTCGGCTCAATCACCAGCCGTAGGTCGGTCAACTGCTGCAGGAAGGCGTGACTCACCGGGGCCGACTGGTGCCACGCCAGCACATCGTCATCCAGCAATGCCCAGGCGGAACGGGAGCGGACCCGCGTGCCGATGCCGCGCCGCACCTCCAGCAACCCCTTGCCCACGAGAATCTTGACCGCATCGCGGATGACCGAGCGGCTGACCTGATAACGCGCGGCCAACGCGCCCTCGTCCTCCAGCAGGTCTCCCTGCCCATAGGCGCCGGCGACGATGCGCCGCCCCAGCTCCTGCACGATCTGCGTGGCCAGGCTCCGCGTCAGCGCGGGCTTCTCCTTGAGGTCGTAGAACAAGTGCTCATTCATCATTGTAATCTAAACATATGATATTACGAGAGTCCAGATGTTTGCCGGGATCGACCCGGCAGAGTTGATCGAACGCCGTCGCTGCTCGAGAGGGAGAATGCTGCGAGAGAGATTCGTCGCGGTAAAGCAGTGGTTTGCGCCATGCTTGTCTCATCGCGACAAAGGCTTCCGGAGCGAACAGGATCGCCGACAGGTGAATTCTCGGTCGTCTTGCACACCCGCAGGCGCCGGGGTAGCCTCGCCGCATTGGGAGACGCTCGGTCTGGAGCTGACCTGAAAGATCTCAGCGTCGAGTAAGGCGGACCCGTCGATCTTGGGGGAAAGAGGAGAAAGTCGATGAAGCTTCGTGCAACTTTGATGGCGGCCACAGCCGCGCTCGTGCTGACGAGCGGCGCCGCGCTGGCTGAGAGCGGGCTCGAAGCCCAGAGCGGAGAGTCGGTCTTCTTCCGCGGCTGGCAGTACAAGACCGACATCGTTCAGGACAACGTCGACCGCTACAACGGCGAGCAGGGCGGCAATGTCGACTACGCCACGGTCACCGGCGACTACCCGGCGATCATGGAGCAGAACCTGATGGCGGGCGCGGAGCTCGACGTGCTCTACGCCAACCCGTCGCAGGCTGGCCGCTACTTCGACGGCGGCTGGATCATGCCGGCCGAGGCGCTGCCGAACATCGATGCGATCAAGGCGGACATGTACCCCAACATCCTCGACGCCTGGTCCTACAAGGGCCAGCTTCTGGGCCTTTCATACTTCGTCAGCACCCGCGGGGTCATGCACGTCAACCTCGAGAAGTACTACGAGCTCGGCTACAGCGACGCCGACTTCCCCGCGGATTGGGATGCGCTTTACGACCAGCTCTACGAGATGCGGGACAAGGGCCTCGACCAGCCCTTCCTGCCGCACTGGATCAACGAGTGGTACGGCATTTCCTGGGGCTTCGATTTCGAAGTGATGAACCGGGGCGGTCAGGTCGCCCACCCCGATACCCATGCACCCTTGCTGACCACCGATGCGGACGGCGCGGCGTACAAGACGCTTGAAGACTGGAAGCGCATCTGGAACGACGGCTTGGTGCCGGAAGAGGTGCTGACCTACAACGAGAGCTCCTACATCGACGCCTATGCGTCGGGGCGCTACGTGTTCAGCCCGCAGCAGCTCTACGATCTGGAGACCTTCAACCGGGAGGACCGCTCGCAGATCGCAGGCCACGCCAGCCTGCTGCCCTATCAGGGCCAGAGCTGGGGCCTGCTCGATTCCGCCGTCTACCTGATGACGAGCCGGGAGCGGAGCGACGGCCACACCGACGACGTGAAGCGTTTCGCAAGCTGGTACGGCTATCAGGACCAGACCGGCAACGTCTTCGTCGGCAACCGCTGGATGCAGGAGTCCATGCTCTTCTCCGGCTACAAGTCGGTGATGGAGAGCGAGGCCGCGGCCGAGAGGATGAAGAGCGCCCTCGCGCGCGAGCAGGACATCCAGGCGGTGCTCGGAGTCTACGCGGCCACGCCCTACCCGAAGGGCATCTGGAGCGTCGTCTGGGCCGAGGAGTTCAATAGCTGGCTCAAGGAGACGCTGCAGGAGTTCGTTCAGGATGATGGCGACATCGTCGAGACCATCGAGGCGATCAATGAAGAAATCGCCGACCTGAACAAGAAATACGGACTGTAGCGCTGACACGCCGGCAGGCGGCTCGAAGGGGTCGCCTGCCGGCTTGAACTCTGTTCTGCGATGAGGGCTGCGCAGCGCACCGCCGAACTGTCGAACCTCCAGTTCTCACTGCTGCTCGCGCTGCCGGTTCTCGTCTTCCTCCTGCTGGTGGTCGCCTATCCGCTCGGCTACGCGCTGTGGATGAGCCTCCACGAGATCAGCTTCTTCGGCGGCTACAAGGCGGTCTTCGTCGGGGTCGAGCACTTCGCCGACGTCATCGGCGACCGCAAGTTCAAGAAATCGCTCTGGGTCACGGTCCGCTTCACGCTCGAATCGGTGGCGCTGGCGATGGTGGCCGGCCTGCTGATCGCGCTGGTGCTCAACCGCACCATGCGCTTCGCGGGGCTCATCCGCACCATCGTGATCCTTCCCTGGTGCATCTCGCTCTACGGCACGGGGATCATCTTCTCCTATCTCGCCAAGGGTCAGACAGGCATCGGCACCGCCATCGCGTATGCGCTCGGCATCGAGGAGGCGGTGAACGTCGTCAATCGCCAGTGGGTGATCGAGGTGCTGGCGGTCGGCAACGCCTGGAACATGGCGCCGCTCGTCGCCTTCTTCTTGCTCGCCAACCTCAAGACCATCCCGAGCCGGCTCTACGACCTCGCCGCCATCGACCGCATGTCCCGCTTCGAGACGTTTCTGAACGTCACCCTGCCGCCGCTCCGCTTCACGCTCTTCGTCTTCACCTGCATCACGACCGTGCTCTCGATGAAGCTCTTCGACTTCATCTTCGTGCTGTCCGGCGGCGGCCCGGGGACGGCATCGGCGACGCTCACCTATCGCATCTACAAGGAGAGCTTCAAGGATCTCGATCTCGGCTACGGCGCAGCCATGTCCTTCATGCTGCTCGCGCTGATCCTGGGCACCACGCTGCTGCTCTACTTCCTGTGGGGCCGGCGGGAGGCGAAGACGATATGAGCATCAGGCTCTCGTCGGTCTGGTCCTGGCTCGCGCTGGCGATCGTCGTGATCTGGACGCTGCTGCCGATCTACTGGTTCCTGAAGAACTCGTTCCTGACGCCGGACGAGATCGCGCGCTTCCCGCCGCCCCTCTACCCGCTGGAGCCGACGCCCGCCGCCTTCTTCAACATCTTCGGCTTCGAGTACGAGCTGGCCGACGGCACCATCCGGCGCGGCTCGGGCCAGGCCAATCAGATCATCCGCGGGTTCTACAACAGCCTCATCGTCTCGGCCGTCGTGACGGCGGTGACGCTCGTGGTGGTGCTGCCGCTCGCCTACGTCTTCGCGCGCCTCGACTTCGCCCACAAGAACAAGCTGCTGTTCGCGATCCTGCTTGCCGTCGCGCTGCCGCCGGTCTCGACACTCATCCCGTTCTACGCCATGTACGTGCGGCTCGGCCTCTCGGGCACGCTCGTCGGCCTCATCATCGTGACGCTCACGATCACCATTCCCTTCGTGACCTGGATGCTGATCGGCTACTTCCGCAACCTGCCGCAGGTGGAGCGGCTCGCCCGCATCGACGGGTTCTCGCGCTTCGAGACGTTCCTCAAGATCATCGTGCCGCTGGGGCGGAGCGGCGTCGCGGTGGCGGCGGTCATCGCCTTCCTCTTCTCCTGGAACGAGTACACCTACGCGCTGATGCTGGTGAACGGCACCAGCGCCAACACCCTGCCGGCCGCGATTTCCGGCTTCCTCTTCCAGCATCCGGAGCCGTCCCACCTCGCTGCGTCGCTGGCGCTCACCATCCTGCCGCCGGCGCTCGTCGCGTTCTTCCTCCAGCGTCACATCGCTGAAATGAACCTCGTCGATCCGGTGCGCTGAGCCATGTCCCGAATCCAGCTCGAACGCCTGCATAAGACCTTCCATCGCCACGTCGCCGTGCGCGACCTCGATCTGACGATCGAGAACGGCGAGCTCCTGGTGCTGCTGGGGCCATCCGGCTGCGGCAAGACGACGACGCTCAACTGCATCGCGGGCCTGGAGGCGCCGACCTCCGGCCGCGTCCTGTTCGACGGTGACGACGTCACCGCCGCCTCACCGCACCAGCGCAACATCGCGATGGTGTTCCAGTCGTCGCTACTTTATCCCCACATGACGGCGCGGCAGAACATCCGCACCAGCCTCGCCAAGCAGAGGCTCGACCGGGGGGAGACCGAGAGGCGGATCGCCGAAGCCTCGTCGGTCCTCGGCATCGAGGGCCTCCTCGACAAGCTGCCGAGCCAGCTCTCCGGCGGCGAGCGCCAGCGCGTCGCCACCGCCAAGGCCATCGTCCGCCAGCCGACGGCCTTTCTTCTCGACGAGCCGCTTGCCGCGCTCGACGCCGCGCTCCGGCTCACCCTGCGGGCCGAGCTGGTCAATCTCCAGAAGCGGCTGGGGACCACAATGGTCGTCGTCACCCACGACCAGGTAGAGGCGATGACCATGGGCGACCGCATCGCGGTCATGAACGAAGGGCGGCTGGAGCAGATCGGCACGCCGGACGAGATCTACAACCGTCCCGCCACGCTCTTCGTCGCAGGTTTCGTGGGCTCGCCTCCGATGAACCTGATCCAGGGCGAAATCGCTATGGGGGACGGGCGCGTGCGGTTCGTCTCCGGAGACTTCGCTTTCGAGCCGGCGCAGGCCGCAGGCGCCGCCGGGCCATCGACCCTCGGCGTCCGGCCGCAGCATCTGCACGTTCGCGCCGGGCCCACGGATGGAGCCATGCCGGTAACGGTTTTCGCCGTGGAGCACCTCGGGCGGGAATCGGTGGTGATCCTCGAGGACGACAGGCGCAACAAGCTGCACGCCCTGGTGGAGCCGGGCTTCGCAAGCCGCGTCGGCGACCGGCTCCATGCGGCGCCCGACCCTGCGCACTGCCTCCTGTTCGATCCAGCAGGGCAGGTTCTCTCCAACCCCGATCGCGAGACGGAGCGATCGGCATGACGAGCGAGCCCCTGCGTATGGGCGTGATCGGCGTCGGCTTCATGGGGGATTATGTAGGAGAGTGCCGAAAGCCGGTCACTCAGTGGGCTTCGGGCGGCTCACGTAGCGGATGCTCACGGGCTTGGTGAGGGCTTCCACCGCCTGATCGAACGTCGCGTCGACCCGCACATCTTCCTCAAGCTCCGCAGCGCTCGGCTGGTAGTCTGAGCTGACGACTTCCACTTCGCGGGCTTTCGTCTTCGGCTTCCGAACGGTGACTCGCTCGTTCAGCTTAGCCTTCGCCGGCGGGTAGCTGGGCAGTTTCGTGCGAGCGACAGGCCTTTCCGCAGGAGCCGGGCGGCTCTTGGCTGAAGAATTGTCTGTCATCAGATTCGCGGTCTGAGCGTCTCGTTCCCCACCTCCCATTTAGTCCATTGCCCCATCCCGTGCAACCGCGCACACTCATTCTCGTAGACACTTCATGCGTCCCGCAGGTCGGGTCGCCCGCTGAATACAAGAGCCTCTAGCCCGGCGCCGGGTAGCTCCCGGCGCTTAGGCGAATAGGCGGGGTCATCTCGCGTTCGCGTGAAGTGTCTACAACGGCCCGGCACCCGCCGGCGCCGAGGCAACGCGGGAGAACACCCATGAGATCGCCAGTCTTCGCTGCGGCGCTGGCCGCGGCTGCAATGCTTGTGCTGGCTTCTTGCGTCCGCTCCAACACCATCGAAGGGCACCAAGTGCGCGCCACCGCGGAGACTGTCACTGAGCGGGTAGAGGTGACTGGGGGTGTCCATGATCGAGCGCCTCAGTGGTTCAAGGACTACTGGCGCAAGTACCTGGCTCACGCAGAGGGCGGCTACGCGACGATAGCGGTGGACCGCAATGGGATGGGGGCCTCCTACGTCTACTGTTCCGGCTCTGCTGGCTGCGCGAACAACAACGCTTCGTGGGCGCGTTCGTTCACCGATGTGAGGTACAAGCACCGCGCTCTCAAGCAATGCACCGAGTACGTCCGCAACACCTACCCCACCAAAAAGCCCGACTGCGCGATCTACGCGATCAACAACAAGATCGTGTGGAGGGGGCGGATGCCCTGGGAGTAGGAGCGAGAAGATGATGATAAGATCGTCCATCGCTGCACTCGCAGCCCTCGCCGCGAGCACTGTTCTTCTTCTCTCCGCCTGCGGAGGCGGCGGAGGTTCCGGTCCCTCGCTCAGCCCGAATGACATCGCGCAACTGCGTTCCGATCCACGCCTCGTCAGGGCAGAGAGCATTCTCAGAGGCGCCGATACCCTGCTGTTGCCCGCTCTTCATCTCGATTTCTCCGTCTCCGCACAGGGTCGAACCGTGTCCGACAGCCTCGCCTATAGCGGGAGATGCTCAGGCATGAGTTGTGTGCTTACAGGACATGGCCAACGAGGGACGTTCACTGTCAGGGATCTGGCGGTTCCCGTGCCGCATCTGGAATGGGAGAGGGCGGAGCTGGGAAGCAGGGGCGGCTTCGATACTCTTGTCTTCGAGGGGTCGAGTGATCTGGCAGAATCTCTCGGAAGCACCGTGGGCGACGCCACATTCTCGGCGACTGGTATCGGCTACGGCCTTTGGGGCGAGCATGGCGTTGCCATGGCTCTGCTCGTCGATGCTCCGTTTTCAGGGCGCTCCAACAATGTGCCGTTCACGGGTCAGATGGACATAGCCACGGCATATGTCATCGGCGACGCGGCCGAGAGGAACCCAAGCGGCCTCGGTGGCGCAACGTGGAGAGGCATTGCCGAGGCCATCTCGACCAGTTCCTACAAACGCCGTCAGGGAACCGCGACAGTCAGAATCTCGGACCTCTCGCGTCCCGTGGTCGATGTGGAGGTGAACATTGGTGGCTCCTGGATCGGCTCGTCGGCGTGGAACGACATCCCGCTCCACGCCGGCCGCTACTCGACCGGCTCCAACGGCTATGACCGGCTGGTAGGCGCCTTCTACGGGTCTTCACACCAGGAGACCTACGGTGCGTTCGACACGAGGAACTATGTGGGCGTCTTCGGCGCCCTGCGGGAGTAGCCGTTTAAAGGGCTCGATGATCGACCAGCTTGCGCGTGCCGGCTCTCGCGACACGGCACCGCGAGGCGGGAGAGAATGAATCCTCGCTTCCGCGTTACACCCGGCCGCCCGTCGCCTGTTGGTCCTCGCTGGCGGGCGGCCACCCCTTTTCCCGATTGGGGGATTACTGACGTCAGTGATGTAGTTGGACACCCTGTGGAAAGCGGGGATTGCGGTAGGAGCGCTCTCGTGCCCGTTCCTGCGCGTTGACAGGGCCGACGCAGAGGCACAGACTTCGCCTCTAACGGGAAACGGAGGCCGGTCCCCACCAAGCCTCCGTCTCCTGAGTTGTTCGATAGACAGGGATGCGTGCTTGCTTGTGCCGACCCGAATCGGCCGCGCGCAGCTTAGCGGCAGCACGCTCCCAAAGACAAGGGAGATGTGCCATGTGGCTTATCCGCCTGATGTCAGATCACAGGGTGTGCCGCATTGCAGGGAACACAGAGGGCAACCTCAGCTATGAGATGTGGCTCGCCACCGCGCCGGACTATTGCCATCATCGCTATGCTGATCCCGAGTTCTATGCCGGCGCCAAACTCCGACCGCACATAGGGGCGGCACGATGAAAGGCCAAGATTCTGTCCCCACCGCCATCAGAACGCACCCGGATCACGACCATGATTGGCGAGACACGGTGCTCGATTTCTTGGGCGAGAGGGCGCTCAGCAACGGCACCTGCGAGAAGTGCCGTACTCCCAAAATCGAAATGGCACCCGCTCTGGTGACGCTCGCACGATGGGAACCCAAGGATCAGAAGTGGACCCTAAGCGGAGACACCTATCCGCTTGCGGTATTTGTCTGCATGCATTGCGGGCATGTCAATTTGTACAGCGCAGCGCTCGCCGGTGTGGACAAAGAGAATCTTGGGCCAGAATAGGATTCGTAAGAGCGGCGATCGCGTGGACCATTCTTGTTCTCGTTGGCTGTGGTCTCCCCTTTGCATTTGAAGATCCTCTTTCAGGGGAAAACCCCAAATATATAGCTGCGGCCAGGAACATAGCCATTATCGCGGGCGGTCTTATTGGTCTCCCGATAGCCATCATGGGCCTCTATATGAGAAAGGAAAGCCTGCAATTGGCTCGGGACGATAACCAATTGCAGAAGGCAGGGAGCGACAGCGCTGATCGGCTCGTGCGCCCCACCCCTCACCAAGGGGAAATGTACTATGAGATTTTCCGTGACAGCGCAGGTGCGTGGCGCTGGCGGTTTAGAGCGCCTAACGGTGAACTCATTAATTCTTCTTCGGAGGGCTATAGCACTAGGAGTGACTGTCTCAATGCCATCGCACTCGTGAGTTCATCGGACAAAGCACCCATTCGGGAAGTGTCGGAATGATAGTGTCGTCCCCTGCGTCCCTCAGCCGGCCAGGCTCCCTCCGCCAGCTTCGCGTATAAGTCCCCGGCTCTTTTGCGTCGTCCCGGTAGACTCCCTACGACCTTGCCCCGCTTGCCAGTCCGTTGTCGGCGATCAGCTCCCGGTAACGCAGCCGCTTCCCAACCCCGCCATCGGCGACCGTGCCCATCATATCGATGGTGTCGCGGTCACGCATGTTGTGGCGAGCTGCGAACTCCTGGACGTAGCGGTCCATGTGCTTCGGCGACAGCTTGTGGAACGTTCCGGTGTGACTGCGCTTGAGCATGGACCAGAATGATTCGATCCCCTGCGTCCCTACGCCATCGTCCCGGACGTACTCGCCAGCCGAGTGATTGACGCTCTCGCGGTTCGGCAAGCCGCTGTAGGCGCGGGCCTCGTCGGTGTAGATGGTGGCGCCTGGGGCTGCGTGGGTGCCAATGAACGCGCCCAAGGTCTCTTTGTCCGCCGCCTCGACTGTCTGAGCGCGCACGGCGCCGGTAGCCCTGTCACGGGCGCCGGCGACGATGGTCTTGCCGAGGTCCGGCTTCTGGCGCGCCTCGCGGCGCTTCTTGCCATGCATATTCTTGAGCTTGCCGCCCATGTAGGTCTCGTCGACCTCGACCGGACCGGAGAACACACCGCCTTCGTGCGCCAGAGCAACCCGCAACCGGTGGGCGAGGAACCACGCGCTGCGCTGATTGATGTTCAGGTCGCGATGCAGCTTCATGGACGAAACGGACTTCAAGCTGGTGGTCATCAGGTAGGTGGCGATCATCCACACCTGGAAGCCGAGCTTGGAGCCCTCCATGACCGTGCCGGTCTTGGCGCTGAACCGCTTCGCACATTCCTTCTCGCGGCACCGGAAGGGCATGGTCTTGTGCTTGGCCCCGGTCTGCACGCTGACCGAACCGCAGTGAGGGCAGGTGATCCCTTCCGGCCAGCGGCGCTCGATGAACCACGCCTCGGCGGTTGCGTCGTCTGGAAACCTACGCATAATCTCGATCAACGAGATGCCTTCGCGGTGGGATTTGCCGGGTGCCTTGGTCATCGCCGTCGCTTTCCTGAGAACACCACGACCTTACAGGAGAGTGCCGAAGTTGGCAACCCCCAAATCCCCCGTTGGCACACTTTCATCCGCCGCATAGTATGCGGCCTCATCTGCGGGGGGGAGGCTGTCATGACCGGAGGAGCGCAACGACCGAATTCCTTGAGGTTCGTGCTTTTCGAAGAGGAAGGCGCGTGGGTCGCAGTATGCCTTGAGCGTTACATCGGCGCGCAAGGCAGCACCAAGGAAGATGTGGAGCAGGGCCTGAAAACCGTCTATCGCGCCGAGTTGGATTATTCGTTGCGGCGCAGCGGAATTCCGTTTCACGGGATTATGCGATCCCCCCAGCGGTTCCATGATATGTGGGAGTCAGGTCGCCCCGACGTGGTGCGCAACACGATCTACGACAAGAATGCTGCAGACAAGGAGTTGGCGGCGTAATCGTGGCGGCGTTCCCCTTTCCTAATTTCCCAACTTACCAGCAATATGCCGACTGGCTCGGCGGCAACGGCATTCGGGTTGAGTTTGACGTGAACGAGTGGGGCCGATACATGCTCGCGTCCCATGCCGATGGTTCACGGCACACTATCGAACGTCATCTTGAGCCAAAAACCCCCTTGGTGCCGAGTACCGTAGAGCGCATTGATCTTCGCCTCGGTGTCGTTTCGCCGTGGAACCCGCTATCCAAGACTCAGCAAGAAGCGGCTGACGATTAGCCCTCTTCGGCACTCTCCTACATAATCCCCGCTTCATGGAAGCCCTCCACGCCAGGGTGTAGAGCCAGCGTCCGAACACACGGCTCGTCGCGGCGGCCGCCGCCACCGTCCCCCGGCTAAATCGACTCCCCTCGTCTGCGCGCCTATCATGGCGGCCAACGATGCCGGGGCGTCCGGTGGCGCCTCCGCGGGTTCTTGCAACAAGGGAGGAAAGTCATGGGCAAGCTTGACCTGACACGGCGGTCTCTTCTGAAAGCAGGCGGCATGGGCGGCCTCGGCGCAATCGGCCTGTCGCTGGCCGGCTCGCCATGGTCGAAGGCGCTCGCGGCCTCGGGCTCGGTGACCCTCGCCGATATCGGTGTGGGCGACCCGGCTGGCGACTGGTCGCGCTACTCGAACAAGACCGACTGGGACGTCAACCTGGTGGCCGTGGGCAACGCGCCCGCCACGATCATCAACGTCCTGCTCGGCGGCGGCGGCACGTCGACCTATGACGCGCTTCACATCGTCGGCGGCGTGCAGGAGCCTCTCGCTCAGCTCGGCCTGATCCTGCCGGTAGACCCCAGCCGGATGCCGAACTGGGGCGCGAACGAGTACATCTCCCAGTACTTCGTGGACGGCGCGCCGGGCTGGCCGCATATCGCCCACGAAGGGCAGGTCTACGGGATCCCGACCATCCTGCAGGGCGAATCGATCTGCTACCTGCCGGACGAGACCGGCGGCGTGGGCTCGGTGGACTCCTTCGGCGCACTCTTCGACCCGCAGTACGCGGGCTACGTGGCGCTCGAGGACAACTACACCACCGCCGGCTACAAGACGGCGATCCACATGAAGCACGCGGGCATCGCGGACATCCAGAACCCCGTGAACATGACCAAGGACGAGATCAACACGGTCGTCGACTACCTCATCGAGAAGAAGAAGGCGGGCCAGTTCCGGGTTCTCTGGACCAGCTTCGAGCAGGCGGTCAACCTGCTGCTCAACAAAGAGGTGGTCGTGCTCGATGGCTGGGAGCCGATGGTGATCGTCGCCAACAAGCAGGGTGCGAACAGCATCTACGCGACGCCCAAGGAGGGCTACCTGCTGTGGGCGATGTCGGGCTACATCACCAACAACCCGGCGCGCTCCGAGGAGCACACGCAGGCGGTCTACGACCTCTTCGACTTCATGCTGGGGCCCTGGTACGGGGCGAAGATCAGCGCCATGCGGGGCTACATGACCAACTCGCAGGCGCCGGGATTCGCCGCCGCGAACCCGGACGCCTTTGCCGAGGGCGAGGCGGAGGCGGCCGTCGCCAACGATGCCAACGTGAAGCGCAAGCTCGAGTTCGGCGGCATCTGGCACAACCGCTGGCCGGCCTCCTACATCGAGCACGAGGCGGCCTGGGCACGCTTCAAGGCGGCGTAGGTCGAACCGGCAAGTTTCGGCTCCCCCGGGCGCCCCAGGCGGCACCCGGGGGCTCCGGCCCGACGTAACCCTTTCGCACGGCGACCCCCGCAGAGGCCGCCAGACCCGTGCCTCTCAGGGCCCTCCCGCGACTCGCGCTCCTGCTGCTTCCGGTCGCGTTCGTCCTGGTCTTCGTGATCGGCCCGCTGGCGATCACGGTCGCCGTGAGCTTCTGGCAGCGGGCGGGCTTCACGGTGCAGCCCGCCCTGACGCCCGTCAACTACCTCGATTTCTTCGAAGGCGTCCGCATCACCGTGCTGGAGCGGAGCCTGGTCGTGGCCCCGGTGGCCACCGCGATCGGCCTCGTGATCGCCTATCCGATCGCCTACTTCCTCGCCTTCCGCGCCTCGCGCCATGTGGTGCGCGTGGTTCTTCTGCTCATCACCATTCCCTTCCTCGTCAACTACGTCATCCGCAACTTCGCCTGGTCCTACCTGCTGGGGCGCAACGGGCCGATCAACGACGCAATCATCGGGCTCGGCCTGAGCGACGGCCCCATCGACTGGCTGCTGTTCAGCGACTTCTCGGTCTACGTCGGGCTGGTCGCGGCCTACATGCCGTTCATGGTCTTTCCGCTCTGGCTCTCGCTCGCGGGCATCGACAGGCGGCAGATCGAAGCGAGCTGGATGCTCGGGGCAAACCCTGTCCTCACCTTCCTCCGGGTGACCCTGCCGCTCTCGCTGCCCGGCATCTTCGCGGCGGCGATCTTCGGCTTCGTCGGCGTGTTCGGGGAGAGCGCGGTCTCGCTCATCCTGGGCGGCGCCGGCTACGAGCTGATGGGCAACACCATCGCGAGCGCGATGGAGGTGCTGCACTATCCGCTGGCTGCGGCGATGTCGAGCGTGGTGGTGGCGGTGATGACGGCGCTGCTCCTCGCCTGGTATCTCGGCTTCGACGTGCGCTCCTTCCTCGGCAAGATCCTGACGCGGGGCAGCTAGATGGGCGAGTCCCGCATCAGTCGCGGCGTCTTCTGGGTCGTCACCTTGGTGGCGCTGGCCTTCCTCTACGCGCCGCTGGTGCCGCCTCTGATCCTCTCGGCCACCGCGCGCTATCAGTTCGGCCAGGTGACCGACGAGCCGGCGTTCACGCTGCGCTGGTACGTCGAGATGTGGGACAATCCCATCCTCGTCAATTCCTTCGAGACCTCGGTGATCGTCGCCGTCATCGTCGGCGCAGTCACGCCCGTGCTGGCGCTGCTGGCCGCGATGGCCGTGCGCGAGCTCAAGGTGCGCCGGCTCATCATCATCCTCATGCTGCTGCCGCTCTTCGTGCCCGGCATCAGCATGGGGATCGCGACCGCCTTCTTCTTCCGCGAGCTTGCCATTCCGTCGTCGTTCTTCTCGATCGTCGTCATTCACGTCGTCTGGGCGCTGCCCTTCGCCTTCCTCATCGTGCTGACGGTGATGACCACCTTCGATCCGGTCCTGCTGGAGGCGGCCCACATGAGCGGCGCGAACCGCTGGCGCGCCTTCTTCGACATCGAGTTGCCGCTGATCTATCCCGGCGTGGTGGGAGCCGCGATCTTCTCGATGATCATCTCGTTCAACGAGACCATCAGGACCACCATGGTGCAGGGGCCTTACAACACGGTGCAGACCTACATATGGTCCACCTTCAAGCAGATCGGGCTGACGCCCACGCTGTTCGCGCTGATGGGGCTGCTCATCATCGTGACCTTCGGGCTGGTGCTGGTGTTGAGCGTCATGGGCGCCCGCCAGGCGCGGCGGGAGATGCGGGCACAGGCCTCGGCCTGAGCGCGGCAGGTCAGTCGGCGAGCAGGATCACGTCCTCGCGGCGGAAGCCGATGCTCACCTCGACGGGCGCTGAGTCCAGCTCGCGCCTGGTCGATGTTGCAATCGCCTTCTGGCCGTCGCGGAAGGTGAGGTGGTGGTCGACGTTGGTGCCGCGGTAGATCATTTCCTCCAACGCGACGTCCAGGCGAACCGGGGCGTTGGACGCGGCCGCACCGATAAGGATGTTCTCGGCGCGGACGGCGACGTCGCAGTCTCCGGGCGCGCGCTCCGGCTGCTCGCCCCGCTCGATCGTCACCGCCTGGCCTGCGATCTCGATGTCCGCCTCCGCCCCGCGCAGGGCCAGGAGCCGGGCCTCCAGCACGTTGCAGCCGCGGAAGAACCCTGCGACGAAGCGGGCGCGAGGCCGGCGGAACAGCGCCTCCGGGCGGTCGCACTGCACGCAGACGCCGCGGTTGAGCACGGCGATCCGGTCGCTCATGGTGAGCGCCTCCTCCTGGTCGTGGGTGACGTAGAGGAAGGTGGTGCCGGTGCCACGCTGGAGGTGCTTGAGCTCGGTCTGCATCTCGCGCCGGATCTTCTCGTCGAGCGCGGCCAGAGGCTCGTCGAGCAGGAGGATCGCGGGGCGGGGCGCCAGCGCACGCGCGACCGCCACGCGCTGCTGCTCGCCGCCGCTGAGCAGCGTCACGTTCTTCTTCTCCATGCCGGAGAGGCCGACCAGGTCCACGAGCTCCTCGACCCGGCGCTGCCGCTCGCCCCGCGCCATGTGGCGGACCTTGAGCCCGTAGGCGACGTTCTCCGCCACTGTCATGTGCGGGAAGATGGCGTACTGCTGGAACACCATGCCCAGGTTCCGGCGCCAGGGCGGGACCGTGCCGACGTCCTTCCCCTCGATCAGGATTCGGCCGGAATCGGGCTTCGCCAGCCCCGCGATGATGCGCAGCGTCGACGACTTGCCCGAGCCGCTGGGGCCGAGGAAGGTGAAGAACTCCCCCCTCTCGATCCCCAAGCACAGGTCGTCGGCGACCACCGTGCGGTCGAACCGCTTGGAGACGCGGTCCAGCTCCAGAATGGGCGCGGTCGTTTCGGCCATTGTCCTTCGCCGGATTTCCTGTTCGTCCAACTCAAACGAAGAGGGAAGGATATCATGGCGCCGGACGATCTCCGCTACACCACCGCGACCGAGGCGCTGGATCCAGGATATCTAGCCGCCGGGTGACACGCACAGGCAGAGCGTGCCCCCGTCGTCGCACATTCCGGGCTGCGACAGCGCCCGCATTCTCGCGACGATCAGCTTCCCCGTGTCCTGCTTCCTTCCTCGGCCGAACGTGGGGTGGGTCATTTGCCCCACGTCCTCACCAACGCGAACGTGGGGAAACCACATGAACTGCCTGGAACAGCCAAGCGCGACGTTGGAGTTTACTGCATTGATAAAAATAAGGAATTTGAAATATTGTGGAACTCTCTGGAACAAGGTCTGGTGCCCGCGCCCGGACTCGAACCGGGACGGCCTTTCGGCCAACGGATTTTAAGTCCGTTGCGTCTACCAAATTCCGCCACGCGGGCTCAGGCACACGATAGGAAGCGGGGCGGCCTCGGACAAGCGGCGCGGCGCGTACCGGTCAGCCGATCGGCGCGGGCGGTGCTGGCGCCTGCTCGGGATCGCCGCCCAGCGCGCGCAGGATGATGCAAAGCTCGTCGCCGGCTCGCGCGATCTCGTCCTCGTCGGTGCCGCGCAGGACCAGCGTCGTGCCGAAGTCGCCGTCGCGCACGAAGGGGTAGCTGCCGATCTCCAGCGTGGGGTAGCGCTCCTGCAGCCCTTCGAGCCGGGCGGCCACGTCGCCCTCGCCCAGCAGCACCGCGATCTCGCGCGATTTCACCGTGCGCCCGCCCTTGAGCGTCGGCGCCACGCTCTCGAACATGGCCCGCATCACCGCCGGAATGCCGGCCAGCACGTGGACGTTCTCGACCCGGAAACCCGGCGCCCGGCTCACCGGGTTCTCGATCAGCGCGGCACCCTCCGGCGTGTGGGCCATGCGCATGCGCGCCTCGTTCAGCTCGCGGCCCGTGTCCCGATAAAAGTCCACGAGGATGCGCTTCGCCTCCGGGTGGATGCGGTAGGGCAGGTTGAAGGCGCGGGCGACCGATTCGCTGGTGATGTCGTCGTGGGTGGGCCCGATGCCGCCGGTGGTGAAGACGTAGTCGTGGGCCGCGCGCAGCGTGTTGACGGCGGCGATGATGGCGCGCTCCTCGTCCCGCACCATGCGGACTTCGGCAAGCTGGATGCCCAGAGCCGTGAGCTGGCGGGCGAGATAGGCGACGTTCACGTCCTTGGTCCGGCCCGAGAGGATCTCGTTGCCGATGACGACCAGGGCGGCGGTAACGGTGGCTTCCGACATGGTGTTGAGGCTTTCTGCTGCGTGCGCAATCCGAGATGCGGCGCAGAGCATAGAGCGGCGGGACCCGAGCGGCCACGGCACGATGGTGCGGGGGCCCTTGAGCCGGGGCCGGGGTGCGGCCTATGAGATGCCATGCGCTTCCCCCTCCCCCTCCGCCGCGCGACGCTGCTCAAGCGCTACAAGCGCTTCATGAGCGATCACCGGCTCGACGACGGCGGCACCGTCACCGCCCACGTCGCCAACCCCGGCGCCATGACGGGGCTCGTGGACGCAGGGCTCGAGACCTGGCTCTCGCCCGCCGCGAACCCGAAGCGGAAGCTCCCCTTCAGTTGGGAGATGGTGCGAATAGGCGAAGGCCTGGTGGGCGTCAACGCATCCCGGCCCAATGCGCTGGCCAGGGAAGCCATCGAGGCCGGCACGATCCCGCCGCTCGCGGGCTACGACACGATCCGGCGCGAGGTCGCCTACGGCGAGCGCTCGCGCGTGGACTTCCTGCTCGAAGCGCCGGACCGGCCGCCGTGTTACGTCGAGGTCAAGAACGTCCACCTGAAGCGGGGCCCGGCCGCCGAGTTCCCCGACAGCGTGACCGCGCGCGGCACAAAGCACCTGCGCGAGCTGGCAGCCGTGGCTGGGCAGGGCGCCCGCGCGGTGATGCTCTACATCGTGCAGCGCGAGGACTGCGACGCTTTCGCCCTGGCCGCCGACATCGACCCGGCCTACGCCGTAGCCTTCGCGCAGGCGCGCGCGGGCGGGGTGGAGGCGCTTGCCTATGCCTGCCGCCTCGCCCCGGACGGCATCGTGGTGGACCAGCCGCTCCCGATCGAGGACGCCGACTAGATTGCCAACCGGCTCCTATTGAACGCGGGCCAATAGCGGCTAGATTGTGAGCGGCGGGTGCGCCCACTGCGGGCCGCGCCCGCCGAGTGAACCGGACAAGCGAGCGAGGCGGCCGTGTCTTCGGGAAACGGCGCGCAGGTCATCGAGCGGAGCATCAAGACCCACGGCGCGGAGGAGTTCGCGGCCATGCGCAAGGCCGGGCACCTCGCGGCCGAGGTGCTCGACGCGCTGACGCCGATGGTCGAGCCCAGCGTCGCCACGGTCGCGCTGGACACGTTCTGCCACGACTACATCGTGGATCGCGGCGCGGTGCCGGCGCCGCTCGGCTATCGCGGCTACCCGAAGTCCATCTGCACCTCGATCAATCACGTCGTCTGCCACGGCATCCCCGGCGACAAGCGGCTGCAGAAGGGCGACATCGTGAACATCGACGTGACCGTGATCCTCGACGGCTGGCACGGGGACACGAGCCGCATGTTCTACGTCGGCCAGCCGAGCGTGAAGGCGCGCCGGCTCGTCGAGATCACCTACGAGGCGATGATGCGCGGCATCGCGGCGGTGGGGCCGGGCGCCCGGCTCGGCGACATCGGCCACGCCATCCAGAGCTATGCCGAGGGCGAGCGCTGCGCCGTGGTGCGCGACTTCTGCGGGCACGGCATCGGGCGGATCTTCCACGATGCGCCCAACGTGCTGCACTACGGCGAGCCCGGCACCGGGCCGGAGCTTCGCGCCGGCATGTTCTTCACGGTGGAGCCGATGATCAATCTCGGCGGCTGGCAGGTGAAGCTGCTCCGCGACGGCTGGACCGCCGTGACCAAGGACCGCTCGCTCTCCGCCCAGTTCGAGCACACCATTGGTGTTACAGAGGGCGGCCACGAGATCTTCACCCTCTCGCCGCTCGGGCACACCAAGCCGCCCTACGAGTCCTGAGGGCGCCGCGGCGTTGGCGGAAGAGAAGCCCCACTACCACGGCCACCGCGGGCGGCTGCGGGCGCGCTTCGACAAGGCGGGCGCGGACGGCCTGCCCGACTACGAGCTGCTCGAGCTGCTGCTCTTCCGCGCGATGCCGCGCGGCGACACCAAGCCGCTGGCCAAGCGCCTGATGGAGCGCTTCGGCACCATCGACGGCGTGCTCGGCGCGGAAGAGCAGGCGCTGAAGGAGGTGGCCGGCGTGGGCGATGCGGTGGTTCACACGCTCAAGCTCGTGGACGCGCTGCGCATCCGCACACTGCAGGAGGCGGTGACGGGCCGGCCCGTCATCGGCACGTGGCAGGCCGTGCTGGACTACTGCGCGGCCCAGCTCGGCTACAAGAAGACCGAGCACTTCCGCGTGCTCTTTCTCGACAACCACAACGCGCTGATCGCCGACGAGGAGCAGCAGCACGGCACGATCGACCACGTCGTGCTCTACCCGCGCGAAGTCATCAAGCGCGCGCTGGAGCACGGCGCGAGCGCCGTCATCCTGGTGCATAACCACCCGTCGGGCGACCCGAGTCCGTCGCGCGCCGACATCGAGCTGACCAGGGAGGTCGCGAAGGCCGGCGCCACGCTCGGCGTCACCGTCCACGATCACCTGGTGATCGGCCGCTCCCGCCACGTCTCGCTCAGGGAGGCAGGCCTCCTGGGCGAGTGACGGCGGCGTTCTCAACTACCGCAGGGTCAGAAACTCCCCCACCTCACCCCGGCCCTCTCCTCCCCAGGGAGGAGAGGGAGAAAAGGTTGGCGCTGACAGCGTTCCCCGTCCGCCCTCCTGGGCTGCGAAGCAGCCCGGAGCGCGCAACCGCGCGCCGCGCGAAGCGCGTAGGCAAGCGAGCGTCGTGCGTCCACACGCGCGCGGGCGCGTGATGCGAGCGCCCGCCGTCGAGGGAAATGAAAGAGGTGGGAATCGGCGGCGCGCGGCTAAAGCAGCGCGCGGATCGAGTCGACGATGCGCTCCTGCGAGGGGATGACCTCCAGCTCCAGGCGGTCGTTGTAGGGCATCGGCGTGTGGGGGGCGCCGAGGCGGGCGACGGGGGCGTCGAGATAGTCGAAGGCCTTGTCCACCACCATGGCCGCCACCTCGGCGCCGAAGCCGCCGCGCACCCAGGCCTCGTGCACGATCAGCAGCCGGTTGGTCTTGCGCACGCTGGCGAGAATGGTCTCCTCGTCCAGCGGCTGCAGGGTGCGGGGGTCGATGACCTCGACGCTGATGCCGTCGCGCTCCAGCACCGTGGCTGCGCTGAGCGCGCGCGGCACCATCGCTGACGTCGCCACCACGGTCACGTCCGTGCCTGCGCGCTTGATGTCGGCCTTGCCGAGCGGGATGGCGTAAAGCTCCTCCGGCACCGGGCCGTTGCCGCCGAGGTAGAGCAGCTTCTGCTCCAGGAAGACCACGGGGTTCTCGTCGCGGATCGCGGCGACCAGCAGCCCCTTGGCGTCGTAAGGGCTGGACGGCGCCGCCACCACCAGCCCCGGCACGTGGGTGAACCAGGCCTCCAGGCTCTGGCTGTGCTGGGCCGCGAGCCGGATGCCGCCGCCCTGCGGCCCGCGCACCACCAGCGGCACGGAGGGCTTGCCGCCGAGCATGAAGCGGAACTTGGCCGCCTGGTTGACCAGCATGTCCATGGTCAGCGCCACGAAGTCGAAGATCTGGATCTCCACCACAGGCCGCATGCCGGCGATGGCGGCGCCGACGCCGCAGCCGACGAAGGTGGCCTCGGAGATCGGCGTGTCGCGCACGCGCTCGGCACCGTAGCGCTCCATCAGCCCCTTGGAGACGCCGAAGATGCCGCCGGTGGCGCCCACGTCCTCGCCCATGAGGAAGACCCGGTCGTCGCGCAGCATCTCCTGATCCAGCGCCTCGTTGAGCGCCTCGGGGTAGGAGAGCATGCGCTCGGTCTCGGGCCCCGGCTCGGTGTGCGCCGCGTGGGGGGCGTAGACGGATTCCAGCATCACGTTGACCGGCGGCTCCGGGCTCTCGCGGCCGTAGGTGACGGCGGTTTCCAGCTCCTCCTCCACGGCCTGCGTGGTCTCGTCGAACTGCGCTTCCGAGAAGCCGCCCTCGGAGGTGAGCCGCTCCTCCATGCGGTGAATGGGGTCGCGGTTCATCCAGGATTCCAGCTCGTCCTCGGGCCGCGGGTCGCGCAGGTTGACGCGGAGCGAGTGCTGGCCGTGGCGATATGTCATCGCCTCGATCAGCGTCGGCCCCTCGCCGGCCCTGGCGCGGTCCACCGCTTCGCGCAGCACGAGGTAGACCTCGACGCCGTCGTTGCCGTCCACGGTGATGCCGGGGATCTCGTAGGAGGCCGCCCGGTTCGAGACCTGGGTGACGGCCGTGGTGTTCCGGTAGGAGGTCGAGAGCGCGTACTGGTTGTTCTCGCAGACGAAGATCACCGGGAGCTTCCAGACGGCCGCAAGATTGAGCGATTCGTGGAAGACGCCCTGGTTCGACGCGCCGTCGCCGAAGAAGGCGACCGCCACCTTGTCCGTCCCCTGCAGCTTGGCGGCGAGCCCTGCGCCGGTGGCGAGCGGCATGGCCGCGCCCACGATGCCGTTGGCCCCCATGATGTTGAGCTCCATGTCGGCGATGTGCATGGAGCCGCCGAGGCCCTGGCAGTAGCCGGTCTGGCGGCCCATCAGCTCCGCCATCATGCGGTCGATGCGCGCGCCCTTGGCGATGCAGTGGCCGTGGCCGCGGTGGTAGGAGGCGATGATGTCGTCGTCGCGCAGCGCCTCGCAGACGCCGGCGGCGATCGCCTCCTCGCCCTTGTAGCTGTGGGCCGTGCCCTTGACGACGCCCTCCTGGAAGAGGTCGGCGGTCTTCTCCTCGAAGGCGCGGATGCGGCGCATGGTGACGTAGAGTTCCTGGAGCGTCTCCGCGCCCACGGTGATGTTGCTCGACGCGCTCTCGTTCATCGCCCTTCGCCTCCCCGGCATCGCGGCCCCGATGCGGCGCATTGTCGTTCCGCTGCCTGCCGGGCGCAATGTTATCCATGCGCCTGCCGGCGCAATGCCGCCCATGCACCTCCCGGTGCTATTCCGTTCATGCGCCTGCCGGCGCAATACCCTCGCCCGCACGGGCGGTTTCGCTTGACGGCACTGAACCAATCTTCAAAATACATCTTTAAGTGCCCAGGGATCGTCTCCCTGGCCTGTCGCATGGGCTGGCTGAGGAGCCGATCCCCGCTCGGGCGCACCCAACGCACGCGTTGAGGCAACAATCGAGGAGGAGGAACCAGCCATGCTGCACGTGAACAGGCGCGACGTTCTGAAGATGGGGGGCGCGCTAGGCGCCGCCTCGGCCGCGACGCCGGTCATGGTGGCGTCTGCCAGCGAGACGGACCTGAGCGGCCTCCCGCGGGTCAAGCAGGAACTTGTCGCCCCGCCCTACGTGCCCGCGCACGAGCAGGTCGTGACGGACGGGCCCAAGATCATCGAGGTGGAGCTCACCGCCACCGAGGACAAGCGGGAGATCGACGACGACGGCACCATGCTGAACACGCTCTCCTTCAACGGCTCGATCCCGGGGCCGCTGATGATCTGCCACGAGGGCGACTACATCG